>DATKRA010000065.1:0-22734 GCA_035532455.1 Gaiellaceae bacterium | reverse complement strand
TCGAGCAGCGGGGGAAAGGAAATCCGGTCGGTCATGGCTGGTGTGCCTCCTGAACGTTCGTGCTGTCACCCTGCTCATGTCCGGAGGCGGAATCGAGTTCGCGAAGCCGCGCCCGGGCGCTCGAAAGCCGTGAGCGCACGGTGCCGATCGGGACGCCGAGCGCGAACGCGGCGTCGTCGTAGGGCAGCTCCATCGCGACACAGAGGACGAAGACATCCTGCTCCCGCTTGGGGAGCGCCCGGAGACGGCTCATCGCGGTTTGAGCCTGGCGCTCGTAGTCGAGATGCTCGGCAGCGGAGTCGGCGAAGTCCGGCTCGACCTGGGCAGCCGGCAGCCTGCGGAGCGTCGCTGCAAACCGACGCTCCGAACGCCGCTGGTTGCGAAGAACGTTCGTGGCAATGCCGTACAGCCAGGGCAGAACCTTGTCGGGCGGCAGCTCCTTGTTCCGACGCCGCCAGGCCTCGAGAAAGACGACCTGGAGCATCTCCCGCGCGGACTCGCGGTCGCCGATCCGGCGGAAGCAGTAGTTGTAGATCGGCTTCGCGTGGCGCTCGAACAAGAGCCCGAACGCGTCCGCATCGCCGGCCCGCGAACGTACCCACAGGTCGGCATCTGAAGCCTGCACTGCACCTCTATGTCCGCTGCCCCCGACCGAGTTCGAGCCGTTGCTCACCGGTCAGCCGTCGCGGAACCAGAACAGACCGAGCGTGCCCGGGCCGGCGTGAGCGCCGATCACCGCGCCGAGCGGGACGTCGAGCTCGAGCTCGGCGTTCGGACGGCGCTCGCGGATCAGGGCTTCGAGCTCGGCCGCCCGCTCCGGCGCGGCGGCGTGCGCGACCGAGAAGCGCCAGCCGGGCTCGTCCGTCGTCTCTCTCTCGATCGCCTCGACGAGCTCGGCGAACGCCTTCCGCTCGCCGCGGACGCGCTTCACCGGCGCGACCTCGCCGTCCACGATCGAGAGGATCGGCTTCACGTGGAGGATCCCGCCCGCGAACGCTCGCGCCTTCCCGATCCGTCCGCCGCGCTGGAGGAACTCGAGCGTGTCGACGGTGAACAGCAGCCCGCGCTCGCGCCGGTACCGCTCGATGAGCTCGTCGATCTCCTCGTCGGTCGTGCCGCGCTCGAGCCGCCGCTGGATCGCGAGCGCGAGCATCCCGACCGACGCGGACGCGGTCTCCGTGTCGACGGCGCGCACGACTCCGTGCCCGACCTCCTCGGCGGCGTTCTCTGCGCTCTCGTACGTTCCCGAGACGTTGGCCGAGAGGTGCAGCGAGAAAATCCGTTCGTAGGAGATGAGCTCGCGATAGCAGCGGAGGAAGTCGGCCGGCGTCGGCTGCGAGGTGCGGGGAAACTCCGGGTCGTGCCGCAGCCGCTCGTAGAACTCGTCGGCCGAGATGTCGACCCCGTCCTTGAAGCTCTCGTCGCCGAAGCGGACGTAGAGCGGCACGACGCGCCAGTTCGGGAAGCGCGCCGCCGCATCGGGCAGGTCGGCGGTCGAGTCGAGGACGATCGCGGTGTTCGCGGCGGTGAGGTTCACGCGACGACGCCGAGCTCGGGCAGGTCCGCGCGCAGCTCCTTCGTCGTCTGTGCGCTGTCGGGACCCGGCAGCCGGTAGTCGACCTCGTTGTCCTCGACGAGCACGACCCGCACGCGGCTCATGACAGAGAG
The DNA here is from genome assembly GCA_035532455.1 of Gaiellaceae bacterium. Classification (GTDB taxonomy): domain Bacteria; phylum Actinomycetota; class Thermoleophilia; order Gaiellales; family Gaiellaceae; genus Palsa-739. The sequence continues at coordinate 21,066 of DATKRA010000065.1, read as the reverse complement.
CCTATTCCGCGCCGAGAAGCAGCGGGTAGTGAGGCTGGCCGCCCTCGTGCACTTCGATCTCGACCTCCGGATAGGCGGCGGCGATGCGGTCGACGAGGCCGTCGAGCGGCTGCGGCTCGGCGCCCGTCAGGAGCGTGAGGAGGGAGCGCGGCTCGCTGAGGAGACGCTCGATCACGGCCAGGGTGACATCGACGAAGTCGTCTCCCCCGGCGACCGGATCGCCGTCTGCCAGCCCGAGCCACTCGCCGTTCCTGATCGCGACGCCGTTGAGCTGGACGTCACGCGACGCGCGCGTAACCTCTCCCGCCGCGACCGCTGCGACCGTCTCGCGCATCTCGGCCGCGTTCTCCGCGGCAGTGCGCGAGCCGTCGAACGCGACGAGCGCGGCGAGCCCCGCCGTGATCGAGTCGGTCGCGACGACCTCGACCGGGCGGCCGGCGCTCCGCGCAGCGTGCTCGGCGGCGAGCCGGACGTTCGAGTTGTTCGGCAGGAGGATCACCTCGTCGGCCGGAAGCTGCTCGATCGCGGCAAGCAGCTCCGCCGTCGACGGGTTCGCGGTCTGACCGCCGGCGACGATCCGGATCGGGCCGACCGGCTCGGCGACGCTCTCGAAGAGCCCTCGGTTCCCCTCCCCCGCGACGACCGCGACGACGCCGCACACGGCACGCTCGACAGGGTCGGGAACGACGGAGAGCCTCCGCTCGCGCTCCTCCTGCTGCACCTGCATGTTCGCGATCTCGATGCCCTCGATCGTCCCGGCGGCGGTGCCGAGCGAGAGAGCGGCGCCGGGATCGTCGGTGTGGACGTGCACCTTGAGCGCCGAGTCGTCGCCGACGACGAGGAGCGAGTCGCCGAGTCGCTCGAGCTGCGCCTCGAGCGCGTCCCGGTCGAGCCCTTCGCCCTCGACCACGAAGACCGTGCAGTAGCGGTAGCGCGACTGCTCGAGGTGGATCGCGTCGAGGCCCGCGCGCTCGGTCGCGACGGCCGGCGCTTCCGGCACCGGCTCGCCGGAGACGGCGGCAGCGACGCCGCGCAGCAGCTCGACGAGGCCGGCGCCGCCCGCGTCTACGACACCTGCCTCGCGCAGCACCTCGAGCTGCTCCGGCGTGCGGGCGACCGCGTCTTCCCCGCGCCGCACGAGATCGACGAGCAGCTCGCCGAGCGGCGCGGGATCGTCGGCGCGGCTCTCCGCCTCCTCGGCGAGCTCGCGCACGACGGAGAGCATCGTCCCCTCGACCGGCCGGCGCACCGCGGAATACGCGGCGTCGGAGGCTCCGCGCAGCGCGCGCGCGGCGAGCTTCGGCTCGACGCCGTTCGCCGACTCGGCGAGCACGTCGGCAGCGCCGCGAACGATCTGGGAGAGGATCACGCCCGAGTTCCCGCGCGCGCCCATGAGCGCCGCGCGCGCAACCTCGTGCGCGAGCGCCGGACGGTCTGCCGCTTCCGAGTCGCCGAGAGCCTCCGCGACGGCGCGAACCGTGAGCGTGAGATTCGTGCCGGTGTCGCCGTCAGGGACGGGATAGACGTTGAGGTCGTCGATCCGCGCGCGACTCGCCTCGAGCGAGCTCAGCGCCGAGCCGACGACAGCGCGGACGCGGTCGATGTCCGCGGCGGCGCTCACTTTCCAGAAGTCCGCACGGCGTCGACGTGAACCTCGACGGCGAGCACCGGCAGCCCGGTCAGCCGCTCCACCTCGTACGCGATGCGATTCCGGACGCTCGACGCGACCTCCGCGAGGTTGAGGCCGTACTCGACGACGACGTGAAGGTCGACCGTGACGCCACCGTCGCCGTCACGTCCGACCTCGATTCCGCGCGCGTGGCCACGCCCGCGCGCGATCCGCCCGCCCCCAATCCGTCGAAGGGGCGAGCCCTTCATGCCGACGACGCCGTAGCACTCGAGCGCGGTCTCGGCCACGATCTGCGCGATCGCACCACTCGAGATCGTGATCCGCCCCAGGGGCGAGGAGAGGGCGTGCCCCGCTTCCATCCTCGACTTCGACGCCGGCACGCGGGCGGCGGTTGCGCGATAATTGCCGAATGTCCGACAGCTGCGTCTTCTGCGACCGGGAACGGCTGCGCGAACTCGCCGAGGTGTATGTCGAGAACGACTGGTGCGTCTACGCCTCAACCAGAGATCCCCGTGACCCACCGGATATTCTGCCCGGCTGCGGCGTCATCGTCCCCAGAGCGCATGCGTCAACGCCCTTCGACTTCACGCCCGAGGAGTGGACGGCGACACACGAGCTGCTCCTCGCGGCCAAGGCCGCCTGGGACGATCGCCTCTCGCCGGACGGCTACACGCTCATCTGGAACTGCGGCCCGAGCGGCGGCCAGGAACTGCAGCACGCGCACTTGCATGTAATCCCGCGCTTCGACGACGAACCCCTCGCCGGCGCCGGCGGCCGCTCGGCGATCAAGGTGCCGGAGAACCGGCGCCCCGATCCGTTCGCCCCCGGCACCGAACACGCGCGCACGTTCGGGACACGGTAGGCATGCCGAGGCTCGCGACGAACGAGAAAGCCGGAACGGCCGCCGAGATCCTAGGCCGCGCCTTCGCCGCCGATCCGGTTACCACGCAGTTCATCCCGGACACGCGGAGGAATGCAGCCCGCCGGACGAAGTTCTTCGACATCGAGTGCCGGCTCACGCTCTCGGGTTACGGCGAGGTCTGGATCGACGACGACGGGCTGGGCGCCGCGATCTGGCGCCGGCCCGGCGGTTACCCCGAGCCGGTGTCCGTGCAGCTCCGGAACCTGCCGCGCTACCTGTTCCTTTTCCCGCGCGAGTTCCTGACGGCGTCGCGCGCGCTGAGCGCGATGGCGAAACACCACCCGAACGAGCCGCACTGGTATCTCGTCGCCGTCGGTGTCGTGCCCGAGGCGCAGGGCCAGGGCCGCGGCGCTGCACTTCTCGAGCCGGCGCTGCACCGCTGCGACGAGGAACGCGCTCCGGCCTATCTCGAGGCGTCGACCGCAGACAATGCGCGACTGTACGAGCGCCTCGGCTTCGAGTCGCGCGGCGAGGTCGAGATACTGCCCGGCGTGACGGTGCGCCCAATGTGGCGCGAACCGCAGGGCTAAAGCGCCTTCTGAACCTTTCCGGCCTTGAGGCAGCGCGTGCAGACGTACGCCCGCTGCGCCTTGCCCGCGAGGAGGACGCGGACGCGCTGGAGGTTCGGCTCGAAGCGCCGCTTCGTGGCGACCATCGAGTGGCTCCGGTGGTTGCCGAAGCCGGGCTTCTTGCCGCAGATTGCGCAGACCTTGGACATCGCGCGACAGGGTAGCGAGCAAAGCTTGCACGTCGCCGGCTTGGTAGGGAATTACGCGAAGCCGGAGGCTAAAGGCAGCGCGCAGCGCGGCTTAGCCGCAGGCTTTCCCGCTCCCCGGCGCGCCGAAGGCGCCCGCCGCGGCGGGTAACGAGGTCTCAGCACGGAGGCGCGGAAGACCGCGCTCTTCCGCGCCGGAGTTCCGCCACCCAGCGAGCGAGTCCGCAGGACTCGCGAGCTATCCCGATGCCCTCACCTGGGCGCGGACCTGGGAGAAGATGTCGGCCATCTCGAGCGCCGCCCGCGCCGCCTCCCCGCCTTTGTGGAGCCGCGCCTGCGCCTGCTCGATGGTGTCGACCGTGAGGACGCCGAACGCGACCGGCACTCCCGTCTCGAGCCCGGCGAGCTGGAGGCCCGAGGCGGCTTCAGTCGCGACGAAGTCGAAATGGGGCGTCTCGCCGCGGATGACGCAGCCGAGGCCGATCACGCACGAGTACCGGCGCGTCTTGGCGAGAGCCATCGCCCCGATCGGGAGCTCGAACGCCCCGGGAACGGGCATGACGGTGATCCGGTCCTGCTCCACGCCGGCGGCGGCAAGCGCTTCGAGCGCCGACTCGAGCAACGCGTTCGAGATCTCGGAGTTGAAGCGCGCGACGACGATCCCGACGCTGCGGCCGCTGCCGAACGGCGCGCCCTCGATCACGGCGATGCCGCCCGGGACGTCGATCTCGCCAGGCCGGTGCGCGATGACCGGATCGGGCTCCGGCTCCGGTTCGGACTCGGGCTCCGGCAGCTGCCAGCCAGTCGACTCGGACGCCGCCTCCGGTTCCGGCTCCGTTACTCCGAGATCCTCGTCACCCGTCTCGTCATCCTCGGGCTCGTCGCCCGGCCAGAACCCGCCGCTGCTGCTGCTCATTCGCCCTCCGGTCCGAACTTCAGGTCTTGGTGATGGAGCTTGTGGCCGAGCTTATCCCGCTTCGCGGCCAGATACCGCACGTTCTCCGGATGCGGGGGCATCTCGATCGGCACCTGCTCGGTGACGCGCAGCCCGTACGCCTCGACGCCGGAGACCTTCTTCGGGTTGTTCGTGAGGAGGCGCATCGTCGTGATCCCGAGCTCGGCGAGGATCTGGTTGCCGATCCCCCACTCCCGCTCGTCGGCGGCGAAGCCGAGCGCGACGTTCGCTTCGACGGTGTCGAGGCCCTGCTCCTGGAGCTCGTACGCGCGCAGCTTGTTGAGGAGGCCGATGCCGCGCCCCTCCTGCGCCATGTAGAGGATGACGCCGTTTCCCGCGGCCGCGATCGTTGCGAGCGCCGACTCGAGCTGCTCGCCGCAGTCGCAGCGGAGCGAGTGGAAGACGTCGCCGGTCAGGCACTCGGAGTGGACGCGCACGAGGATGTCGTCGCCGATCTCCCCCATCACGAGCGCGACGTGCTCGCGGCCGGTCAGCGTCTCGCGGAAGGCCGTCGCCGTGAAGAAGCCGTACTCCGTCGGCAGCTGGACGGAGACGACGCGCTCGACGAGCTTCTCCGTGCGGCGGCGGTACTCGATCAGGTCGGCGACCGTGATCATCTTGAGGCCGTGCCGCTCGCAGTACGGCACGAGATCCGGCACGCGGGCCATCGTCCCGTCCTCGTTCATGATCTCGCAGACGACGCCGGCGGGATTGAGGCCGGCGAGCCGCGCGAGGTCGACGGCCGCCTCGGTCTGGCCGGCGCGGACGAGGACGCCGCCGTCGCGGGCGCGGAGCGGGAAGATGTGGCCGGGCTGGACGAGGTCGTGGGCGGTCGACTGCGGCTCGATCGCGACAGCGATCGTGTGCGCGCGGTCGGCGGCGGAGATCCCGGTCGTGACTCCTTCCCGCGCTTCGACCGAGACCGTGAACGCGGTGCCGAGGCGCGCCTCGTTCCGCTGCGTCATCGGCGGCAGGCCGAGCTCCTCGCACCGGTCACCGGTGAGGCAGAGGCAGATGAGGCCGCGCGCGTGCGTCGCCATGAAGTTGACCGCCTCCTGCGTCGCGAACTCCGCGGCGACGACGAGGTCGCCTTCGTTCTCGCGGTCGGGATCGTCGACGACGACGACCATGCGGCCGGCGCGGATGTCCTCGATCGCCTCCTCCACCGACGCGAACTCGCTCATGCGCGCAACCGCTCGACGTACTTCGCGAGCACGTCGACCTCGAGGTTCACGGGGTCGCCCGGCTCGAGGGAGCCGAGCGTCGTCGCCTCGAGCGTGTGCGGGATGAGCGCGACCGCGAAGCCGTCCTCGTCGACGGCGGCGACCGTGAGCGACGTGCCGTCGACGGCGATCGAGCCCTTCTCGACGCAGTAGCGGACGATCTCCGGCGGCGCGTCGAACCACGTGAGCTCCTCGCGCGCGCGCAGGCTGCCGACTCCGTCGACGTGGCCCTGGACGATGTGGCCGCCGAGCGGGTCGCCCGCGCGGAGGGACGGCTCGACGTTCACCTTGTCGCCCGACGCCAGACCCCGCAACGTCGTGCGGGAAAGCGTCTCCTCGACGACGTCGAAAGCGAGACCGCCGTTCTCCCGGCCGGTGACGGTGAGGCAGACGCCGGCGATCGCGACCGAATCGCCGATGCCGGCGTCGGTGGCGGTCTCGACGACGAGCCGCCCGCCGTCGAAGGACGCAACCGTTCCGACCTCGCGCACGATTCCCGTGAACATCGAGCCAAGCGTAGTAACGATGCGGTTTTGCCGAACGTGCGTCAGCACTTGCGCGGACGCGCCGCCGCGGCGGCCTTGGCAGGGTGGCACTGCAGCGGGCCTGCGGCAGCGACTCCCCGCGGGCCCGCTACTTCTCTCTACGGCTCGCGGAGGTACGCCTCGACGAGGACGTCCTCTCCGCACGGCTCCGAGCGGAGGTGGAGGAGCTCGAGCGGCCGCGAGAGATCGCCGAGGACGCGCGGGCCGGCGCCGGAGAGCACGGGCGCGACGAAAAGGAGGAGCTTGTCGACGAGCCCCGCTTCGACGAACGCCGTCGCGACCGTCGGGCCTCCTTCGAGGAGCAGTGACTGCACGCCGTCAGCGGCGAGCGCGGCGAGCTCGTCGGCGAGCGGGCCGCTCCGTAGCTCCAGGTCGGTGCCGTCGGGCAGCGGGCCGCGCCCGAACGCGAGCCGGCGCGGCTGGCGCGTCACGTCGACGCCGCGCGCGTCGAGCCGCGGCGAGTCGGCACGGACCGTCCCCATGCCGACCGCGACCGCATCGGAGGCCGCGCGAAGCTCGTGCACGCGCCTCCGCGACTCCTCGCCCGAGACCCAGCGCTTTCCCGGAACCGAGACGCGCCCGTCGAGCGTGATCGCCGCCTTGTACGTCACGAACGGACGTCCGAGTCCCTTCCACGTCCGCCACGCCTCGTTCTGGCGCCGCGCGGCGAGGTCGTCGAGGAGCTCGACTTCGATCCCTGCGGCGGCGAGCCGCGCGAGGCCGCGCCCGTCGACGACGGGGTTCGGGTCGCGCGCGCCGACGACGACGCGTGCGACGCCCGCCTCGACGACCGCGTCGGCGCACGGCGGCGTGCGGCCATGGTGGGAGCACGGCTCGAGCGTGACGTAGAGCGTCGCGCCGCGCGCCTTCTCCCCGGCCTGCTCGAGCGCGGCGGGCTCGGCGTGGCGCACGAGGTCGTACTCGTACCAGCCTTCGCCGACGATCTCGCCGTCGCGGACGACGACCGCGCCGACGACGGGATGGTCGGCCGTCTTGCCCCGCCCGCGCTCGGCGAGTTCGAGCGCGCGTGCGTAGAAGCGGTCAGGCAACAGCCTGCGCGAGGCGGCGGTAGGCGGCGGCGGGATCGCCGTGCCCGAAGATCGCCGAGCCGGCCACGAAGAGCGAGGCGCCCGCGTCGCGCGCGCCGGCGATCGTGTCCTCGTCGATCCCGCCGTCCACCTGGATCGGCATGTGGCCGGGCAGCGCCGCGCGAAGGCGAGCGATGCGGTCGACCGCCTCCGGCATGAACGTCTGGCCGCTGTAGCCGGGATGGATGCTCATGCAGAGGACGAGGTCGGCGTCGCCGGCCACGCGCGCGACGTCCTCCGGCTCGCTCTCGGGGTTGAACGCGACCCCGACCTGCAGGCCGTGTGCGCGCGCGGCGGCGATCGTCGCAGGGACGTCGTCGACGACCTCGTAGTGGAACGTCGCACTGTCGCCGCCGGCCGCGGCGATCTGCGGGAAGTGGCGCAGCGGGTTGTCGACCATGAGATGACAGTCGAGCACGCCTCCCTGCGCATGCACGCGGGGCGCGATCGAGCGGAGGACGACGGGCCCGATCGTGACCGGCTCGACGAAGTGCCCGTCTCCGACATCGAAGTGGAAGATGCGGCAGCCGGCGTTCAGGAGGACGTCGATCTGCTCGCCGAGGCGAGCGAGGTCGGCCGCGTACAGCGACGGCTCGATCTCGCTCGTCCGGATCCAGTCCTCCCATGCCATCGGCCAGATCGTACGGCGTCGCACCCCGCGGGACGCGCTCCACGGCGGCTCAAGCACTGTCCAAGAGGGCCGCGTCCTTGCGTCAGACGCCTGGACGTGTCCGGTTGGGACAGGTCAGTCCCGCGCGAGGCGCGCGATGAAGAAGCCGCTCGTCCCGTGGACGTGCGGGAGCGTGAGGAGGAACTCCGGCCGCGACGGGTGCGCGAACTCCGGCCACTCCTCGCCGAGCGGCTGGACGCCAAGCCCGCTCGCGTCGACGACCGCCTCGCACTCGTCCGGGTTGAGCGTGCAAACGGAGTAGACGATCGTCCCGCCCGGCCTGACGCGCTCGGCGGCGGAGCGGAGAAGCGCCGTCTGCAGATCGGCGAGCGGAGTCGCCCGCCAGCGGAGATCCGGCCGTTGCGCGAGGACGCCGAGGCCCGAGCACGGCGCGTCCACGAGCACGCGGTCGAAGCCGGCGAGCTCCGGCGGGAGCGCGGTGCCGTCAGCCTCGACGACCGTCACGTCGGCGCGCCCCATCGTCGCGAGGTTCGCACGGAGCTCGCTCGCGCGATGCGGGTCGATCTCGACCGCCGTGACGTCGCCGCGGAGCGCGCCGGTCTTGCCGCCCGGCGCGGCGCAGAGGTCGAGGACGCGCTCGCCGTCCTGTGAGCCGAGGCAGAGCGCGGCGAGCTGCGAGCCGCGGCTCTGCGGCCAGATCCGTCCCTCCGCGACCGCGAGATCGTCGACCCGCCCGACGCGATAGGCGCCGGGAATGTCGGTCGGCTCTCCGACCGGCGCCCCGGAGACGAGCCGCACGACGGTCTCGAGCGGCTCGTTCATCGCACGCATGAGCGCGAGCGCCCCGTCGGATCCGAGCACGCGGACGAACGAGTCGTGGATCCAGTCCGGATAGCTCTCCTTGAGCGCACCGTCGGGCAGCGAATCGAGGAGGGGCCCGATCCCGTCGGCGAGCCGCCGCATCACCGCGTTCGTGAACGGCACCGCGCGCTCGATCCGCGCCTGGCGGACGAGCTCGACCGACTCGTTCACCGCGGCGTGCGGCGCCGTGTCGGTGTAGCCGAGCTGGTACGCACCGAGCCGCAGAGCTGCGCGCACCGGCGCGTCGAGCTTGTGCACCGGCCGCTTGCCGAGCGTGCCGATCGCGTGGTCGAGCGTCCGAACGCGCTGGACGGAGCCGTACGCGAGCCGCTGCGCGAAGGCGCGGTCGCGCTCGTCGAGATCCTCCGCCGCCGTGCGGAAGGCACGGTCGGCGTACGCGTCCTGCTCGAAGACGCGGAGGAGGACTTCGTACGCGGCGCGGCGCGCGGCCGAGACGCTCACGTGCGGCAGACGAAGATCGCCCAGCCCATCGTGTCGCGCTCCCAGCCGAGGTAGCGCGCGCGCTTCGCCGCGCCGTGCTCGCGGAACTCGTCGGCCTGCGGGTGTCCGGGATTGGCCGCGAGCCACTCGTCGAGCGTCTGCCAGTGGAGCGACTCGTACCGGTCCCAGTCGTCCTGCGACGAGGCGATGAGCGAGACGACGCGGACGCCGGTCGACTCGAACCGCTCGACGGTCTCGAGTAGCGGAAGCCACTCGCTCTCGGCGGTGCGCTCGTTCCCGCCCGCGAACGGATCCGGCGGGAGCGGCCACACCCGCCAGTACGGCTCGCCGATCGCGAGCAGCGGTGCGACCGGACGCAGCCGCTCGAGGGTCGGAACGAGGCCGCCGTAGGCAAAGGTCGCGCCGATACAGAGAGCGGCGTCGTAGCGGCCGAGCTCGTACGTCGCGGCGTCGGCCTCGACGATCTCGATGCGGTCGCCGAGGCCCGCCGCGCCGACGCGCTCGCGCGCCCTGGCGACGAACTCCGGCGCGCGCTCGACACACGTCAAACGACAGCCGAAGGTCTCGGCGAGGATCAGGGCAGGGCCGCCGCTCCCGGAGGCGATGTCGAGCACGTGGGACTCCGGGCCGAGCCCGAGCCGCTCGCCGAGCAGGAGGATCTTCTCCGGGCTCGTCGGATTCATGAGCTCGTGCCGCGCCTCGACAACCGCGTGCCACCAGGTCACCGGCGACCTCGCAGGTACGCGTCATACGGCATCCGCTTGCCGCCCGGGGGCTGCACCGCGAGCGGCTCGAACGCGCCGTCGTCGCCGACCCGCGCGCGCCAGACGAGGAGATCGCCGAGCCGCGCGCCGATGTGCGGCGACAGCGCGCGGACGCGGTTCACGAGCTCCGGCGCCGGCGCGTTCGGATCGAGCTCCCGATCGGCCGGCCCGATCTTCTCCGCGTACGTGACGCCGTCCGCCGGCTGCGGTGTGAACACCGGCTCGTCCTCCGCGAGCACGTCGCGCAGGAGCTCGGCGGCGACCTCGGCGCAGCGCGCGTACACCGCACCGGCGTCGTCCTCGGGCCCGATCGGGAACGCGCGCTGCGCGGCAACCGGCCCGGCGTCGAGCGCCTCGACCGTGCGGTGGATCGTCACGCCGGTCTCCGTGTCTCCGGCCATGATGGCCCGCTCGACCGGCGCGGCGCCGCGCCAGCGCGGCAGGAGCGACGGATGGACGTTGAGCCAGAGCGCGCGCTCGAGGAGCGAGCTCGGGATCAGGAGGCCGTAGTCGCAGACGACGACCGAGTGCGCGGCGATGCCGATCCCGTCGTCGAGCTTCGCGGGCTGCTCGAAGTCGATGCCGAGCCGCTCGGCAAACACTTTCGCCGGCGGGGCGGCGACGCGCCGTCCTCGTCCTGCAGGCTTGTCCGGACGCGTGAAAAGCTGCACGACTTCGTGCTCGACCGCGAGCCGATCGAGGACGTCGGCGCCGAACGCCCCGGTCGCGGCGACCGCGATCTTCGCCACGGCTAACTCAGCACGATGCGCGGGCGCAGGGCGGCGAGCGCCTCGCGCCGCGCCTCGGGCGTCGTCCGGTCGAGGATGAGGACGCCGTCGAGATGGTCGGCCTCGTGCTGCGCGACGCGCGAGTACGGCTCCTCGAGCTCGTACCGCACCTCGGCGCCGTGCTCGTCACGGCCGGCGATCACGATCGTCTCGGGCCGCTCGATCGGGAGAAGGACGCCCTGGATCGACAGACAGCCCTCGTCGTCGACGGACACCTCATCGCTCCGCTCGACGATCTCGGGATTTGCGAGCGCGACGACCTCGTCCTCCGCGCGCTGGAAGACGAACAACCGCTGGAGCACGCCCACCTGCGTCGCGGCGAGGCCGATCCCGTTGGCATCGACCATGAGCTGCTTCATCCGCTCGACGAGCCGGCGAAGGTCGTCGTCGAACTCCTCCACGAGCCGCGCCTCCATCCTCAGCGCGGCGTCGGGATACTGGCGGATCTGGGCGAGCGCGAACCGGCGCCGCGCCTCGCGTTCCGGGTCGAGCTGCTCGTTCTTGACCTGGCCTTCGATCTCCGTCATCGGGCGGAGGGTACCCTCGCGGCCGTGACGATCCGCCCGTTCCAGCGGGTCGCGGACTAGCCGACGTCGCGCGTGCAGAACGAGCACACGCTCGCGGCGGCGGGGATCGAGCTCAGGCAGTGCGGGCACTGCTGCACCGTCTCGTCGACCGGCGGCTCGGTCTTCATCCGGTCCATGAGCGCGTTCGTCGGCTTGACGACGAGGAAGAAGACGACCGCCGCGATCACGACGAACGTGATGAGCGCGTTGAAGAACGAGCCGTAGAGGAACTTGCTGTCGTTGATCGTGAAGTGGAGCTTCGAGAAGTCGGGGTTCCCGCCGATCGCCGCGATGAGCGGCGTGATCAGGTCGGCGACGAGAGCCGTGACGACGCCGGCGAACGCGACGCCGACGACGAAGGCGACCGCCGTCGTGACGAGGTTGCCGCGGAGGAGGAACTCCTTGAAGTCCTTCATGGGACGACCTTACGACTTCGCGGCGCTACGCGCTGGCGGGGGCGACTCTCCTGGTGCTGCCCTGCCCCTTCGACGTCCCCAAGCCACGGCTCGCGCCGCTTGATCCAGATCTCGGCTTCCGGCTTCAACTCGAACGGCGCATCGTCGAGCGAGCCGAGCTGCAGCTCGACGCCTTCCGGATGGACAGAGAACAGACGCGAGCCGCAGCGCGGGCAGAAGCTGTCGTGGCGGAACGTGGCGTACTCCCCGGTCGATTCGAACGCGTCGAGCGGCCACTGCCCGTAGATCGTGTATGTGCTCCCCGACCTCTTCCGGCAGTCGCCGCAGTGACAGCGGCCGACGTGGAACGGCTCGCCGCGCACGCTGTAGCGAACTGCACCGCAGAGACAGCCGCCGGTGCGGACCCTCTCCTCCACGGGCGGGAGACTAGACGGACTGGGGATCGACGTCGACGACGACGGTCAGGGATGCGCGCCGCATCGCCGGCGCCGCCGCGGTGAGAAGCGAAGCGGCGCGCGTCGCGAGCGCGCGTGGGCGGTCGGTCTTGCCGATGAGCTGCGCGCGATGGCGGTTCCTGAGCCGCAGGAGCGGTGCCGGCCCGAGCAGGTCGAAGTCCGACAGGCCGGCTTTGAGCTCCTCGAGCGCGCGCATAGGGTCGGCGTCGTCGGGCCCGGAGACGACGATCCGGACGAGGTGGCGGAACGGCGGGTAGCCGAGCGCCTTTCGGCGCGCGAGCTCTCCGGCGAGGAAGCCTGCAACGTCGTGACGCGCTGCGTACTGGACGGCGCGCGAGTCGGGCTGGAACGTCTGCACGATGACGCGGCCCGGCGCCTCTCGCCCGCTCCGTCCGGCGAGCTGCGTGAGGAGCTGGAACGTCCGCTCCTCGGCGCGAAAGTCGGGGAGCGCGAGTCCGGTGTCGGCGTCGACGACCGCGGCGAGCTCGACACCCGCGAAGTGGTGCCCCTTCGCGACCATCTGCGTGCCGACTAGGACGGCGCGCTCGGCGGCCGCGAACCGTTCGAGCGCGGCGCGAAGCTGCCCCGGCTTCGAGACCGCGTCGGCGTCGAGGCGGATCCGCTCGAGCTCCGGCACGTGCTTCTCGAGCTCGCGCTCGAGCCGCTGCGTCCCCGCTCCGATGCGGGCGAGCTCGGACGAGCCGCACGCCGGGCAGGAGTCTCCGGCGGGCTCGCGGGCGCCGCAGTGGTGGCAGCGGAGGGTGCCGTCACCGTGGAGCGTTAGGGCCACGTCGCAGTTCGTGCAACGGCGGGTGGCGCCGCACGCGCGGCAGTGGAGCGCGGGCGCGACGCCGCGGCGGTTGAGCAGGAGGATCGCCTTCCCGCCGTTCTCCGCGAGCCCGCCGAGCTCGGCGAGGAGCGGCGCCGAGAGCGGGTACGCCTTCTCCCCGCGCAGGTCGACGACGCGCACGGTCGGCATCGGCGCCGCGATCCGGCCGCCGAGCTCGAGCCGCTCGAGCGCCTGCCACGACTCGGGCCGCGGCGTCGCGGAGCCGAAGACGGCGACGGCGCCCTCGAGCGCGGCCCGCTTCGCGGCGACGGTGCGGGCGTCGTAGCGCGGGTCGGACTCCTGCTTGTACGAGGCGTCGTGCTCCTCGTCGATGCAGATCACGCCGAGAGAGGCGAGCGGCGCGAAGACCGCCGAGCGGGCGCCGACCACGACCTGTGCTTCTCCCGCGAGGATCCGCTCGCGCTCGTCGCGGCGCTCGGCCTCGCTGAGGCCGGAGTGGAGCAGCGCGACGTTCTCGAAGCGCGCGCGGAAGCGGCCCACCGTCTGGGGCGTCAGGGCGATCTCGGGCACGAGGACGATCGCGCCGCGCCCGGCGGCGACAGCAGCCTCGCACGCGCGGATGTAGACCTCCGTCTTCCCGCTGCCCGTCGCACCGGCGAGGAGGACGTTCCCGCCGCCGGCCGCGAGCAACTCGGAGATGCGCGCGAGCGCAGCCTCCTGCGTGTCGGAGAGCCGGGTGGGAGTCGGTCCGGCGGGAAGCTCGGCGGCGGCGCCGGGATCGCGACGCTCGCCGCGGCGAGGCGGATACTCGGGCGCGACAAGCCCGAGCGCGCGGGCCGGGGTCGAGCCGTAGTAGTCGGCGAGCCAGAGCGCGAGATCGACGAGCGCCGGCGGCAACTCCTCGAGGACGTGCTCGATCGTGGCGGGCTCGACGCCTTCGGGCACCTCGACGTCGACGTCGACGACGACGCCACGACGCCGCGCGTTGGCGAAGCGGATCTCGACGACGGCGCCCTTCCCCACCGTGTCGGGAACCGCGTAGGTGAACGCGCGCGCAAGCGCGCGAGCGCTGACGAGCGGGAAGACCGAGGCGAGACGAGACACGGGCAGCGAGCGTAGCCCGGCCCGTGGTCGGAGCCTGCACGCGGCGCCGGCCGCTGCGCAAGTTGGCGCGAAGTTGCGACTACCGCGTGCCAGATGCGCGGGTAGCGTCGACGCCAGAGGGCGGAGGGAATACGGCCCCGCCCTGATGGGTGGGGTGTGGGTTCGGACCGCTAGACGCCGGCGGCGCTGACCACGAAATCCGTCGCAAAGCCGAGCAGGATCCCTGCGACGACGAGCCAGGTCACGAGAGCGGTGCGGCCGTAGCTGCGGTTGACGGCCATGAGTTCCTGCACGACATAGAGGATCGAGCCCGCGGCGACGGCGAAGAAGACGACGGACATCGCCTCGCTCGACCACGCCTGCCCGAGCATCGTCCCGAGGAACGTCGGCAGGCCGCCGATCACGCCCATCGCCCCGAGGAACCCCCAGCTGGGCCGCGTGCCCTCGCCCGCGAGCGGCCCGCAGATCCCGAAGCCCTCCGTCGCGTTGTGGAGGCCGAAGCCGACGATCAGCGTCACGGCCAGGCTGATCGAGCCGGCGGCGGCGGCCTGCCCGATCGCGAGACCTTCGCCGAAGTTGTGGACGCCGATCCCGACCGCGATGAGCAGGGCGAGCTGCTTGCCCGGCGTCAGCTCGTCGATCCAGCGCCGGTGAGTGAACTCGTCGATCGCTGCAGCACCCGGCCCGACCAGCGGCGTGACGCGGCGGCTCGAGCGGCGACGCATCCAGACCGCGTAGTAGACGAGGCCCATCAGGCCGGCGCCGAACCCCGCTGCGCCGATGCCGGAAAGCCACGCGAACCGCCCCCAGTGCCGCGCGTGCAGCGCCGACTCGATCGGATCGACGGCGCCCGTGAGCACGTCCCAGAAGAGGAACAGGAGAATTCCCGTCGCGAGCGCGGAGAGACCGGCCCGCGCAACCGGCGAGAACGACTTCATGCGCGCCACGGGCAGGCCGATGAAGATCGTCGCGCCCGCGATCAGGCCCAGCAGGAGGATGTGCCCTGTCGACATGTGTGGTGGCTGGCGACTCCCCGTGTAAGGCCACCCTTACACGCGGTCCGAGGGGCAATATAGCTACGTGCCTTCGCCCGGACACTCAGTCGACGAGTACCTCGAGACGATCTATTTCCTCGCCTTTCCGATCGGGGAGTACACGCCGCGCGGCTCCGGCTCTCCCCCGCTCGCGTCGCGCGTTGCAGAGATGCTCCACGTCTCGCGCGCGTCGGCCGGGGAAATGCTCAAGAGGCTCGAGGCCGACGGCCTGATCGAGCGCGGCGAGCGGAAGGAAGCACTCCTCACCGCGACCGGCCGCAAGCGGGCGGAGCGCGTCGTCCGGAAGCACCGGATCATCGAGCGGCTCCTCACCGATTTCATGGGCTACACCGCATACGAGGCGCACGAGCGCGCCGACGCGCTCGGCGACACGTTCGACGACGAGATGGTCGCGCGGATGGACGAGAAGCTCGGGCATCCCGAGCGTTGCCCGCACGGCTGGCCGGTCGAGCCCGACGTCGAGCAGGCGGAGAACGCCGAGCTCGCGCCGCTCGCCACGCTCTCGGCCGGGACGGGCGCGACGATCGTCCGGCTCGCCGAGCACGACGGCGACCTCCTCCACTGGTTCTACGACCAGCAGCTCGTGCCGGGAACGGAGCTCGTCGTCGAGAGCGCCGACCAGGCCGCGGATCAATTCGTCGTCCGCGTCGGCGGGGAGAAGCGCGCGATCAGCGAGAAAGCCGCCGCGGGGCTTTTCGTCAGACCGTCGTAGCCGCGGTGAGACCGGCGGCCTCGCGCAGCGCGTCCGCCCGATCCGTCCGCTCCCACGTGAACTCCGCGTCGTCGCGGCCGAAATGGCCGTATGCAGCGGTTTTCGCGTAGATCGGACGCCGCAGGTCGAGGTCGCGGAGGATCGCCGCCGGACGCAGGTCGAAGTGCTCGCGGACGAGCTCCTCGATCCGCGGCACGGGAATCGCCTCCGTCCCGAACGTCTCGACGAGCACCGAGAGCGGATGCGCGACGCCGATCGCGTAGGCCACTTGGATCTGGCAGCGGTCCGCGAGGCCGGCGGCGACGATGTTCTTCGCCACCCAGCGCGCCGCATACGCGGCCGAGCGGTCGACCTTGGTCGGATCCTTGCCCGAGAACGCGCCTCCGCCGTGCGGGGCCGCGCCGCCGTACGTGTCGACGATGATCTTGCGCCCGGTCAGGCCGGTGTCGCCCATCGGGCCGCCGGTCACGAACTTGCCAGTCGGGTTGCAGTAGACGAAATCGCGGTCGCCGAGCCGCTTCTCGTCGTATAGATCCTTCGGGACGATCGGCTCGATCACGTGCTCGATCAGGTCGGGCTTGAGAAGGGTGTCGATGTCGAGGCCGTCGCGATGCTGCGTCGAGATGAGGACGCGCTCGATCTCGACCGGCCGCTGGCGCCCGTGCTCATCCGTCTCGTAGCGGACGGTGACCTGCGTCTTCCCGTCGGGGCGCAGGTACGGGAGGACGTCCGCTTTCCGCACCTCCGAGAGCCTGTGCGCCAACCGGTGCGCGAGCATGATCGGCAGCGGCATGAGCTCCGCGGTCTCGTTCGACGCGTACCCGAACATCATCCCCTGGTCGCCGGCGCCGAGCAGATCGAGCGGATCGCTGTCGCCGTGCTGGTTCTCGAACGAGTGGTCGACGCCCTGCGCGATGTCGGGCGACTGCTCGTCGATCGCGACGACGACGCCGCACGTCTCCGCGTCGAATCCGAACTTCGCCCGCGTGTAGCCGATCTCGCGGACGCGCTCGCGCACGAGGCGCGGGATGTCGACGTACGTGCTGGTCGTGATCTCGCCCGCGACGACGACGAGGCCGGTCGTGATCAGCGTCTCGCAGGCGACGCGCCCTTGCGGGTCGTCGGTGAGAACGGCATCGAGGACAGCGTCCGAGATCTGGTCGGCCATCTTGTCCGGATGACCCTCGGTGACCGACTCGGAAGTGAAGGAAAAGGCAGGGTTAGGCATGGCCGACAGGCTAGCCGAACCTCGGCTTCGCAGCCTTCACGCTGCGTATGGGACGTCGATCTCATCGTGTTCCCGACCGTTGTTCGTGCCCCCTGCGACGAGAGCCGCGAGATCAGTCCGCGCCCGCTCGAGCTTCTCATCGATGGGCGCGAGGGCAGCCGGCAGTGCGCCGAGGGCCTCCAGCCGGCGTCGCTCCCGCGAATACCGCTCGATTCGGACAAGGAGCCACGCCACACGCTCCTGATAGGCACTGCGGCGATTCCTCGGGCGGTTCGAGTGGAAGGTAAGGCGGGAGTGGCTCATTTCGACCTCCTTGTGCCGGACGCGCGGTGGTTTCCCTGTGAGTGCTAGGGGTGTTCTATGCGGGCACATCAAGGAGCACGTAAGCCCCCATTACGAACTTCCTAAGATCATCGGCTCTTCGAGCCCGGCTACTCCTCCGTCGGAGCCCTGCCCATCAGACCGGCGACGAGCTCGCCGAGGCTCTGGCCGGAGAGAACCGCGCAGACGCCTTCCGTGATCGGGAGCTCGACATTCAGCCTGTGCGCGAGATCGCGGAGGATCGGCGCGGTCGTGAGGCCCTCCACCGTCTCGCCGATCTCCGCAACCGCCTGCTGGGGAGTGAGTCCCTGCGCGATGAGCTCGCCCGCGTGGCGGTTCCGGCCGTGGCGGCTCCAGCACGTCACGACAAGATCGCCGATCCCCGCGAGGCCCGCGAACGTCTCCGGTCGCGCGCCCGCCGCCTCGCCGAGCCGCGTCATCTCCGCGAGCCCGCGCGCGATGAGGGACGCCTTCGCGTTGTCGCCGAGCCGCAGGCCGTCGACGCCGCCGGCCGCAAGCGCGATGACGTTCTTCGCCGCCGCACACAGCTCCACGCCGACGAGGTCGGGATTGACGTACGCGCGAAAGAGCGTCGAGCTGAGCGCGTGCTGCAGCTGCCCCGCGAGGAAGCCGTCCTCGCTCGCGATCACGGCTGCGGTCGGCAGGCCCTCGGCGATCTCCTCCGCCATGTTCGGGCCGGAGAGCACGGCGACCGAACGCCCGCGCACGCGCGTCGAGAGCCGCTCGCCCGTCTCCGGGTCGAGCCCCTTCGCGAGGCTGAGAATCGGTGCGTCGCCGGGCAGCCCATCGACGACGCCGCCGAAGGCGGCACTCGGGACGGCGAGGACGATGACGTCGACGTCCGCCGCGGGCGCGTCGGCGAGCGCGATCGCCTGCGCGGCGCTCAGGTCGACGTGCTGGAGGTGGTGCCGGTTCCAACCGGTCTCGGCGATCGCCTCCGCCTGTTCGGCGGTGCGGCACGCGAGGACGACCTCGTGCTCGCGGTCGAGCAGGAGACGCGTGAACGCCGTCCCCCACGAGCCTGCGCCGACAACCAGAAAGCGCATTTCAGGATCGTTTCACGAAGTCGATCGAGACCGGCACGCCCTCCAGCCCGAAGCGCTCCCGCAGCTGGTTCTCGACCCAGTAGCCGTAGTCGCGCGTCACGAGGCCGGGGTCGTTGACCGAGAAGCGGAACCGAGGCGGCCGCACGCGCACCTGCGCGCCGTAGAGGAGGTTGAGGCGGCGGCCGCGCTTGCCGCTCGGCGGCTGCCGCGCCTCGCGCAGCTCGCCGAGGGCGCGGTTGAGCTCCGGCGTCGGGATCCGCGAGACGTGGCGGTCGAACAGCTCCACACATCCGTCGAGGAGCCGCTCGAGGCCGCGTCCCGAATGCGCGGAGATCGCGACGAACGGCGGCCGCTGCCGCAGGCGCCGCTTGAACAGCCCGCGCATGTCCTCGACGTCGATCGTCGTCTTGTCCCACTTCGCGAGCACCATCAGCGTCGAGCAGTCGGCGTGGCGCGCGACGTCGGCGACGGCGATGTCCTGCTCGACGACGCCCTCCTCCGAGTCGATGAGGACGAGCGCGACGTCGGCTCGCTCGGCGGCTTCGATCGACCGCAGCTCGGAGTAGTACTCGACGCCCTGCCGGTGCCGGCGCTTGCGGCGCAGGCCGGCGGTGTCGATCAGGACGAACGTCCGGTCGCCGCGGACGAGCACCGTGTCGACTGAGTCGCGCGTCGTGCCCGGGATCTCGCTCACGATCACGCGCTCGCGGCCGAGCAACGCGTTGACGAGGCTCGACTTCCCGACGTTCGGACGGCCGAGGATCGCGACGCGGATGGCGTCGTCCGGCAGCTCCGGCCGGCCGGCGGGAGCGATCCGCTCGAGCTCCTCGATGATCGCGTCGAGCAGGTCGCCGGCGCCCGTCCCGTGCAGGCCGGAGATGGGGATCGGGTCGCCGAGGCCGAGCCGGTGCAGCTCGAGCACGAGTGGCTCCTGGGCCGGGTCGTCGATCTTGTTCGCGAGCACGAGCACCGGCTTGCGGGACTTCCGGAGGATCTGCGCGACCTCCTCGTCGCCCGGCGTCACGCCCGCCCGCGCGTCGACGACGAAGAGAACGAGATCCGCCTCGGCGATCGCGTCCCGCGCCTGGGAGGCGATCGCCTGCGTCATCGGCGCCCGATCGGCGATGTCGACGCCGCCGGTGTCGACGAGGACGAAGCGCTTGCCGAGCCACTCGCACACGAGCTCCTTCCGGTCGCGCGTCACCCCGGACGTCTCGTGGACGACCGCGTCGCGCGACTCGGTCAGGCGGTTGATCAGCGTCGACTTGCCGACGTTCGGGAAGCCGACGATCGCGACCGCGCCGAGCAGCGGCGGCGGCGGCTTCGCCTCGAGGTTCTCGTCTTCGGAGCTCACGGGAGTACCACGTCGCGCGGCCGGCCGGCGTCGTGCACGTCGCGAACCCACTCCCAGAGCCGCCGCAGCTCACGCTCGATCTCGAGCGACGCCTCGCGGTAGCCCTTGCCGCCGCGCGGCAGCCCGGAGAGGTCCATCGGCGCGCCCCAGACCATCGAGACGGGCGCGAAGTTGCCGGGCTTCCACCGCTGCGAGCCGTGGATCGCGACGCAGCAGACGGGCGTGCCCTCCTGCAGCGCGACCATCGCGGCGCCGGGCTGGACATGTCCTGGCACGCCCGACTTCTGGCGCGTGCCTTCGACGAAGACGCCGAGCACGTTGCCGTCGCGCACGACCTCGCGCATCCGGCGCACGGCGTCGCGGTCGGACTCGCCGCGCCGCACCGAGATCGTCCCGTAGGCGCGGATGAACTCGCCGAGCCCCGGCACGCGGTGCGCCTCGACCTTCGCGAGGAAGTAGAGCGGCCGCGGCGTCGCGAAGCCGACGCACGGGATGTCGATCCAGCTGAAGTGGTTGATCGCGAGGACGACGCCGCCCTCCCGCGGCACGCGCTCGGCGCCGTATGACCGGAGGCGCGTAGCCAGAGCGGCCGCGCCGCCGACTACCGGCCCGCCCACCGCCCACAGGGCGCTGTGCCTGTTCACGCGGGGGTGCGCTCGTGCACGAGCGCTGCTATCCGATCGACGACGTCGTCGACCTCGAGGCTCGTCGTGTCGATCTCGATCGCGTCCTCGGCCGGCTGCATCCGCACCGCGTCACTCTCGTCGCGCGCACGGAGATCGGTCGCGAGCGCGTCGGCGCCGATGCCGGGCCGCTCCGCCATCCGCCGCTTCGCCCGCTCGTCGCGATCGGCGACGAGATAGACCTTCACCTCGGCGTCCGGCGCGACGACCGTGCCGATGTCGCGCCCCTCGATGACGACGTTCCCCTCGCTGCCGAGCTGGCGCTGGCGGTCGCGCATCACCTCGCGCACCGCCGGATGCCGCGCGACAACCGGAACCATCCGGTCGATGCGCGTCTCGCGGATGCACGACGTGACGTCGGTGCCGCCGATCCAGACGCGATCGTCCTCGGGGAAGAGGACGGGGTGCTCGCGCGCGAGTTGCGCGAGGGCGGCGGCGTCGCCGAGGTCGAGGCAGCGCTGCATCGCGAACCACGTGAGCGCGCGGTACATCGCCCCGGTATCGAGGTAGCGGAAGCCGAGCCGCTCCGCGAGCGCGCGCGCCACCGTGCTCTTGCCCGCGCCTGCGGGCCCGTCGATCGCGACGATCACCGTCTGACCACACCCTCCAGGAGGTCGTAGAAGCCGGGGAAGCTTATAGCGGCCGTGTCGGCTCCCTCGATCTCGACTCCCTCGCGCGAAGCAAGCCCGGCGACGGCGGCGAGCATGGCGATCCGGTGGTCGCCGCGTGCG
>DATKRA010000064.1:0-7463 GCA_035532455.1 Gaiellaceae bacterium | reverse complement strand
CTGCCCGTTTCCGGTCAAACATTCTGAAAGGCCGCACTAGTGGCCGTTTTGGACGCATCCGCGGGGAAGCGGACTCGCCGACGCGCGAGCCGCCGGCGACACCGTCGTGCTCGTCGCCCTCACGAAGGCGACGTCGACATGAAGGCGAGTATCTGCCGCGCGACCGCGTTCGGCCGAACGAGCATCGAGAGGTGGCCCGCTCCGCCGATCGTCACCAAGCGCGTGTGGAGAGCGGCGGCCGTGGCGCGGCCGCTCGCGAGCGAGTCGACGGTGTCCTCGGCGCCCCAGATCACCGCTCTCGCCACCCGGAGCCGCGCGAGCTCCGGGAGCGTCAGACCGGGGATGCCGCCGGCGGCGAGCTGCTTCAGCGCGGCGTCCGTCCCGTCCACCCGGAACGGGCGCTCGAACTCGGCGAGCGTCGCGTGCGAAAAGGAAGGCGGGGTCGGCCCCCACGCGTTGCGGAGGACGGTTCCGACCAGCCAGTCGGAGCCGGTCACGATCCGGTAGACCGCCGTGAAGTACGGGTAGACGAGGAGGTGCGAGAGCCAGCCGCGGCCCCCACCGAACGCGAGTGCGTCGCCGTCGAGGAGAACGACGCCTCCGACCTTGCGCGGCCGCGCGAGCCCTTCGGCAACGGCGACGCCCGCTCCGAGGGAGTGCCCGACGATGACGGGCCGCGCGATGTGGAGCCGCCGCTCGAATCCTTCGAGGAGCCCAAGCCAGTGCGTCATCGTGTACGGGCCACGGCGTTCGCTGTACCCGAACGGCGGCAGGTCGAGCGCGTAGACGCGATGCCCCGCGCGCGCGAGCAGCGGGCCGACCTCGTGCCAGACCCAGGATGGCTCGGCGGCTCCGCCGAGCAGCACAACCGGCGAGCCGCGCGTCCCCCACGTCCGGTAGGCGAGCAGCGTCCCGTCCGTTCGGACGAACGGGCCGTCGTAGAGCGCTGTGGCAGGCCGCATCTCCCCGTTCGTAGCGAGATCGAAGGCAAGCGCGGCGAGCGTGACGAGGAGGATGAGCGCGAGCAGCGCGAGAGCGAGTCGACGGCCCCAGCGGCGAAGGCGACTCCGGACGTGGCGCTGCTCTTCGGTCGCTGCTATTTCCGCACTCTAGAGTCCGCCGATGGCGTTCGCCGGCGGCCTTGTCCTCTCGTTCCTCTCCGCGATCGCGATCAACTGGTCGTACTCGACCCAGCACGACGCCGTCGCGGCGATGCCGGAGCTGTCGCTGCGCCGGCCGGTCGACGCGATCCGGGCGCTGCTGCGCAGCACGGCGTGGCTCGTGAGCTTCGGAGTCGAGTCCGCCGGCTGGCTCCTCTATCTCGCAGCGCTCCGGCTCTCCCCGCTGTCGCTCGTGCAGGGCGTCGGCGCCTCCGGGATCGCTGCGCTCGCGATCTTCAGCGCACACGGACACCCGAGTCGGCTGCCGCGCCGCCAGCAGGCCGCGGTCGTGGCGGGCGTGGTCGGACTGCTCCTGCTCGCGCTCTCGCTCGTGGACACGAGCGAGGCTGACCGTAAGCCATCCCCGTATGCCGTGGCGATCTGGCTCGGCGCGCTCGTCGCCGCGTCGGGAGCGCTGACCGGGGCGCGAGTGCGGATCGCGCGGGCGCCGGCTCTCGGCCTCGCTGCCGGCGCTGCGTTCGCGGCGGGCGACATCCTCTCGAAGCTCGGCGTCTTCGGCGGGATCTGGCTCGTCGCCTTCGTCCCGCTCCTCGTGGTCTACGCGCTCGGTACGGGACTCCTGCAGCAGGCGTTCCAGGCCGGCGGCGCGCTCTCGACGGCGGGGCTCGCGACGCTGACGACGAACGCGGTGCCGATCGTCTCGGGCTTCGTCCTGTTCGACGAGCCGGTGCCGGGCGGCGCGCGCGGGATCCTCCAGATGCTCGGTTTCGCCGCCCTGATCGGAAGCGCGGTGCTCCTCGCGCGGCGCCCTCGCCCAGACGACGAGCTCTTTGCTCAGCGAGGCTCGAGCGCGTAGATGCGCCCGAGGCCGATGAGGAAGAGACGGCCGTCGGCGGCAATCGCCGGGGAGTAGTCGCCGTCGTTCCACTTCTCGATCAGGTGACCGGTTAGGGCGCTGACGGCGTACGTCGTTCCCGGGTGCCCGAGTGTCGAGAAGTAGACGATGCCGTTGATGACCGACGCTGCGCCCGAGATCGGGCCGTCTGCCGGGAACGCCCAGCGCTCCGATCCCGACGCGGCGTTGATCGCGTAAAAGTTGTGGTCGTAGGAGCCGACGAGGACGATGCCGCGCCACACGGCCGTCGACGCGTAGACCCATCCGCCCGTCGGGAAGGCCCAGAGCGTCTTCAGGTTGCGGGCCGAGAATCCGTACACGTGGCCGTCGATCGAGCCGACGTAGACCCGGCCGTCGGCGATCGAGGCGCCCGCATAGAAGTTGCCGTGGCCGCCGTTCTGCCAGAGCAGGTGCCCGGTGCGCGCAGAAAGGATGTAGAAGCTCCCGCCGTAGTTGCCGACGTAGAGACGTCCGTGCTCGAGAGCCGGGGATCCCTTGACCGCCCCGCCGGCGTCGAAGCTCCAGCGTTCCCGGCCCGTCGCGGCGGCGAACGCGTAGACGTGGCCGTCCGTGTCGCCGAAGTAGACGGTGCCGTGCGCGACGAGCGGTGACGACTCGCTGTCGCCGATGGTTCGCTGCCAGCGGATGCGCCCCGTCCGCGCGTCGAGCGCAACGAGCTCGCCGTTACTCAGCTGCGCCCGCGGGCAGCTCGAGTTCCCGATGAACGTCGCGAAGACGAGACCGCCGGCGAGCGCCGGAGACGACCAGCCGCAGCGGCGCGAGTCGTAGCGCCACTGCACCTTGCCGGTCTTCGGGTCGATCGCGCTGATTCGCCCGTTGAAGTCCTCCTCGTAGAGCAGCCCGTAGCCGGCGACCGGCGGGAGCTCGAGGAGCGCGTGGCCGTAGAACGTCCACAGCCGGCGGAACGGCGGCCGCAGACCGGGCGCCGTTACCGCCCGCGTGCGGGCGTTGTCGACGCCGTACGTCGGCCACGGCAGCGACTCGTTCTGCTTCGGAGGCGCGGGCTTCGTGACCGGAGGCTTCGAGACCTTATGGTGCGGGGTGCCGCAAGCGGCGAGGAAGCCTGCCACCAGAACGACGCCGCACGCGGCAAGGCGCCATCTCACGCGCCCGGCCTCTCGCCGCTCAGATGGCTCCAGAGGTTCGAGACCATCCGCGAGATGTTCGGCCAGTGCGCGCTCGCTCCGAAGTTGAACACCCCGGCATCGAACACCGTGGAGCGACCCTTCCGGTAGATCGTCATGTCGGCAGCCTTGTTGCCGAACTCGTGCGGGATGTCGGCGAGGACGTCGGTGTCGTCGGGCGAGACGGTGTTCGGCTCGTCGATCTCGATCCCGTATTTGCCGAACGTCGCGCCGTTCGAGAGGCCTGTCCCCTTGAAGAGCCACGGCGCCGCCTCGCGGTTGACGACGTGGTACGGACGGTTCGGCCAGTTGGACTCGTTCCAGCCGACGTACTGCGCGCCGACGAGCGACGCCTCGGGCTTGCCGAGGTCACGCCAGCGGGTGCGGCCGGTCATCGTGTTGCCGTGGACCTCGACCTTGTAGAAGAAGTTGTTCGCGGAGAGGAACGCGAGGTTGCGGCCGGCGTCGCGGTACTCGGTGATGAGCTTGTAGACGTGCGACGTGACGTACTCCTCATGCCCACCGAACACGATGAGCTTGTAGCGGAGAAGCTGCTTGACGTTCTTGATGTTCTCGAGGTCGTCGTCGGAGAAGAAGTCGGCGCGGTAGCCGCTGTGCCAGTACCAGCGGAGGAAGCCGACGTCGAGGACCATGAACTGTCGCGGGAGTCCCGCGGGGACCGGCCGGCCTTTGACGTCGTGGTCGGTGAACGGATGCGTGAGGTCGATGACGTGCACGGCCGAGTTCATGTACCAGCTGTCGCCGTCGTACGCGTTGTACGCATGCCAGGTGTTCGTCGGCTCGATCACGAGCACGGGCGCCGTGCCGAGCCGCTTCGGGCGGAGGATGAACGGCGCGTAGTCGCTGTGGTCGCCCCAGGTGAGGCGCGCGACGTAGTCGCCGCTCGGCCAGTTCGCGCCGAGGTGAACCGGAACGGTCCACGCCGCGCCGCCGGCGGGACGGCGGACCGGGTGCGGCGTCGTGACGGCCTCACCGAACACGTGCTTGTCCCAGCCGGCCTTCTTCGCAACCGGCGCGTCGCCCCCACTGGCTCCGGCGAGGAAGACCTGGAGCGTCGCACGGTTCGTGACTCCTTCCCCGA
This sequence comes from Gaiellaceae bacterium, assembly GCA_035532455.1. Taxonomy (GTDB): domain Bacteria; phylum Actinomycetota; class Thermoleophilia; order Gaiellales; family Gaiellaceae; genus Palsa-739. The sequence goes on along the minus strand of DATKRA010000064.1, from coordinate 3,200 downwards.
GCCGGAGAAGGGCGACCTGGCCGGGCCGGTAGCTGCGCTGCCCGAACCCGGCAAGGAGCGGCGCGGAGTTGGCGGAAGCCAAGACAGAGGTGTAGACGTAGACGGACGCGGCGACGATGGCTGCTCCCGACAGGAGCGAGAGCGCGGCGAGCTGCTGCCGCCTCGCGCGGGGGCCCGTACGGAGGAAGCGGTCGCGAGAGGGGATCGGAACGGTCGTCATTGGCCTGCGGCCACAGGGTACGCCTAACGGGGGAGATGGACCTCCGACCACCGAAGTACGCTCCCCCACAGCCCAGGCTGCACATACGTCACGACCTACAAGGAGGGTAAATCTTGCATTCCCGCACAAAAACGTGGCTCATCGGAGCCGCGCTCACCGTACTCGCGGTCGCCTTCGCGGCCGCCCTCGGCGCCTCGAGCGCCGCCGCCGCGTCGCAGCACGTGACCAAGGTCAAGATCCACAAGATCTCGGGTTGCGGGTACACCGCCTCGGTGTCCGGCACGTACGAGCTCACGAAGAACGTCACGGACTCGGGCTCCACCTGCATCACGCTCAACGCCAACAACATCACGCTCTATCTCGACGGGCACACGATCACGGGCACCGGCTCGGACACGTGCCTCTACGTCGAGGGTGGCGGAACGAGCCTGAGCACCAACGAGACCGTCATCGGCGGGACGAAGCTGAAGCCGACGAAGACGGCGACGCTCACCAACTGCAAGGACGGCCTGTACGTCTACTGGACGTCCGGAACCAAGGCCAGCCACCTCAACATCGTGGCGCCGATGTCGTACGGCGTCTACGAGTACTACGCCGGCGGGATGACGTTGAGCAACATCAATGTGCCGTTGCACTCGAACACGGCCTACGGCTTCTATCTCAACTATGGCGCGGACAACGTCGTCACGAAGTCGACGGTCGACAACAACGGCTCCGACGCGTCGTTCTACGTGGAATACGAGGTCGGCGACGCGTTGACATGGGACTCCGCCAAGGACACGTACAGCACCTCCGGCAACAACGGCTACGGGTTCGAGGACTACTACAGCTCGCGGAACATCTATTCGCACGACACGTCGAAGGGCCAGTACGACGGCTTCTATCTCGACCCAGATTCGTACGGGCCCGTGACAGTGACGTACGACTCCGCGACGGGGCCGTCCGGCAACAGCAACAGCTACGGCTTCTACATCAACGGGGCGTACCAGGAGGCCGACTACGCGTCTCCGTTCCACACGCTCGTCAGCCATGACAAAGCGAGCGGGTTCCAGTACGGCTTCTACGACGAGAGCGAAAACTCGTACGCGGTCGCCGAGAAGTGGATCGACAACACGGCCGACAACTACTCGGAGTACGGGTTCTACATCTACTACCCGACCGATTACACGATGACCGGCAACATCGCCGACGCGAACACCGGGACTAAGAAGTACGACGGCGCGTCGACGTCGTACGGGTTCTACCTCTTTTACCCGTACTCGTACTACCCGTTCGCGTCATTCTCGAAGAACCAGGCCTACGACAGCCAGTACGGCTTCTACTCGGACGAGTACATGGTTGGCGGCAAGGGCAACGTCGCCAAACGGAACAAGTACAACTCGTACGACGTCGAGATCACGGGCTAGATGGTTGACGCTCCGACTGCGAGGGGAGAGCCGGCCGGCCGGCCTCCCTTCGCAGTCCTCTCCGCCCGCAACGAGGCGCTCTTCCGAGAGGTGAACGAGAACATTTCACGGCTCGAGGACCGCTTGGGCGACTCGACTCAGCAGCCGGTCTTCATCTGCGAGCGCTCGAACGATTCCTGCACCGAGCGCATCCCCGTCGACGCGGAGACGTACCAACGGGTACGCGAGCATCCGCGCCGCTTCCTCGTCCTGCCCGGCCATGTCGACGAGACGCTCGAGTCGCGTGTGGAGGCGCATCCCGGCTATGTGATCGTCGAGAAGACGGGCGCGGCCGGCGAGGTCGCCGAGCAGTCTGCGTAGACGCGCTCGTCATGGCCCCGTCGTCGGCGGCTTGCAACCGAGTCCGGCGGGAAGGTCTCGCTGATGCGGGCGCGCTGGCAGAGCTTCAAAGCGATCGTCGCGCTCTGGGTCGAGCTCTTCTCCAAGGACAAGCTCCTCACCTACGCGAGCGCGATCACGATCCAGGCGCTCATCGCCACGGTCTCGTTCGTCCTGCTCGGCGTCGGCCTGCTCGGCGCGACCGGCGACAGGGAGCTGTGGAACCATACGATCGGGCCGGCGATCCACCGCCGCGTCCTGCCCGACGTGTACCGCGGGCTCAATGCAGTCGTCCAGCACGTCTTCGCGACGTCGTCGACCGGGTTGATCGTCTTCGCGACACTCCTCTCCATCTGGAAGATCTCGAACGTCGTACGCGCGGCGAGCGACGCGCTCAACGTCATCTGCGGAACGAAGGAGGAGCGAAGCTGGAAGGTTCGGCTCCCGCTCTCGTTCGCGATCTCGACGGTGTTCATCGTCGTGATGATCGGCGCGATCGTGCTCGTCACCGCGGTGCACGGGCCGGGCGGGTGGGAGTGGCCGGTCGCAGTCTTCCGCTGGACCACCGCGATCGGGCTGATCATGTTCGCGTTCGGTGTCCTCGTGCGCGGCGCGCCGGACGCGGACCGGGAGAAGCGGTGGGCGAGCGCCGGCGCGATCCTCGCAGTGACCGCATGGATCGTCGAGACGCTGATCTTCCGCTGGTACGTGACGAGCGTCGCCGACTTCCGTTCGGCGATCGGGAGCTTCACGGTCTTCATCGTCCTTGCGGTCTACCTCTACGTCGGCGCGATCATCCTGCTGGTCTCGATCGAGCTCGACGAGCTCGTCCGCCTCGACGCCGGGCGCCCGCGCAACCGGCAGAAGCTGCTGCCGCTCGTCGCCGGCGTCATTCGCGGCGGCTAGCCGACCCGGGCGAGATACCCGAGAGCCGCTCGGGCGGCGTGCCAGCCGCACATGCCGTGGACGCCACCGCCGGGCGGCGTCGACGCCGAGCAGATGAAGACGTTCGGGAGCGGCGTCGTGTACGGCGACCGCCGCGCGACGGGGCGCGTGAACAGCTGTCGCAGGTCTGCGGCGCCGCCGTTGATGTCGCCGCCGACGAGGTTCGCGTTGTGCCCCTCGAGCTGCGCGGGGCTGAGCGTCGAGCGGGCGATTATCCGGTCGCGGAAGCCCGGCGCGAAGCGCTCGACCTG
>DATKRA010000063.1:0-14184 GCA_035532455.1 Gaiellaceae bacterium | reverse complement strand
GATCGCGTCGCTGCTCGCGGACGGGCGCGCCCTGCGCGTGGCCGACCGGATGGGAGAATTGGCGACCGCCAGACGACTGGGAGCGGCCGAGGCTCCCGACCGACTGGGACACCGGCGAATAGGCCCTGTCGCCTGGGCCAGTGCGCGGGAATGTCACCCGATGCTGATGTCAGGCATTGGGATCAGCTGGACGACCATGGGCCTTCCTCCAGAGGATTGGAGCGAGCCAGTAAGTCAACCAGGAGACGATGAGTAACCCCGCAAACAGCAGGAGGATCCCCGCGATCACGGTTTCCCTGGACTTCGCCGCAGCGACCAGGTAGGCGCCGACTCCGGCGGCCCCAAGGGCCACAAGGAGACCCCCTAAGACGTTCGCCCACCAGCTCGAACTCCTTAGCTTCTCTTCGATATCTGCGGGCAGCTGGCTCACGGCGTTCAGTATCGCGCGTGGGGCCACCGTCGACTTAGCCTCGCCTGCGCGAGCCCACCCTCTCACTCGAGCGCAAGAAATGTCAAAGCCCGCAAACCGCTTGCGCAGTCCACGGGCTTCGACTCCGCCACTCTCTCAAACGGAGACCCGTCTGTCAAGGCGGATAGGCCACCCGCCGGCCACTGCCTCAGTCGTCGCACGCGCCGCCGCCGGCTACGCACCGCGGCGCGACGTGCTGAACGCGCCGTCGTGCGCCGGGAGGTAGAGCCGCTCGACGTACTCCGACACCATGCGCGCGGTGCCGAAGCGCGGGCCGAGCTCGGCGATCGACTCGCGCATGAGCGCGAGCCAGCGCTGCGGCAGCCCTTCGCCGTCTCGCTCGTAAAACGTCGGAATCACGTCCTCCTCGAGCACCGCGAAGAGCGCGTCGGCGTCCGCCTCGTCCTGCTCCGCGTCGCCCAGCACGCCGAGCGCGTCGCCGGAGCCGATCGCGAACCCGTACGCCGGCGAAGCCGCCTCGGCCCACCAGCCGTCGAGGATCGAGCAGTTCAACACACCGTTCAGCGCCGCCTTCATCCCGGACGTCCCCGACGCCTCGTACGGCCGGCGCGGCGTATTGAGCCAGACGTCGACGCCCTGCACGAGCCTCCGTGCGAGCGTCATCTCGTAGTCGGCGAGGAACACGACGCGCCCCGCCGCCGCCGGCGTGCGCGTGAAATCGAGGACGCGCTGGATCACGTCCTTGCCCGCCTCGTCCTGCGGGTGCGCCTTCCCGGCGACGAGCACCTGGATCGGCCGCTCCGGGTCCGTGAGCAGCGCGGCGAGCCGGTCGGGCCGCGTGAGGAGGAGGCTCGAGCGCTTGTACGTCGCGAACCGGCGCGCGAGGCCGATCGTGAGCACCTCGGGATCGAGCTCCGGCACGCCACGCGTCGTGGAGATGTGCTCGAGGAGCCGCCGTTTCGCTCTCTCGTGCGCCGACCACAAATCCGCGTCCGAGATCTCCCGCGCCCGCTCGAAGTGCGGATCCGTGTCGCCGAGCAGCTCTTCGAGCTCGCCGGAGACCCACGTCCGCTGATGCACGCCGTTCGTGATGGACGTGATCGGCACGTCGTGCAAGGGCCGGTCGGGCCACAGGGGATGCCACATCTCCCGCGAGACCTCGCCGTGCAGCTCGGACACGCCGTTCGCGAACCGTGACGTCCGCAGGGCGAACGGAGTCAGCCCGAAGCGCGTGTCCTCGGGCTCGACCTTCCCGAGCGCGGCGAAGTCGTCCCACGCGAGCCCGCCGCGCGCGACGAGGTCGCCGACGTTCCGGCGCACGAGCTCGAGATCGAACAGCTCGTTTCCGGCCGGCACCGGCGTGTGTGTTGTGAACACGGTGGACGCGCGCAGATGCTCGAGCGCGTCGGCGGTTTCGAGGCCGTCGACCTCGACGAGCTCACGCAGCCGCTCGAGCTGGAAGAACGCCGAGTGCCCCTCGTTCATGTGGAACACGGTGGGCGCGAGGCCCAGCCGCCGCAGCACGCGGACACCGCCGACGCCGAGCACGAGCTCCTGCCGAATGCGAGTCTCCCGGTCGCCGCCGTAGAGGACGTCGGTCACCGCGCGCGCCCACTCGGGATTGCCGCCGACCTTCGTGTCGAGCAGGTAGAGCGAGACGCGTCCGACCCGCACCCGCCAGACGCCGAGGCGCACGGGCACGAGCTCCCCGTTCGCGTCCGCGAGCTCGACGACGGGCGCCATCGGCACGAGCTCGAGCGGCAGCCGGCTCGTGTCGTTGCGTGGGTAGCGCTCCGTCTGCCGGTCGTGCTCGTCGAGGCGCTGGCGGAAGTAGCCGCGCCGGTAGAAGAGGCCGACACCGACGAGCGGGACGCCGAGCTCCGACGCCGCCTTCAGATGGTCGCCGGCGAGGATCCCGAGGCCGCCCGAGTAGACCGGCAGGCTCTCGTCGAGGCCGAACTCCGCCGAGAAGTACGCCACGAGGAAGTCGTCAGGCCGCTCGAGGCCCGTCCACCACGTCTCGGCGCCGCGGTCGCGGATGAGCCGTCCCTGCACTCGGTCGAGCCGCGCGAGGTAGTCCGGGTTGAGGCAGTGCTCGAGGTCGGCGTCGGTCAGCTCAGAGAGCAGCGCGATCGGGTTCGAGTGGAGCTCGGCGAACCGGCGCGGATCGAGCTCCTCGAACAGCGGCCGCGCCTCGGCGATCCACGTGAACGAGAAGTCGCTCGCGATCGAAAACAGCGCCCCACGCAGAGTCGCCCCGTCGTGAACCTCCCCCACGAGGCGGCACCCTATCGCCACCGCGGTACCGTCCTGCCTGTGGAACAGCTCGAAGCCATCCTCCGCGACCGGATCGCCGTGCTCGACGGCTCCTGGGGCGTGCTCATCCAGCGGCAGGTGCGCGGGGAGGAGGCGTACCGCGGCGACCGCTTCCGCGACCACCCGCGCGACGTCGCCGGCAACCCCGACCTCCTCAACCTGACGCGGCCGGACGTCGTGCGCGACATCCATCGTGCGTACTTCGAGGCGGGCGCCGACATCGCCACGACGAACACGTTCACGGCGACACGCGTGGGCCAGGCGGACTACGAGTTGCAGGACATTGCGGCGGAGATGTCGTACGAGGGGGCGCGGCTCGCACGCGAGGTGGCGGACGAGTTCGACGGCATCGTCGCCGGCTCCGTCGGGCCGCTTAACATCGCGCTCTCCCTCTCGCCCCGCGTCGACGACCCGGCGTACCGCTCCGCGACGTTCGACGAGATCGTGGACGTGTACGCGGAGCAGATCCACGCGCTCCGCGACGGCGGTGTCGACCTGCTCCTGATCGAGACGATCTTCGACACGCTCAACTGCAAGGCCGCGATCTTCGCCGCGCAGGACGCCGCGCCGGAGTTGCCGCTGTGGCTCTCCTTCACCGCCGTCGATCGCAGCGGGCGGAACTTGTCCGCGCAGACGGTCGAGGCGTTCTGGATCTCGGTCGAGCACGCGAAACCGCTCGTCGTCGGCGTCAACTGCTCGCTCGGCGCCGCCGAGATGCGGCCGTTCGTCGAGGATCTCGCGCAGATCGCGCCGACGTGGGTCGCGTGCCATCCGAACGCGGGTCTGCCGAATGCGCTCGGCGAGCACGACGAGCGGCCGGAGGACACGAGCCGTTTCCTCGGCGAGTTCGCGCGCGACGGCCTCGTCAACATCGTCGGCGGCTGCTGCGGCACGACGCCCGAGCACGTCCGGCAGATAGTCGCGGCGGTCGACGGCGTGCCGCCGCGCGCGATCCCCGAGCCGCGCCGCGCGACGCGGTTCAGCGGCATGGAGCCGTACGAGCTGCGGGACGACGCGTCGTCGAACTTCACCCTCGTCGGTGAGCGGACGAACGTCACCGGCTCCGCCCGCTTCCGCCGGCTCGTCGAGAGCGGCGCGATGCAGGAGGCGCTCGACGTCGCGCTCGAGCAGGTCCGTGGCGGCGCGAACCTCCTCGACGTGAACATGGACGCCGACCTGCTCGACGGCGAGCAGGCGATGACGACATTCCTCAACCTCGTCGCGACGGAGCCCGAGGTCGCGCGCATCCCGATCATGGTCGACAGCTCCCGCTGGACGGTGCTCGAGGCCGGCCTCAAGTGCATCCAGGGCAAGGGCGTCGTCAACTCGATCTCGCTCAAGGAGGGCGAGGAGGAGTTCCTCGAGCACGCGCGGCGCGTCCGTCGCTACGGCGCCGGCGTGGTCGTCATGGCGTTCGATGAAACGGGACAAGCCGATACAGCAGCGCGGAAGGTCTCGATCTGCGAGCGCGCGTACAAGCTGCTCACGGAGGAGGTCGGTTTCCCGCCGGAGGATGTGATCTTCGACCCGAACGTTCTCGCAGTCGCGACGGGGATCGACGAGCACCGCGACTTCGCGAAGGCTTTCCTCGAGGCGCTGCCGCTCATCAAGGCGAGCTGCCCCGGCGCGAAGACGAGCGGCGGGATCTCGAACCTCAGCTTCGCGTTCCGCGGCAACGACGCCGTGCGCGAGGCGATGCATTCGGCGTTCCTCTTCCATGCGATCCGCGCCGGGCTCGACATGGGGATCGTCAACGCGGGCCAGCTCGTCGTGTACGAGGACATCGCTCCGGAGCTGCTCGAGCTCGTCGAGGACGTCATCTTCGACCGGCGCGAGGACGCGACCGAGCGGCTCGTCGAGTACGCGAGCCGGGTGCAGGGGGAGGGGATGCGGCGTGAGATCGACCTCTCGTGGCGCGAGGCGCCCGTCGAGAAACGCATCGAGTACGCGCTCGTCCACGGCGTCGTCGACTTCATCGAGGAGGACACGGAGGAGGCACGGCAGCGCGCCGAGCGGCCGCTCGACGTGATCGAAGGGCCGCTCATGGCCGGCATGCAGGTCGTCGGCGACCTCTTCGGAGAGGGGAAGATGTTCCTCCCGCAGGTGGTGAAGAGCGCCCGCGCGATGAAGCGCGCTGTCGCCTACCTCGAGCCGTACATGGAGGCCGAGCAGGCGGCCGGCGGTCGCGCCCGCGCGCGCGGCAAGGCGGTGCTCGCGACCGTGAAGGGCGACGTCCACGACATCGGCAAGAACATCGTCGGCGTCGTCCTCGGCTGCAACGACTACGAGGTCGTCGACCTCGGCGTGATGGTGCCGGCGGAGCAGATCCTCGACACCGCTGCGGAGGAGAAGGCCGATCTCGTCGGGCTCTCCGGCCTGATCACGCCGTCGCTCGACCAGATGGTCGACGTCGCGCGCGAGATGGAGCGGCGCGGCCTCGACCTGCCGCTCCTCATCGGCGGCGCGACGACGTCGCGGCAGCACACGGCGGTGCGCATCGCGCCCGCGTACTCGCAGCCGGTCGTCCACGTGCTCGACGCCTCGCGCGTCGTCGGCGTCGTCTCCGCCCTGCTCGACCCCGATCGCCGCGCGCTGCTCGACACCGAGAACCGCCTCGACCAGGAGCGACTGCGCGACCTCCATGCGGAGAAGGAGCGCAAGCCGCTGCTCCCGCTCGAGCAGGTGCGCGCGAACCGGCACCGCGTCGACTACTTCGACCGTGCCGAGCCGGAGTTCACCGGCCGGCGCGAGGTGGAGGCCGACCTCGCCACGCTGCGCGACTACATCGACTGGCAGTTCTTCTTCCACGCGTGGGAGCTGAAGGGGAAGTTCCCGGCGATCCTCGATCAGCCGGCGGCGCGTGAGCTCTGGGACGACGCGCAGGCGCTGCTCGACGAGATCGTTAGTGACAAGTTGTTACAAGCGAAGGGCGTGTTCGGCTTCTGGCCGGCGCACGCGGAGGGAGACGACGTCGTCGTCGGCGACACGCGCTTCTGCTTCCTCCGTCAGCAGACCGACTACGGGGACTCGCGGCCGAACCGCTCGCTCGCCGACTACGTCGCGCCCGACGGCGATTTTGTCGGGGCGTTCGCGGTCACGGCCGGGATCGGCGCCGACGAGCTCTCCGCCCGGTTCGTGGCGGAGCACGACGACTACCACGCGATCATGGTCAAGGCGCTTGCCGACCGCCTCGCCGAGGCGTTCGCGGAGTACCTCCACGAGACCGCGCGGCGCGCCTGGTACGAGACGGGCCCGAAGCTCTCGCAGGAGGACCGGCTCGCGGAGCGGTTCCGCGGCATCCGGCCTGCCTTCGGCTATCCCGCGTGCCCCGACCACAGCGAGAAGGGGAAGCTGTTCGAGCTCCTCGCCGCGGAGGACGCGGGGCTCGCGCTCACCGAGTCGTTCGCGATGACCCCCGCCGCGAGCGTCAGCGGCCTCTATCTCGCGCACCCCGAGGCGCGGTACTTCTCCGTCGGCCGCATCGACCGCGACCAGGTCGCCGACTACGCCGGACGCAAGGACGTCGCCGTCGAGGAAGCCGAACGCTGGCTCCGGCCCAATCTCGCGTACTCCCCGGCAGGTGACGAGGAAAGCGCAGAGAAGGTCACATCGAGTTCTTCAGAAACCTGAGCTATTCTCGGACGACGGCGCTCGCGAGCGCCGCTCACGCATGAGGACGTCGAAAAAGGGTGGAAGAGGCGGTTCTTGGGGCGGGCAGCCCGCAGCTTCGGGTGCCCCGCGTGTAGTCGCCCCCGTCCGGAGGTACCGCTCGAAGGAAAGGGCGAGCCGTTCGGTCGCGGGCCTCGTTCTGCGCTCGCTCGGGTGGTTTGTGGTTCTCCTCGTCGTGCTCGTGGCAGCTCTCGTGCTGTGGCGTCACTCCTCCGGACACCAGAAGCTGGCGTCGATTGCGACGTCGGTTGCAGGGCACGGCACGGCGGCGGCGCTCGGTGTGCTCGCGGCGGTGTTCGTCGGTGCCATGCTCGTCACGTGGACACGCGCGACCGCACAGGCGCTCGGTCTCCTGGCGCTCGTCATCCTCGGCGCGGGCGCCGCCGGCGGTCTGTACCTCTACGGGATCGAGAGCCTCGACTCGGTCAACGCGACCTCGGGGCAGGTGAAGAAGGCGGAGTCGCTTCTGACGAAGCTCGGGAAGCCGGGCGCTCCGGCGGTGGCCCTCATCGCCGGCTACGACCACCGCTCCGGAACGGGGACGAATGCGTACGCCGGCTCGAACTCCGACACGCTGATGCTCCTGCGCGCCGACCCGAAGAACGACACGCTCTCGCTCCTCTCGTTCCCGCGCGACCTGAACGTCCCGATCTACTGCAAGGGCAACACGATCGCGACGTACGACCGGATCAATACCGCGTGGGCCAACTGCGGATCGAACGGGGGCCCGTATGCGGCGGTGGACACGATCCAGCACCTGGCCGTGGGCGTACACGTCAACTACCTGATCACGCTCGACTTCAACGCGTTCAAGGAGGTCGTCAACCGCCTCCACGGCGTCTACATCAACATCGACCGGCGCTACTACAACCCGCTCGGCACCGGCTACTCGGCGATCAACCTCCAACCGGGCTACCAGAAGCTCGACGGCGGACAGGCGCTCCAGTACGTCCGGTTCCGCCACCTCGACTCCGACATCTACCGCAATGGGCGGCAGCAGCTGTTCATGGAGGCGCTCAAGGCGCGGCTCTCGCAGACTCTCACGCTCTCGAACTTCGGCGAGATCCTCCAGATCATCCACGCCGTGAAGGGGAATCTCGAAATCGCGAAGTCCGACGGGTCCCCGCCGTCGATCACCGAGATCAACTCGTACCTCGGCCTGCTGCTCGGCCTGCCTCCGGGCCATCTCCAGCGGAACGCGATCCCGCCCCAGGACCTCGTGAACTTCGTCACGCCCGCCGGCGCGGACGAGCTGAAGGCCTCGCCGGAGGCGGTCGCCGCGGCGGTTCACTCGTTCCTCCACCCGGTCGTGCCGAAGGTGCACCGCGGGCACAAGACGAGGAGGCCGAAGCTGCCGTACAAGACCATCTCGGCGCTCGTCCTCAACGCCGGGGACATCACCGGCGAGGCGGCGAACACGTCCACGGCGCTGCGGAGGCACGGCTTCGTCACGAAGACGCTCCCGAAGTCGACTCCGGCGAACGCGCCGTCGACGACGCACGACACCGTCGTCTACTACGACCCGTCGCAGGCGAACGCCCAGAAGGCGGCACGGGAGCTCGCGCCGCTCTTCGGCCCGCACAACCGCGTGACGCAGATGACGCCGGCGATCGCGCCGTTCGCGGGGAAGGCGGGGAATCCGCTCACGGTCGTCGCGATCGGCACGGCATACCACGGCACGCTGAAGTTCCCGCGCAGAGGCGGCGGTCCGAGCTCGTCGACGGCGAACGCGCAGGTGCAGGACGGGATCGGGTTCACGCTCCCGGCCGTTCGCTCCGAGAACGGACCGGCCCACTTTCCGCTCATGGTCCCGCACAAGGTTGCGCTCGGCTCGTCGCTCTCGACCGACGAAGGCGTGCGCCTCTTCCACCCGGTGCCCGGCAAGCAGGAGCTCGTGCTCACGTTCAACCTCAACGGGGGCGTCGAGTACTGGCAGGTCGAGGAGTCGAACTGGACGTACGAGCCGCTCTTCGCGAAGCCGACGGACCAGTTCACCTACAAGGGCCTCACGTACAAGGAGTTCACGACCGGCGGCTTGCTCCAGACGATCGCGGTGTACGCGGGGAGGAACGTGTACTGGGTGCAGAACACCATCCTCAACAGCCTGTCGAACTCGACCATGATCGCGATCGCCAAGGGTCTCCGGCCGCTCCATTGAGCGGCCAGTTACCGTAGGTATGTGCTCCTCCAGCAAATGTCGGCTTCGCCCCCAGCGGCTGCAAAGCGTCGCGATCCTGCGTCCTCGGTCGCCCCGATAGCCTTGGCTATCAAGACTCCCTGCGTCCTTGACTCGCTCGCTTTTCGCGCGCTGGGAACGAAGCGACATTCACTGAAGGAGCACCCGTGGCGCGGATAGGAATCTTCGGAGCCGGCTACGTCGGCCTCGTCACCGGGGCGTGCTTCGCCGACCTCGGCCATGACGTCGTCGTGCGCGACGTCGTCCCCGAGCGGATCGAAGCGCTGCGTGCCGGCAACGTGCCGATCTACGAGCCCGGCCTCGACGAGGTGCTCGCGCGGAACCGCGAGCGGCTGTCGTTCACGCTCGACGTTGCCGAGGCCGTCGACGGCGCGGAGTTCCTCTACGTCGCCGTCGGGACGCCGCCGACCTACTCCGGCGACGCCGACCTCTCGGCCGTGTGGACCGTCGTCGACGAGGTGCCGGACGACGTCCCGGGCCGGCCGCTCCTCGTGATGAAGAGCACCGTCCCCGTCGGCACCGGCGCGCACGTGCGCGCGCGGCTCGACGCGCGCGGGCTCACGAGCGTCGGCTACGTCTCGAACCCCGAGTTCACGGCCGAAGGCACCGCGGTCGAGGATTTCATGCACCCGGACCGGATCGTCGTTGGCGGCTTCGAGGCCGAGGACGCGGAGCGGGTCGTCGACCTCCACAAGGGGATCGACGGCGAGATCGTCCGCACCGACGTCGCCTCCGCCGAGCTCGTGAAGCTCGCGGCGAACTCGTTCCTCTCAACGCGGATCAGCTTCATCAACGAGATCGCGAACGTCTGCGAGCTCGTCGGCGCGGACGTCGTCGAGGTGGCGCGAGGCGTCGGCCTCGACCATCGCCTCGGCCCGCACTTCCTCAAGGCGGGAATCGGCTTCGGCGGCTCGTGCTTCCCGAAGGACGTCACCGCCCTCAAGCAGCTCGCCGGCAACTCCGGCTATCCGTTCCTCCTCCTGCAGGCGGTCTGGGAGGTGAACGAGCTGCAGAAACGGCGTGTCGTGCAGAAGCTCCAGCAGCGGCTCGGAAGCCTGCGCGGCAAGACCGTTGCGCTTCTCGGGTTGGCCTTCAAGCCGAACACCGACGACATGCGCGAGGCGCCGAGCCGCGTCGTAGCGGCGCGGCTCATCGCCGAGGGCGCGGAGGTGCGCGGCTGGGATCCGGTCGCGCGGCCCGACGACCTGCCCGGCCTCGAGCTCTGCGACTCCGTCCTCGACGCCGTGCGCGACGCGGACGCCGCCGTCGTCATCACGGAGTGGCCGGAGCTGCGCGACGCGCTCCCGACCGCCGAGGTGCGCGACGCGATGGCGCGGCCGCTCATCATCGACGGGCGCAATCTCCTCGATCCGGCCGCCGTCGCCGCCGCGGGCTTCGAGTACGAGGCGATCGGCCGGCCGATGAAGGCGACCGGCGTCCCCGTGAGCTGATGGAAGCTCTCCTTCTTGCCGGCGGCAAGGCGGAACGGCTGGGCGATGCCGCGCAGGGGCTGCCGAAGCCACTCGTCCCCGTGGCGGGCTTCCCGCTCGCGGAATACACCGTGGGGAGACTCGTCGGCGCGGGCGTGAGCCGCGTGATCGTCGCCTGTCGCGCCGGAATGGAGGACGCGTTCGTCAACGCCCTCGGCGGCCTCGGCGCCGAGATCGACGTCGTGGGGGAGGAACGGCCGCTCGGCCGGGGAGGCGGGCTTCGTCTCGCCGCGTCGCGCCGGGAGGAGAGCGGTCCGGTGCTCGCCCTGAACGGGGACGAGCTGCTCGACGTCGACTTCCGCGATTTGATCGCCGAGCACGAGCGCAGCGGCGCCGCGGCGATGATCGTCGTCGCTCAGGTGCGCTCGCCGTTCGGCGTCGTCGATCTCGAGGACGACGGCACCGTCTCCGGCTTCCGCGAGGCTCCGATGCTCGAGCACTGGGTGAACTCCGGCGTGTACGTCCTCGGCGAGGACGCGCTCGCGCTACTGCCGGAGCAGGGCGACCACGAGCTCTCGACCTTTCCGCAACTCGCGGCAGAGCGCCGGCTGCGCGCGTACCGGCACGAGGGTGTCTGGCTGACGGTCAACACGCCGAAGGACCTCCGGCGCGCGGCCGAGTTCATGGAGGAGCACCCCGACTGGAAGCCGCAGAGGGAGCTCGCGTGAGCATCGATTCCCCGAACTACGGCTCGGTCGACCGCTTCTCCTTCGCGCCGCGGCGCGTCGAGAAGCCGTGGGGCTGGGAGCTCATCTGGGCGATCGCGGACGCGTACGTCGGCAAGGTCTTGTTCGTCCGCGCGGGCGAGTCGCTCTCGCTCCAGTTCCACCGCGAGAAGGACGAGAGCTGGTACATCGAGAGCGGCCGCGCCCGGCTCGAGCTCGGCGAGGTCGGGCAGGAGGCGCTCGACGAGGAGATCGTCACCGTCGGTGCGTGCTTCCGCTACCGGCCCGGCACAGTCCACCGCGTGACCGCGATCGACGACACGACGATCCTCGAGGTCTCGACGCCGCATCTCGAAGACGTCGTCCGCCTCGAGGACCGGTACGGACGCGAGGGTACGAGCGCTGCCTGAGCGGGTGTTGCGCTGGGACGGGTGCGTCAACGTCCGAGACCTCGGAGGATTGCCGCTCGCAGGCGGCGGCGAGACGGCGTTCGGCGTCTGCGTCCGCGCGGACTCGATCCGCGCCCTGAGCGACGACGGCTGGCAGGCGCTCGCCGACTACGGCGTGCGGCTCGCCGTCGACCTGCGCTCGGGCCCCGACGCGGCGGACGACCCTCCCGGCAAGCTCCCGATTGACGTCGTCCGCATTCCCGTCAACGGCCACGAGGTGCCGGTCGTGGCGGAATGGCCGTCGATGCAGGAGGCGTATACGGGGCTTCTCGACCGGTTCGGCCCGGAGTTCGCCGGCGCGGTCACGGCGATCGCCCGCGCGGAGGAACCCGCGGTGATCCATTGCCTGGCCGGGCGCGACCGGACAGGCCTGGTCAGCGCGTTGATGCTTCGCCTCGCGGGCGTCGAGCTCGACGCGATCGCCGCCGACCATGCGCGGAGCGACGACTACCTCGCGCCCTGGTGGGAGCCGTGGTACGCCGACGCTCCCGACGAGGAGGAGCGGGAGCGGCGCGTGCGCGTGACGCGGATGCCCGCGAACGCGATGGCCGACGTGCTCGCGGAGGTCGACGCGCGCGAGTACGTGCTCGCCGGAGGGGCGGCTTCTCACGACCTCGACAGACTCGTGGCTCGACTGAGAGGAGAGGCGTGAGCGAGATCGACAACGTCGAGGAGCAGTACGCGACCGACGCGAACCTCAACGCTCGGATCGAGCTGCACCGGCGCTTCTCCACGAACCCGACCTGGGGACGCTGGCTCTTCGAGCAGGAGCTCGGCGGCGTTCCCGTGGAGGCGCGGATCCTCGAGATCGGCTGCGGTCCGGCGACGACGCTCTGGGGCGCGAATCTCGAGCGGATCGACCCGACGTGGCAGATCACGCTCGTCGACTTCTCCGCCGGGATGGTCGACTCGGCGCGCGAGGTGCTGGGCGACCGGGCCGAGTACGCCGTCGCGAACGCCGAGGCACTCCCCTTCGCGGACGAGTCCTTCGACGTCGTCCTCGCGAACCACATGCTCTACCATGTCGCCGACCGTCCGGCGGCGTTCGCCGAGATCCGCCGCGTCCTCGTTCCCGGTGGGCTCTTCCACGCCGCGACGAACGGCGACGGACACATGCGGGAGCTCGGCGCGCTCACCGACTGGTGGCCGCCGGAGACGCACACGCGCGAGTTCGGGCTCGAGTCGGGCCCCGCGCAGCTCGAGGAGTTCTTCGTCGACATCCGCGTCGAGCGCTTCGACGACAACCTCGCGGTTACCGAGGTCGAGCCGGTGCTCGCCTACCTTCGCTCGAGCTGGCGCTGGGACGGGCACGATCTCGCCGTCGAGCGCGCAGGGGTGGAGGAGGGCATCGCGCGCGACGGCGTCTTCCTCATCCACAAGTCCCAGGGCCTGATCAGCGCGCGCAAGCCTTGACACATCTCTGTTAGGGTCTGCCCGGATGGATGCGCGCCACATCGGCCATGCCGCCGCCCAGACTGGCTGGTCGGCACGGATGCTCCGCTACCTCGAGCACGCCGGCCTCGTCGTCCCCTCGCGCACCGCGTCCGGCTACCGGCAGTACGGGTTGCGCGAGCTGAACCAGCTCCGCTCGCTCGCTGAGCTGCGGCATCGCTTCGGCCTCGGCATCGGCGACATCGCCTTTGCCGTCCGCCTGCGTCGGGAGCCCGAGCTTCGCGCAGCGGTCGACGGCTGGCTCGCGGGAGTGGACGACGCCTCGTGGGTCGAGTGGGAACAGCGCAAGCACGAGCGGCTCCTGACGGCCGCCTAAAGCAGACGAAAGGAACCGATGGCAGCAACGCAGCGCTATGACGTGAAGGATCTCGCCCTCGCCGAGGAGGGCAAGCGGCGGATCGAGTGGGCCGACCGGCAGATGCCGGTGCTCGCGGCGATCCGCGAGCGGTTCGAGCAGGAGCAGCCGCTCACGGGCTACCGCATCTCCGCCTGTCTCCACGTGACGACCGAGACCGCGAACCTCATGCGGACGCTCAAGGCTGGCGGCGCCGACGTCGTGCTGTGCGCGTCGAACCCGCTCTCGACCCAGGACGACGTCGCCGCGGCACTCGTCTCGGAGTTCGACATCTCCGTCTTTGCGATCAAGGGCGAGGACAACGACACGTACTACGCGCACATCGAGGCAGCGGTCGACCACAAGCCGCACTTCACGATGGACGACGGCGCCGACGTGATCGGCGTCCTCCATTCGGCCCGCCGCGAGCAGCTCGGCGACATCATCGCGGGCACCGAGGAGACGACCACCGGCGTCATCCGGCTCAAGGCACTCGAGGCGGAAGGCAAGCTCGGCTTCCCGATCATCGCGGTGAACGAGGCGATGACGAAGCACATGTTCGACAACCGCTACGGCACCGGACAGTCGACGGTGGACGGGATCATCCGCGCGACGAACGTCCTCCTCGCCGGCAAGCGGTTCGTCGTCGCCGGCTACGGCTGGGTCGGCCGCGGGGTCGCCTCGCGTGCGCACGGGCACGGCGCGCACGTGATCATCACCGAGGTCGATCCGCTGCGTGCGCTCGAGGCCATGATGGACGGCTTCGAGGTGATGCCGATGGCGGAGGCCGCCGAGATCGGCGAGATCTTCTGCACCGCCACCGGCGACAAGCACGTGGTCGCCCGCGCGCACATGGAGCGGATGAAGGACGGTGCGATCGTCTGCAACACGGGCCACTTCAACGTCGAGATCGAGATCCCGGCGCTTCGTGACCTCGCCGTCGAGCATCGGCACGCCCGCGAGTTCGTCGAGGAGTTCACGCTCGCGAACGGCAATCGCATCTATCTGATCGCCGACGGGCGGCTCGTCAACCTCGCGGCCGCCGAGGGGCATCCCGCGCTCGTGATGGACATGTCCTTCGCGAACCAGGCGCTCGGGATCGAGTACGCCGTGCAGCACGCCGGCGAGCTCGACAACAAGGTCTATCCGGTGCCGCCGGAGATCGACGCCGAGATCGCGCGC
>DATKRA010000062.1:0-11922 GCA_035532455.1 Gaiellaceae bacterium | reverse complement strand
GGCGCGAGCTCGGCCTCGCTGGACATCACGTCGAACGTGCCGTCGGGGAACAACCCGACGAGCACGCAGTCGGTCCCATTGTCCGGCACCGGTGGGAAGCTGCCGGCCGGCCCGCCCGGCCCGCCCGGGAAGGTCAGGCTGGTGACGTGCAAGCAGGTCGTGAAGATCGTGCACGGGAAGAAGAAGACCGTTCAGGTCTGCAGGACGAAGGTGCTGTCCGGGACCGTGACGATCCGGACCGGAACCGCAGTCCGGTTGCTGCACGCCGGGCGGCTGGTGGCGCGGGGGAAGGTGACACGCGGGGCGATCGAGTTCCAGATGCTTCCGGGAAGGAAGCTCCGGACCGGCCGCTACACGGTGATCGCCGGCCCGATACGTCAGAGCCTTCTGCTGCAACGGTAGGTACGCGATTCTGGGGCGGTCGCGTTTCGGTCGCCCCAGGATCCCCTAGTTGGCGACTACGGCGCGGCGCACGGTGACGCCCCACGCGGCGCCGGTGGAGAACAGCTCGTCCGGATCGACCTCGCCGAGCCAGCCGAGGAAGTGCGGCGCGGGGTCGTCCTCCGTGGAGCCGTACACGGCAGCTTGGAGAAGAGCATCCGGCTCGTCCTTGATCCCGCGCCTGAGCTCTTCGGCGCGCCGTTCCGCCTCCTCGGCGGCGGGTCCTTCCATGTAGCCGCGTGCCATGGACCGAAGGGTACTCCGGATAGGCTCGGCGCATGGCCCACGCGCTCGAGGTTCAGGGCCTCGCGAAACGGTACGGAGCCGTCGAGGCGCTGAAGGGCGTCGACCTCGTCGTCGAGGAGGGAGAGCTCTTCGGGCTGCTCGGCCCGAACGGAGCCGGGAAGTCCACGCTCGTCAAGATCGCGGTCGGGCTCGTGCGACCGACCAGGGGCCGGGCCGCGGTGGCGGGTGCGGCTGCCGGCTCACGCGCGGCGCGCGCCGAGCTGGGCTATCTCGCCGAGCTCTTCCGCTTCCCCGGCTGGTACACGGCGGACGAAGTCCTCACGCTCCACCAGCAGCTCGCCGGCTCGGGCGGCGGAGCGGCGGAACGCAAGCGGCTGCTCGACCTCGTCGCTCTCTCGGACGCGCGCGGCCGGCGGGTCGACGCGATGTCGAAGGGCATGCAGCAGCGGCTGGGCGTCGCGCAGGCGCTCGTCGGCGAGCCGCGGGTGCTCCTGCTCGACGAGCCGACGTCGGCTCTCGACCCAGCCGGTCGCCGCGTCGTCCGTCTCCTGCTCGAGGAGCTGCGCGGCAAAGGCGTCTCCGTTCTCCTCAACTCGCACCTTCTCTCCGAGATCGAGCTCGTCTGCGACCGGGTCGCGATCCTCCGCGCCGGCGAGGTCGTCTCCATGGGCTCGCCCGCGGAGCTGTCGCGCCCGCGCGGCGTCGAGCTGGAGACGGACGAGGGGATCCGGACGATCGAGGGCGCAACGAAGGAGGACGCGCCGCGCCTCGTCGCCGAGGCGGTTGCTGCCGGGCGCCAGGTGTACGGGGTGCATGTCCTCACCTCGACGCTCGAGGAGACGTACCTCGAGGCTGTGGGGGACGAGGTCTCGTGAGGGTCGTGCTCACCATCGCGGGCTACGGCTTCCGCGAGGCTGTGCGGCGGAAGGTCTTCGCGGTCGTCGTCGTGCTCACCGTCGTCTTCCTCGCTCTCTTCTGGCTCGCCTGCCATTTCGTCTTCTCCCGGCTCGGGGACATCACCCCGCCGGTCGGCATCGCCGTCGACACGCGGACGTTCGCGGGTGCCTTCCTGCTCGGGCTCGCGATGTTCGCGACGCTCTTCCTCGGCGTGGTGCTCGCCGTCTTCCTCACGCTGGGCGTGGTGAGCGGAGATGCGGAGCGCGGGCTATTACAGCCGCTCGTCGTGCGCCCCGTCGGGCGCTCGACGCTCCTGCTTTCCCGCTTCCTCGGCGCTGCGGCGGTGTCGACCGTCTACGTCCTCGCCGTGTACGGGCTCTCGCTCGCGATCATCTACGTGAGCGGGAGCTGGCTTCCTCCCGCGAAGCTCACGCCCGGCTTCGAGCTGGCGGGCGCGGTCGTCATCGTCATCGCGCTGTCGCTGCTCGGCTCGGTCGTGCTCTCGTCGACCGCGAACGGAATCGCCGTGTTCATGCTCTTCGGCGCCGGCCTCGTCGCCGGCCTGCTCGGGACGATCGGGCACGCGCTCAACTCGCACACGATCCAGCACGCGTCGACGATCGCCGCGTGGGCGCTCCCGTTCGAGGCGCTCTACCAGGACGGTCTCCGTCTCATCTCCGGCAGCGCGACCGGCGTGACCGGATTCCTGCTCGAGCTCGGGCCGTTCGGCGGAGCGTACGTCCACGGCTGGCCGATCCGCGTCTGGGCGGCCGGCTACCTGCTCGCCGCGCTCGGGCTCGCGATGCTCGCGTTCAGGCGCCGGGATTTGTAGCGGCCGCCGCCGGCGAGCGCCTCGCGCACCGCGTCCGCGACGCGAATCATGCGGGCCGCTCCATCTCGACGAAGCGGCTTTCCTCCGCCGGCGGCACCTCGCGGAAGCCGGACCGTCGGTACGCGCGCAGCGCGCGCTCGTTCCAGCGCGCGACCCAGAGCCGGAACATGCGCGGCCGCCACTCGCGCCGCGCGTAGTCGAGGCCGGCCTCGATGAACGGTTGCGCGAGGCCGCGCCCGGTCAGGTCGGGTCGCATCCCGAGCCCGATCCGCACCTCGTCTCCTTCCGGGACGAAGTTGAAGAAGCCGACGAGCTCGTCGCCGTCGACGACCGAGCGCAGGTGCGTGCGCCGGGCCGGGTTCGCGAAGAGCTCGATGCGCCGCGGGTCGGCCGACGTGTCGTACCACTCGTACGGGAACTCGTAGCGCCATTCCGCGATCGCCGCGGCCTGGGCGTCGCTCAGCGCCTCGACCTTCACGGCAGCGACCCTACTTTCGCGACGCACCGCGCAGCCGCCTCGAGCCCGCGCCGCGCCGCCTCTTCGAGCGAACCGCCCAGCAGGAAGCCGGCGGCCAGAGCGTCGCCCGCGCCGGTCGGGTCGACCACGTCCACTTCGACGGCCGAGAAGTCGAGCTTCGAGTCGGCGGTGAAGACGCTGCACCCGCGCGCGCCGCGTTTGAGCACGCCCGTCGGCGCGGTGAGGTACGCGCCGCCCAGCAGCTCCCACTCCGCCTCTGTGGCGAAGAGGACGTCCGGCGCGAGCTCGTCGAGGAGCTCGCGGAACCGGACAGGCCCGAAGCTCCGGATCTCGGTCCACGCGGCGACGTCGACCGAGATGCGCGCGCCCGCCTCCCGCGCGAGCCGGGCCGCGAGGAGCGCCGTCGCGCCGATCGGCTCCCGCACGAGCGCGTAGCCGGAGATGTGGAGGGCGTCGCACGCGAGCCACGCCGCCTCGAGCTCGTCGGGCGCGAACGTCGTCGCCACGCCGCGATCGGAGGCGAGCGCCCGGTCGCCGGTCTCGACGACGGAGACGACACGCCCGGTCGAGCCGGCCCCAACCGGTCCGAGGAGCTCGACGCCGTGCGCCGCGAGCTCGCGCGCGACGAGCTCTCCCGCCGGGTCGTCTCCCCGCTTCGCGATGCAGCTCGCGTCCGCGCCGAGCTCCGCCGCCCACGCCGCGACGTTCGCCGCCTGGCCGCCGGCGCCCGCCCGCGTCGCCGCGCGCAGATCGAGCAGAACGTCGCCGAACGTCGCGATGCGCACGGCACAATCGTCCCATGAGCGGAGGCTTGCCGGAGATCCATGAGCGGACGCGCCGACCTGGGCGGCGCCGGAGCAGCTGATGGAGTCGGAGCGGAAGGGCGGGAGAGCGTTGGACTTCCTCCTCGGCGGCCTCGTCGGCGCCTCGGCTGCGGTCGCGACGGCGCGCCGCCGCCGGCGGCTCCGGCGTCTCCGGGAAGACCGGCTCGAGCGGCCCGCCGGGCTCGGCGCCTTCGAGGGCGCGCCGTGCTTCGAAGAGCTGCTCGAGCAGCAATCGGCAGGGAGCGGCGGATGAGCCGGCGGTTTCCTGCGCGGATCGGCGAGAATGTATGTCTGGTGCTCCGGTCCTCACGCCTCCTTCTTCTTCTGGCGGTCGCTTCGGCGGTCGTCGCCGCGCTCGTCGTGCCGGGCACGGCGTCCGCGCGCGTGTCGCCGCTCGGGGCGCGGTTCCAGGTCATTCGCGTCGGCGGATTGACTGACGGACAGTTCGCAACACTCGCGCGGCGCGGCGCCGTCGGTCTCATGCGGCCCGGCTTCGGCCCGACGACGAGCCACCGCAGCGCGTTCGCCGAGCTCGTCCGTGGCGCAGAGGTCAACTCCCACATCGGCGGCACGCCGCCCGGGAAGCCGCTCATCGGGACCGAGCAGCTCAGCGGCGCGGAGGCCATGGCGTGTCACATGTGCATCATCGTCCAGCTCCCGCCGCCCACAGGCGGGGGGAACAACGACAAGCTCTATCGGGTCGCGATCGTCGGCCAGGGCTATCACGGCCTCCTCACCTCGCCGACGACGCACATCCCCGGTCTTGTCTCGATCGTCGACATCGCGCCGACTGCGCTCCAACGCACCACGACCAGCCTGTCATGGGTCGCGGCGAGCAACGCGGTAGGACGCCTCGACTCGCTCGGGCAGCAGATCCACGCGAACAACCGGCTCAAGTACGCCGCCCTCTTCACCCTCGCCGGGCTTCTGCTCCTCCTCGCGCTCCTCGGCCTGCGCGCGGCGGTGACGGCGGTGCCGGCAGCGCTGCTCGTCAACCTCGGCCTCGGCGTCGCGCAGGTCTCGAACGAGGTTCTCCTCATGGTTGGGATCTCGGCCGGGACGGCGCTCCTCGCGTTCGCGCTGGCCCGCGTCTGCCGCAACGACGACGCGCTGCTCATGCTCTACGGCGGCGTCGTCTTCCTGTACGCGGCGGCGATGGTCTCGCGGCCGGAGTGGCAGGCGATCAACCCGTTCGGCCCGACGCAGAACTCGCGGTTCTGGGGGATCGGCAACCAGGTGGAGACGCTTCTCCTCGCGCCGCTTCTCGCCGGAGCCGTGCTCGCACGGCGGCGCTTCGGCCCGCTCGGCTTCCTCCTCTTCGGCTTCTTCGGCCTCGTCGTGATGACGGACAACCGCCTCGGCGCCGACGGCGGGGGAGCGATCGTGCTCGGCGTGGCGCTCGCCGTTCTCGGCTGGAGGCTGTTCCGCCTGCGGCTCAGCGGCCTGATCGCGCTCCTCGGCGCGTCGGCGCTCGCGGTGCTCTGGCTCGTCCAGCGCGGTCTCGCGCAGCCGGGCCCGGACCACCTGCGGAGCGCCTTCACCGGCGACGGCGCGGGGCTGCTCGCCTCGCTCGCGAGCCGCTGGCCGCTCTCCTATCTGCCGGCGCTGCACGCGTGGATGCTCGTCGCTCCGCTCCTGCTCGTCCTCGCAGCGGCCTTCGTCGTCGCGTGGAGACGGACGGATGTCCCGGCGACGCGCGATCTCCTGCTCGCGCTCGGCGTCGCGCTCGTCACCTCGCTGCTCATCAACGACTCGGCCGGGTACGAGCTCGCCGCCGGGGTCGCCGTCCTCGGTGGAGCGGCCCGGTTCGCGCCGACGAGCGCCCCGGTGCGGATTCGCGTCCCCGTGCCGGCGTTCCTCCGCCGGCTCGGCCCCGAGGCGAAGCCGGTTCCCTCGGAATCGCCACCGTCCTAGGTACCGTCCGGCGAGTGCCGATCTACGAGTACCGCTGCCCGAAGGGCCACCACTTCGAGCGCTTTCAGTCGATGTCGGCGCCGGCTCCGGAGAGCTGCGATGTCTGCGGCGCAACGCCGGTCGAGCAGGTGCTCTACCCGATCGCGATCCATTACAAGGGCTCCGGCTTCTATACGACCGACTACGGCAAGGGCAAGGCGGCAAAGAAGGACGGCGGCGGCGGTGACGGAGGCTCGTCCTCCGGCGGCGAGAGCAAGACCGAGTCGAAGCCGGCGGAGACGAAGAAGCCCGCCTCGAGCGGCGACTAGAGTCTCACGCCGAGCAGTCGCTCGACCCGCACGAAGAAGCGGCCGCCGACGAGCGCCGTCTGCGGGCGTCCGTCGATCGAGAACTGGATCCCCGTGCAGGGCGTCGACACCAGGCTGCCTCCCATGAAGCGGATCGACATCCGCGCGCGCGCGAGAACGGCGCCGGCTTCGTTTCGGAAGTCGAGCCGGATGACAGGCCCGTAGGTGAGAGCCGGGCAGTGGAACACCGCGCCGGGCTGCACGATCGGCAGCGCGTCGAACCAGCGGACGATCTTGGCGACTTTGCCGCGATCGGTGACGCGGTGTGAGCCGACGTCGACCTCGGTCACGCCGGACGGCACGACCTCGCTCGGCGACCTCGCGACGACCCAGGTGTCTTGCGTTTCGACGCGGATTCGCGTCCAGCCGCCGCGCAGAGCGTCCAGGTCGAAGTCGAGTTCGCGTGACGAGATCCGCCCGGCGAACGCCGGGAAGGAGAACATCAGCTGCTGTGAGGTGATGGTCGACCAGTGGTATCCGGTGCCGTAGCCGGTCGCCGACGAGCCGCGTGGCCGGTGCGTCTTCTCGAACGCGAGGACGCGCGCGAGAGGCAGACGGACTTTCCAGATGCGGTGCATCTCGACGAGGGCGGTCCCGCGAGGCGTTGACGTGACCGCCCGCTTCGAGAGAGGCCGGCTGCTTGCCGGCACCCGCGCGAGCCCGAGAAGCCTCGCCGCGTCGAGCTTCGCCGCGGCCTCGTTCTGCGCCGTCCTCGCGCTCGGGTCGAAGGCGACACCGAGCAACCTGGAGACGCGTGCGACGAAGCCGTCGTCGGCGAGTGCCGCCGCCCCGCCGTACTCGATCTCGCCGGAGCACGTTCCCGGCAGCCGGTCGACGGCCGTGGTGCGCGCGGCGCCGGAGCCGTGGAACACGAACGTCACCGTCGGCGGTGAATAGACCGGATACGGGCACGGCCGCGGCACGAACGGCGGCAGCGCGTCGAACCAGTTCACGATCGTCGCCACCTCCGTCGGGCTCCGCACGTGTGCCGAGACGCCGGCGGCGCTGTGGATCTCGATCTTCGTGACTCCGTCCGGAAGCCGCGTCGCGCTCCGGGCCGCGTGCACTCCGAACGCGGCGAGGAGAAGGGCGAGGAGGCGGATCAGCGCAGCCATCCGGTGTGGTTACGTCACCGCTCTGCCAATCGTCACTTGAAGGTGCCGGACGTGCCGACGGTGCAGCCCGGGCCGTAGAGGCTGTTCGTCGAGATCGGCGGCGGCGCGCCGACGCCGAGCACGGCCGCGAGAACCTGCTTCTCGGCGGGCACGTCCCCCACGATCACGTCCTGCCCGTTCACGACCTGGGCCGAGCCGCCGAGGCGGCAGTGGAGGTCGCTCCCGGTCGACGAGCGGAACTTCACCCACGCGAGCTGCATCAGCTGCCACGTGGAGAGGTCGGTCGAGATCGGCGCCAGGAGCGAGCTGCCGTTGAAGGGAAGGGAGAAGAACTGCGACGGGCTCGCGAGCTTCGCGAGCGCCGCCTGCTCGACGAGCTGCTGGTCATGCTGCCGCGCGAAGTCCGTCCACGCCGGGTCGAGCTGGTTCTCGCGGATGCGGGAGAAGATCAGCGCCTGGTGGCCGGTCATGTGCGTCGGCCCCTTGTGGAAGCGCCAGCCTTTCCACCTCGCGCACTTGCTCGCGGGATACGGGCAGTCGAACTTGTTCGAGAGGATGTTCTCCGGCACGTCGACCGTGACCCCGCCGATCGCGTCGATGAGGCTCACGAACTGGTTGAAGTCGACGAACACGACGTGGTTGACCCGCAGCTGCTTGCCGAGCAGCTTGTCGATCGTCCGGATCGCGAGCGTCGCGCCGCCGTTCTGCATCGCGGCGTTGATCTTCGAGTAGCCGATCCCGGGGATGTCGACCCACAGGTCGCGAGGGATCGAGAGGTAGACGAGCCGGTTGCGGCCCGGATCGCTGTGGAGCAGCGTGAGCGAGTCGGAGTGCTGGTCGACGCTGCGACCTTGCGATCCCTTCCCGGTCGCGTGGTCGGTGCCGATGAGAAGGATGTTCGTTGCGGTGTCGTAGAGCGACCCGGCGTCGGGAGCGAGGGCGGCGCGCACCTTTGCGGGAACGCGCTTGTTCGCCGCGCTGACGCCGCTCTCGACGGAGAGGTAGCCGGCGACGGCCCACAGGATGAAGAGGAGGACGAGCGAGAGGATCGTGACGGACGTCCACCGCCGCCACGTCCATCCGAGCCAGAGCCCGCTCCGCTGCCGCCGAGGGCGATCTCCCTTGCGCGTGATCTTTCCTGAGCCCGGCCCCGGGCCCGGCCCGCCGCCCCGGCCGGCGCGCCGCGACGCCCGGTCCCGGCGTGCGAGCGGGACCTTTCCCTTGTCCCGCCCCCCGCGGTAGACCCGGTACGGCTTCTCCTCGGAGGCGCCCATCCGTGCAATTACGGTACCCACGGTGGAAGCCCTCCACGCCATCGGCGTCGACCTCGGCGGAACGAAGATCCTCGCCGGCGTCGTCGCCCGCGACGGAAGCGTGCTGCGACGCCACGAGCGGGCCACCTCGCTCGAGTCACAGGACGCCCTCGCCGCCGAGCTTGCGACGGCGATCGCGGAGGTGATGGACGACGACGTCGCCGCGATCGGCCTGGGAGTGCCGGGGCCTCTGAACCTCGAGGATGGCCGGACCTACGACATGGTCAACCTCCCGTTCCACGACTTCCCGCTGCGCGAGTACATCGCCACGCGCTTCGGCCTTCCGGTCGGTTTGGACAACGACGCGAACGCCGCGGCGATCGGGGAGTGGCGCGCGGGCGCAGGCCGCGGCGTCGACGACCTCGTGATGCTCACGCTCGGGACGGGCGTCGGCGGCGGCGTCGTCTCCGGCGGAGCGCCGTTCCGCGGCCGCAACGGCGGGGGTGCGGAGTTCGGTCATGTCGTGATCGTCCACGACGGCCGGCCGTGCCAGGGCGCGTGCACGGGGCGCGGCCATCTCGAGGCGTACGCGAGCGGGCACGCGGCGTCGGAGGCGGCGCGCGAGGCGTTCGGCCCGTCCGCCGACGCGCACCGGCTGACCCGGCTCGCGAACGAAGGCGACGCGCAGGCGAAGAAGATCCTCGCGGAGCTGGCGGGCTATCTCGGTTCCGGCATCGGCTCGTTCGTGAACGTCTTCGCGCCGGAGCTCGTCCTCCTCGGCGGCGGCTTCGGAGTCGCGGCGTTCGACTATCTCGCCGGCCCGGCGGAGGAGACCGCGAGGCGCGAGGCGCTCGAGCCGATGCGCGACGGCTTCCGGCTCGCGAAGGCCGAGCTCGGAACGGCCGCCGGGTTGATCGGCGCCGCGTTCGTCGGGTTCGAGGCGCTCGACAAGTGAACCCGGGCGACGTCGTCCTCTTCCGCAGCATCTACGAGGGCCACGTCCAGTCCTGCGGGCCGATGCGCTATGTCGGCGAGAGCGACGGGCGGCACGTTCTCTACGTCCGGCCCGGCGACGAGCAGCGGCGGCGCGGAACATGGACCGTTTGGGATCGGGACGAGGTCGCGCAGCCGCACGTCTGGGAGCGCACGCACGTTCTCACGAGGACCACTTCGCCGCTGCCGTCACCCGGGGATTCCTCGGCACCGCCACCGCCGCCGAGATTCGCGCCGAGGGCGAGCGCGTCATCGCCGAGCGTCCGTGGCCGACCGGCTGGGAGGACTGGCGCCCGCCGCCGGAATGGGAGGCGCTGCCGCTGCCCGAGGACTGGCATGTCGTCTGAGTCGGCGGAGCTCGATCTCTGATGCCGCTCGCCGTCTGCGCGACGCCGATCGGGAACCTCGAGGACGTGACGCTCCGCGTCCTTGCGGAGCTCGCCGCGGCCGACGTCGTCCTCTGCGAGGACACGCGTCACACGCGCGGCTTGCTTCAACGCCACGGCATCGAGGCACGCCTCGTCTCCTACCACGAGCACAACGAGGCGCAGCGCACGGCGGAACTCTTGCCGCGTCTGGCCGCCGGCGAGCGTGTGGCGCTCGTGTCCGATGCGGGGATGCCGGGCGTGTCCGATCCCGGCGCGCGGCTCGTGCGGGCGGTGCTCGAGGCGGGGCTCGAAGTGACGGTGCTGCCGGGGCCGTCGGCGGTCGAGACGGCGCTGGTGGCATCGGGGCTCGTCGCCGAGCAGTACCGCTTCCTCGGCTTCCTGCCGCGGGGCGAGAAGCGGCTGGCCGGGCTGTGGAGCGAGCTCGAGGCGTGGCCGTGGTCCGCGGTGGCGTTCGAGTCGCCACAACGACTGCCCGCGACGCTGCGTTCCCTCGCGGCGGCGGCTCCCGAGCGCGAGGCGGCGGTGTGCCGCGAGCTGACGAAGCGGTTCGAGGAGATCGCGCGCGGCACCGCGACCGAGCTTGCGGGGCGGTTTTCCGAGCCGCCGAAGGGCGAGATCACGCTCGTGCTGGGGCCGGGCGCGGGGGCGAGGCCGGACGACGCTCCCGCACTCGAAGCGGTCGGGGAGCTCGTCGCGGCCGGCGTGCCGCGGAAGCAGGCGGCTGAGATCGTCTCCCGGCTGACGGGCGTCGCGCGCAACCGCCTCTACAAGCAGTCGCTGTAAGCAGATTTGACAACAGCGCAGGTGGCGGCTATCTTCCGCTTCCCATGTTGCTGAGACTGACAACAGTAGTCGTGGCGTCCCTGTTCTGGGTTCCGGTCGCGAGCGCGTGGAGCTGGCCCGTCCGGGGGCCGGTGCTCCAGCCGTTCTCGTACGACGAGGCGCACCCGTACGACGCCGGCCAGCACCGCGGCATCGACATCGGCGTGAGCGCGAACGGGGAGCCGGTCATCGCTCCGGCGAGCGGCACGGTGAGCTTCGCCGGCTTCGTACCGACGAGCGGCGAGAGCCTCACGATCGAGACAGCCGACGGGTACTCGGTCACGCTCACGCACCTTGGCTCGATCGGAATTGCGACAGGAGCCGCCGTCAGCGAGGGCGACGTCGTCGCGACGGTCGGGCCGAGCGGCACGCGCGAGCAGTCCGTCCCATACGTCCACCTCGGCATCCGCCTGACGACGGATCCCCTCGGCTACGTCGACCCGCTCGGGCTCCTGCCCGCACCGGAGCCACCCAGTCCCACGCCCGCGCCAACGCCGGCTCCCCAGCCGGTGCGGCAGGCCGCGCCCGCGCCTCGGCACGCGCGCGGCGGCGGACTCGTCATCAAGAGGCCTGCCGCCGCGCCGCCGGCCGCGTCCGCTCCGGCTGAGCCTGCGCGCACGGCAAAGCCGAGCCCGAATCGGAATCCCCAGCCGAGTCCAGCGCCTGCGCCACACGCGTTCCGCACACGCGTGCCACAGCTTCGCCGGCCGCTCGCCGAGCCGGTCGTGCGTGGTATCCCCGTCAGCGCGGCGCACCTTGGACACGCGGTGGATGCCGAGCCGCTCGCACTGTCGATCGCGCCCGGCGTCGTCGCCGTGCTGCTCGCGCTCGTCACCGCATTCACACGGAGTCGACGACAGGCGCCCCTCGCGGCAGAGGTCATCGCCTCCAGGAAGGAGCTGCCACTGCGTCACGCAGCCTGATCGCCTCGACGGGCGGCTCGTATCATCTTCCGCCCATGCCGGAAACGCCGCAGAAGATCCTCGTCGCCGTCGCGTGGCCGTACGCCAGCGGGCCGCGGCACCTCGGCCACGTCGCCGGCCCCGGCGTGCCGTCCGACATCTTCGCCCGCTACCACCGGCTCAAGGGCAACGACGTCCTCATGGTGAGCGGGACGGACGAGCACGGAACGCCGGTCATGGTCTCGGCCGACCGCGAAGGCGTGACGCCGCAGGAGCTCGCCGACCGAAACAACGCGCTCATCCTCGACGACTACGTCCGTCTCGGTATGACCTACGACTGCTTCACGCGGACGACGACGCGCAACCACTACGCGATCGTCCAGGACATGTTCCGGAAGCTCTACGACGAGGGCTTCCTCATCGAGCAGACGACGCTCGGCGCGATCGCGCCCACGACCGGCCGCACGCT
>DATKRA010000061.1:0-44071 GCA_035532455.1 Gaiellaceae bacterium | reverse complement strand
GCGGACGAGCCCGCATCCTTGACGTAGCCCGTCGCGAGCGTCAGAAGGCCGCGCGCGTGCATCGTTCGCAGGTCGCGCACGGCGCTCGGGTCGGTTCCGACGTCCTCCCGGTTCCAGCCGTCGAGGTAGCGGAGGATGGGGCCGTCGACGTCGGCCCCGTTCTGGGCGAAGAGGTAGCCGCCGCGACCGTGGACGAGCGCGGCGAGGCGGGCGACGAGCCGCTGCATCCCCGGCGCCTGCTTCGGATGCGTCTCGGTCATGTCGGTGTTGTCGAGGAAGAGCCCGTCGAGCCCCTTCCGCTCGAACGACCCCGCGACGCCGAGGAGGAGCTTCCGGAATCCCGGCGCGTCGACGTTCGCGTACCACTCGCCCCACTGCTTCCAGTAGTCGAGCCGGTACGGCTTGGCGCGGCGGAACCACGGCCGGTACGGCTCGATCGTCCCGGCGTCGAGGTAACCGAGGACGAGCGCGCCGCCGCGGTGAAGCGTCGCCACCTGCGGCTTCGTCACCTCCTGGCCGTCGACGACGACGAGGTCGTAGCCCGCGTAGCGCTGCGCGATGTCGCCCGACAGCGTCCCGTTTCCGATCGCGAACGCCCACGTGTGGACGCCGTCGAGCCGCGGCGGCAGCGCAGCGGCCGATCCCGTGCAGGCAACGAGGCACGCGGCGGCGACGAGGGCGGCCCCGAGAAGGCGCACGGCGGCATGGTACGGCTGCGGCGCCGCTAGCCTTCCGACCGATGCGGATCCTCGTCACCGGCGGCGCCGGCTTCATCGGCTCGCACCTCGCCGACCGTCTCCTCGCGGAGGGCCACGAGGTGCGCGCGCTCGACAACCTCGACCGGCAGGTTCATCCGAGCGGGGAGCGCCCCGACTACCTCGACGGCGGGGTCGAGCTGCACGTCGGGGACGTTCGCGACCACGCGGCCGTCGCATCCGCGCTCGAAGGTGTCGACGCCGTCTACCACTTCGCGGCCGCGGTCGGAGTCGGGCAGTCGATGTACGAGATCGAGCGCTACACGTCGGTCAACGCGATCGGCGCAGCTGTCGTGCTCGAGGAGGTGCTGAAGAAGCGCGACCGAATCCGCAAGCTCGTCGTCGCCTCCTCGATGTCGATCTACGGCGAGGGCCAGTACCGCAACCCGCGCACCGGCGAGTCCGGGATCGCGCCGGGACTGAGGCCCGAGAGCCAGCTTGCCGCGAAGCAGTGGGACGTGCTCGGCGCCGACGGCGGCCCCCTCGACTGCGAGCCGACCTCCGAGACGAAGCCCCTGCGCCCGACCTCCGTGTACGCCGTCAACAAGCGCGACCACGAGGAGCTCTTCCTCTCGGTCGGCGCCGCGTACGGGATCCCCGCCGTCGCACTCCGCTTCTTCAACGTCTACGGCGAGCGCCAGGCGCTCTCGAACCCGTACACCGGCGTCGCCGCGATCTTCTCCTCGCGGTTGATGAACGACAACCGCCCCGTGATCTTCGAAGACGGGAACCAGACGCGGGATTTCATCGACGTGCGCGACCTCGTCCGCGGCTGCGCGCTCGCTCTCTCGACCGACGGAGCCGACGGCATGACGCTCAACCTCGGCACCGGCCGCGCCACCTCGATCCTCGAGGTCGCGCAGACGATCGCGCGCGGGCTCGGCAAAGCCATCGAGCCCGAGATCGTGGAGCAGTACCGCGCCGGCGACATTCGCCACTGCTTCGCCGACACGCGGCTCGCCGAGGAGCTGCTCGGCTTCCGGTCGGAGATCTCCTTCGAGGAGGGCATGGGCGATCTGCTCGCGTGGCTCGAGGGACAGCAGGCGGTAGACGCGGTCGACGTGGCGCGAGAAGCGCTCGTCGCACGCGGGCTCGCGCGTTGAGCGCGGTCCCGGACGTCAGCGTCTCACTCGTCAACACGAACTCGCGGGAGCTGCTGCTCGCCTGTCTCGAGTCCTTGCATGGCGCCGGACGCGGCGTCGAGATCGTCGTGCTCGACAACGCGTCGGAGGACGGCAGCGCGGCCGCCGTTCGCGAGCGCTACCCGGACGTGCGACTCATCGAGCAGCGCCACCGCGCCGGCTTTGGAGCGAACCACAACACCGTCATCCGTGCGACGACCGGCCGTTACGTCTTCGTCCTCAACGAGGACACGACGAGCGAGGACTGGGGGTTCGAGCGGATCGTCGCGCATCTCGACGCGAACCCGCGCGTCGCCGCGCTCGCGCCGCGGCTCGTCTATCCCGACGGTCGCGTGCAGTCGTCGGCATGGCGCTTCCCCGCGCCTGCGACCGCGGCACTGGGCCTGATCACGCTCGGCCGCGCCGGGATCCTCCAGTCGGGCGGCGGCGAGACGCGCGACGTCGACTGGGCCATGGCGGCCGCGTTGCTCGTGCGGCGTGCGGCGCTCGAGGAGGTCGGGCTCTTCGACGAGGATTTCTTCATCTACTCGGAGGAGACCGACCTCTGCCGCCGCCTCCGCGATGCCGGCTGGAGGACGCAGTTCTTCCCGTCCGTCACCGTCGTCCACCACGAGTCGCAGTTCAGCGCCGGGATCCCCGAGCGGCGGATCAACGAGATGTGGCGCGGGCGGCACCGTTACTGGCGAAAGCACCACTCCGCGATCGGCGCGCGCGCGGCGGCGCTGCTCACCGGCGCGCAGTACGCGCTGCGCGGGCTGATCCGCGCGCGCGACCGGGACTTCGCGGCGCGGATGCGCCTCCACGCGCGCGACGCGATCCGCGTCACCGGCCCCGGCCTCCGCGAGCTCGCCGAGGACTGGAATCGCGCGCACGCCGAAGACTCGCGCTGAGCGCTTTCATGCGGCAGAATTCGACTCTCGTTCAACGCGATCGTGGGGGGATGCGTGCCGACTGTGCCGACTGTGCAGCGCAGCAGGTCGAGAAGGTCTCAGGCGTTTCCGGTCTCGCACACGCGCGAGCCCGTGCGGATCGAGCGCGGCAACTGGCGGCGGCGGATTCACCACCGGCCGGATCCCGGCGGCGGGACGGGTAACAGCGGTCGCGTCGAGTCGGCGCCGTCGATCCTCATCGTCGACGACGAAGGCTCGATCCGCACGATCTGCCGCGTCAACCTCGAGACCGACGGCATGACCGTCGACGAGGCCGGCGACGGGCGCCAGGCGCTCGAGCGCATTCGGCGGCGGCAACCGGAGCTCGTCCTCCTCGACGTGATGATGCCGGACGTCGACGGTTGGCAGGTCGCGGCGGAGCTCGCCGCGGACCCGGCGACGCGCGACATCCCCGTGATCTTTCTCTCGGCGAGGGCCGCGCGTGAGGACAAGGTGCGCGCACAGGAGCTCGGCGCCGTCGGCTACATCGTCAAACCGTTCGATCCGGTCGTGCTCGGCGCGACCGTGCGGGACATGCTCGACCGCGTTCGCCGCGGTGAGCGCGAGCAGCTCAACCGCGAGCTGTCCGGCTCCGAATGAGCTCGCGCAGGAGCGTGCGGTTCCTCATCGCGGCCGTTGTCGCGCTCGGCGGTCCCGGCCTCGTCACACTCCTCCACTTCACAAGCCTGCGTGCCGTCGTGCCCGCCCTGCTGTACGCGGCGGCGATCATCCTCGCCACCGCCGTCGGCGGACGGATCGGGGGCCTCGTCGCCGTCGCGGCGTCGGCGTATCCGTTCTTCCACTTCTTCGCGTACCGCTACGACCGCGGTACCGCGAACGCCGAGGGCGTCACCGCCACCGTCGTGTTCGTTCTCACCGCGCTGTTCGCGAGCGAGGTGCTGCGCCGCGAGCGCGTCGCGCGCGAGCGGGCGGAGGAGGCGGTGCGGGCGAGCACCATCGCGCTCGACGCGGCGTCGCGCCTCCAGGCCGCGGCCGACGCGCTCGCGACCGCGCGAACGCCGCAAGAGGTGCTCGACGCGGTGCTGCGCGAAGGCGTGCGTGCCGCCGAGGCGCGGAGCGGCCTGATCGCGACGCTCAGCGAGGACGGGGAGTGGCTCGACGTGACCGCTTCCCGTGGCTACGACGAGACGTCGCTCGCGCCGTATCAACGCTTCGCGGTCGATGGAAATTTCCCGCTCTCGGAGGCTGTGCGGACAGGCGAAGGGGTCTTCATCGGCTCGGGAGAGGAGCAGGACACGCGTTATCCCGACCTCGTCGGCGGCATGCAGCCGCGCCACGCGCTCGTCTGCCTCCCGCTCATCGGCCATACCGGGCCGATCGGGGGGCTCGTCTTTTCGTTCGCGAGCGATCAGGAGTTTCCGCCCGAGCGCCGCGCGCTGAAGCTCGCGCTCGCGCGGCAGGCGGCGCTCGCTCTCGAGCGGTCGCTCATCGCCGAGAAGGAGGCGCGGCTCCGCGAACGACTCGCGTTCCTCGACGCGGCGACGGCGCTGCTCACCTCGTCTCTCGACCTCCGAGAGATGCTCGGCTGGCTCACGTCCCTCGCTGTTCCGGAGCTCGCCGACTGGTGCTCCATCTCCGTCCTCTCCGAGGAAACCGGCCTGATCGAGCCGCTCGCCGTCGCGCATCATGATCCGGCGCGCAGGCGCTGGGCCGAGGAGATGCAGACCCGCACCCGGCCCATCCACATCGACGACGAGTTCGACCTGAGCGCACGCGTGATCCGAACGGGCGAGCCGGTCTTCCTCCGCGAGGTGCCGCAGGTGCTGCTCGACGAGGCGGCGGAGAGAGATCCGGAGGCCGCGCGCGCGCTCGAAGAGATCACCATCCGCAGCGCGATCACGGTGCCGCTGAGCTCCGGGGAGCGGCACCTTGGCGTGCTGACGCTCGTGGCCGAGGAACGCGAGTTCGACGACGACGACTTCGAGCTCGCCCAACAGCTCGGCGCCCGGGCCGCGATCGCGCTCGACAACGCGCGCCTCTACGCAGAGGCGGAGCGGCGCGCCGAGGCCTCGCTCGCGCTCGCGTACGTCGGCGACGGTGTCATCCTCCTCGACCTCGACGGCTGTGTCCGCTTCTGGAACCCCGCCGCGGCCGCGATCACCGGACTGGACTCGACCGACGCTGTCGGCCACCGCCTCTCGGAGGTGCTTCCGGCCTGGGAGGAGGTGACGCGGCGCACCGAGTTCGAGAGCTCCGACGCGGTGCCGGTGCGCGCCCGTCCCACCACGGTGCCGATCGAGACGCCTGAGGGCGACCGCTGGATCTCCGTCATCGCGGTCAACTTCGGCGACGGCGTCGTCTACGCGCTCCGCGACGTCACCGACGAGCAGGCCCTCGAGCGGGCGCGCAGCGACTTCGTCGCGACCGCGTCACACGAGCTTCGCACTCCCCTCGCGGCGGTGTACGGCTCGGCGCGCACGCTCCGGCGCACGGACATCGAGCTGCCGCCCGAGCAGCGGGACCGTTTCCTCGAGATCATCGAGAGCGAGACAGAGCGTCTCACGGCGATCGTCTCCCAAATCCTCCTCGCGGGGCAGCTCGAGGAGGGGCGCGTCGATCTTGCCCCATCCGCCACCGACCTGCGCGGCCTCGCGGAGAGCGTGCTCGACTCGACGCGCGTGCGTGCGCCCTCCGAGGTCGAGCTGCAGCTCGACGGGGG
Organism: Gaiellaceae bacterium; assembly: GCA_035532455.1. Taxonomy (GTDB): domain Bacteria; phylum Actinomycetota; class Thermoleophilia; order Gaiellales; family Gaiellaceae; genus Palsa-739. Next base: position 38,565 of record DATKRA010000061.1, on the reverse strand, counting down.
CGACGTGGAAGCCGTCGCGTTCGCCGACGAGGACAAGCTCCGTCAGGTGCTCGTAAACCTCCTCGACAACGCGGTCAAGTACTCGCCCGACGGCGGCCGGGTGACGGTCGAGCTCGGCAAGGCGCCCGGTCTCGTGACGCTGACGGTGCGAGACGACGGGCTCGGGATCCCGCTTGGAGAGCAGGACCGGATTTTCGAGAAGTTCTACCGCCTCGACCCCGCCCTCACTCGCGGCGTCGGCGGCAGCGGGCTTGGCCTCTACATCTCGCGCGAGCTCGTCTCCCGCATGGGCGGGCGGATGTCCGTGCGCTCCCGCCCAGGCGAGGGCGCGGCGTTCACGGTCGAGCTGCCCGCCGCCTAGAGCCCCCGGGACACGTCCCGAGTAGCCACGTCCGGTAGCAGGTACCGGACGTGGCTCGAATGGACAGCGTGCTAGCGGCGTAATCCCGCTTGGCAGCTGCCTTTTCGTTTCTCGCCCCACGGCGAAAACGGACACGTCCGGTAGCAGGTACGGGACGTGTCTGTTTGGGACGTGTCCTTAGCGGTGTCTTACGTCGAGCGGCACACTTTGTACCGACATGCTCGTTCTCGTTGTCGACGACGACCGTGCGGTGCGGGAGGCGCTCGAGCGCGCGCTGCAGCTGCACGGCTACGAGGTCGCGCTCGCGTCCGACGGCGACAGTGCGCTCGCGGCCGTCGAGGCACGCACGCCCGACGCGCTCGTCCTCGACGTGATGATGCCGGGGCTCGACGGCCTCGACGTGACGCGCCGCCTGCGGCGGCAGGGGAACCGCGTCCCGATCCTCCTCCTCACTGCGCGCGACGCGGTCGGCGACCGCGTGGAGGGCCTCGACGCCGGCGCCGACGACTACCTCCCGAAGCCGTACGACCTCGAGGAGCTGCTGGCGCGCCTCCGCGCCCTCCTCCGCCGCTCGAAGCCCGAGACGCCGGGCGACGTGCTGCGCTTCGCCGACCTGACGTTCGACCTCGGCTCGATGGACGCGCGCCGGTCGGGTCGCCGCTTCGAGCTGACGACGACCGAGGCGCACCTGCTCGAGCTCTTCCTCCGCAACCCGCGGCAGGTGCTGCCGCGTTCGCTCATCTACGAGCGGGTGTGGGGCTACGACTTCAGCCACTCGTCCAACGCGCTCGACGTCTACGTCGGCTACCTCCGGCGGAAGACGGAGGCGGACGAGGAGCCGCGCCTCATCCACACCGTGCGCGGCACCGGCTACGTCATGCGCGAGCCATGAGCCTTCGCGCCCGGCTGACGCTCGTCGCTGCCGGCGTCGTTGCCGTCGTCGTCGCGATCGCGGCGGCGACGACGTACTTCGTGATGCGGCACGAGCTCTACGCCCAGGTGGACAACTCGCTCAGGAATGACGCGCATCTGGTCAACGTGAACGACTTGGCAGCCCCCGAGGGCTTCCCCGGCAATCTCGTCGAGATCTTCAATACGCAGGGCGTTCCCGTAGGCAAGAGAACCATCTCCGTCCGTTTTGACTCCTCGATGCGGGCAGTCGCGGAAGGGGGGCGCGGCCCGTTCTTCCAGGACGCGGCGACCACGCGCGGCGGCACGACCTACCCTCTCCGAGAGTTTGTAGCGCCGGTCGGCAACTCGCTCGGTCAGGTCGTCGGTGTTGCCGTTGTCGTGCGCGACATGACCGAGACGGACCGCGCGCTCGAGCGACTCCGGCTCATCTTGATCCTCGTCTCCTTGGGCGGGATCGCGGTTGCCGCGGGAGCCGGTGCGCTCGTCTCGAACGCGACCCTCGCGCCGGTGCGGCGCCTGACCGCGGCGGCGGAGCGGATCGCGGAGACCGGCGAGCCGAGCGAGCGCGTCCCCGAAGGCGGGAAGGGAGAGCTCGCGCGCCTCGGCGCCACGTTCAACACGATGCTCGGCTCGCTCGAGGAGTCGCTCGAGACCCAGCGCCGCTTCGTCGCCGACGCGTCCCACGAGCTGCGGACGCCGCTCACGAGCATCCAGACGAACATCGACGTCTTGCGCGGCGACATCGAACTCGGCCCGAAGCAGCGGAGGGCTCTCCTCGACGACCTCCAGCGGGAGTCGCAGGAGATGCGCTCGCTCATCGCGAGCCTCCTCGAGCTCGCTCGCGCCGGCGGCGCGCAGCAGGAGAAGGCGCAGTTCCAGCTCGACGAGCTCGTCGAAGACGTCCTCGAGCGTGCGCAGCTGCGATTCCCTTCCGTCACCTGGCACGCGTACCGGATCGAGCCGACCGTCGTCACCGGCTATCGCGACCGGATGGAGCGAGCCGTCTGGAACCTTCTCGAGAACGCCGGCAAGTGGAGCGGCGACGGCGGCTCGGTGGACGTGTCGCTCACGGCCGGCGAGTTGCGGGTGCGAGACCACGGGCCGGGGATCGACGAGGAAGATCGCCCGCTCGTCTTCGAGCGCTTCTACCGCTCGGCGGCCGCGCGCTCCATGCCGGGCGCGGGGCTCGGCCTGTCGATCGTCCGCGAAGTGGCCGAGGCACATGGCGGCACGGTCGTCGCGGAGAATGCGGCGGGCGGCGGCGCGCTGTTCCGGCTCAGCCTCGACGGCGCGGCTCGCCCGGGCTCACTTACCGGCTCTTAGGCTTTCTTCATCCAGGGGTGATTCGATTGCGGTACATCGAACCCCCCTCCCGGCCCGCGCTGCTTCATGCGGGCCGCGACCAGCCCGGTCCGGCGCCTTCCCGGATCCCCTGCGGTGAAGGCGCCGGATCGCGTTGCTGGTGGGTCCCATCACCGGGGAGCGACAGCCACACGTCGGCTCCGCCGTCCGGGAGGTTGCGGAGGCCCGCGCTGCCGCCGTGCGCCTTCGCGACGAGCTCGACGATCGACAGGCCGAGGCCTGTGCCGCCGCGCCCGCGCGCCTCGTCGGCGCGGCTGAAGCGGTCGAACGCCCGCGCCGCGAAACCGTCGGGGAAGCCGCCGCCGGAGTCGCGCACGTGCAGCTCCACCGTTCCATCCGCGACCGCCGCCGACAGGACGACCGCTCCTCGTCCGTGGGTCAGCGCGTTGTCGACGAGGTTGACGAGCGCCTGGCCGACCCGCAGCGGATCCGCGTCGACGTGGAGACGACCCGGCTCGAGGCGCACCTCACGGCCGAGCGTCGCGGCGCGCGACCCGAAGCGCGTCCGGATGTCCGCCAGCAGCTCGTCGACGTCGACGCGCTCGCGTCGCACCGGCAGCGTGCCCCGGTCGGCGCGCGCGATGAGGAGTAGGTCTTCGGCGAGCCGCGAGAGTCGCTGCGTCTCCTCCCCCGCCGACCGCAACGCGTCCTCGAGCTCCTCGCGCGATCGCGGCCGTCGCAACGCGAGGTCGAGCTCCGTCCGCAAGAGCGCGAGCGGCGTCCGCAGCTCGTGGCTCGCATCGGCGACGAAGCGGCGCTCGTGCTCGAACGCGTCGTTGAGGCGCGCGAGCATGTCGTTGAGCGTCGTGGCGAGTCGCGCGACCTCGTCTCGTGCGGCCGGCACCGGCAGGCTGCTCGGTTCCCCCGGCGTGACCGCCGCCGCGCGCCGCCGCAGGAGCTCGACGGGGCGCAACGCGCCTGCAGCGAGGAGGTAGCCGCCGAGGCAGGCCGCGAGCAGCGCAAGCGGGAGGAAGATCACGAGCTGCCGCCGGAGATGGTCGAGCGACTCGTCCCGCGGGGCGAGCGAACGCGCGACGGCGACGTACCCGCCGCCTTGGTCCGCACGCTGAACGAGGACGCGCCACGTGCCGGGACGGTTCGAGACGTGCTCGGTCAGCCAGAGCCGGTCGCCGGGGGCCGCTCCGGCGAGCGTGATGCGGCCGACGAGCGGGGCGAGGTCGCGCGGCTGGGAAACGCTGAGCCGGCCGGCGGAGTCGAAGCGCTGCGCAAGCGTCGTGCCGCCGCCTGCGTCCGCATCCACGCGGCGGTTGTCGATCTCCTCCCCGGCCTGCGCGACGAGCGTCTGGTCGACGGTGCCGAGGAGCTCGCTTCCGACCCGCTCGTAGACGAAGAGACCGACCGCGGCAAGGACGACGGCCATCGCGACCGCGAACCCGAGCGTGAGGCGAACGCGGATCGGAAGCCGCGACATGCCCTTCAGTCTGCGCGCAACCGGTAGCCGACGCCGCGGACCGTCTCGATCGAGTCGCGGCCGAACGGCCGGTCGATCTTCTCCCGGAGATAGCGGACGTAGACGTCGACGACGTTCGAGCGGCTCTCGAAGGCGATGTCCCACGCTCCGTCGAGCAGCTGCGTCCGCGTGAGCGTGATGCCGGGCCGCCGCATGAACAGCTCGAGGAGGGAGAATTCCTTCGCGGAGAGGTCGAGCTCCTGGTCGCCGCGCCAGGCGCGATGCGACGCGGGATCGAGGCGGAGGTCGCCGATCTCGACGACGGCCGGGCGCTCGACCGGCGTGCGCCGCGTGAGGGCGCGGAGCCGCGCAAGGAGCTCTTCGAACGCGAACGGCTTCGTGAGGTAGTCGTCCGCGCCGGCGTCCAACCCGACGACGCGGTCGTCGACGTCGTCCCGCGCGGTGAGCATGAGCACGGGAGTCCAGACGCCGTCGCTCCGCAGGCGGCGGCAGACCTCGAAGCCGTCCGCACCGGGCAACATCACGTCGAGGACGATCGCGTCGTACTGGACGGCACGCGACATCCACAGCGCTTCCTCACCGCGCTCGGTGACGTCGGCCGCGTAGCCCTCCTCGCGCAGGCCACGCCCGAGCAACTCGCCGAGCTTCTTCTCGTCTTCGACCACGAGAACCCGCATGAGGGCATTGTCGCGCGCGGTGTGAGAGCTGCATGAGGGGGTTCACGGATCCCTCATCACGGGCCGCTCCACTGGTGTCGTGGGGGTCGACCGGAACGAGCGCCTGACGGCCGTTACGGGAGCGGTGCTGATCGTGCTGCTCGCCGCGCTCGGCGTGACGATTCTTTCGATCGGCCCGCTGATCTGGTGGCACGTTCTCATCGGGATGCTCCTGATCCCACCCGTCCTGCTCAAGCTCGCGAGCACCGGCTGGCGCTTTCTCCACTACTACCGCGGCACGCCGGAGTACGTGCGGCGCGGCCCGCCGGAAACGCCGCTGCGGCTGCTCGCGCCGCTCGTCGTCGTCTCGACGCTCGCCGTGTTCGGGACGGGCGTCGCGCTCATCGTCGTCGGGCCGGCGGGAGGGATCCTTGTCGGCCTGCACAAGGCCTCGTTCGTCTTCTGGCTCGTCGCGACCGCGGTGCACGTGCTCGCGCACCTGCGGCGCCTGTTACCCACGGCGCGGCCGGTGCCCGGAGCCGTCACGCGCGGCGCCCTCGTCGTCGTGTCGATCGTGGCGGGCGCGGTGCTCGCCGCGGCGACCGTTCGCTACGGCGACTCGTGGGTGCACTGGTTCGCCCACCGCAACTTCGGCGGCGACGGCTGACGGTCAGCCGAAGCGGGCGACGGCTCGGGCGCGGCGGCGTTCCGCCTCGACCTCGCGGTCCTTCGGCGCGGCGGTCGTGACGAGATCCTCGAGGAGGTGCTGCGTGATGTGCGCGATCTCGTGCACGGCGCGGTTGAAGACCTCCTCGTTCGCCTGCGACGGCTTGGTCATACCGCTCACCTTGCGCACGTACTGCAGCGCCGCCGCTTCGACCTCGTCGGAGCTCGTGGGCGGATCGAAGTTGTAGAGAGTTCTGATGTTCCGGCACATGCGGGCAACGTAGCCGAGCTGCTGCCGTCTAGTCGACGAGGCTCAGCTCCTGGTCGTACTTCGGGAGCAGGTCACGGTCGCCGCCGCCGGCGCTTTCGCCCGGACGGAGCGGGACGACGACGCGAATCGCGCCGCCGCGCACGAACGCGACGCGGTCCGGGCCGGCGTCGAGCGGCTCGTAGCTCCCGCTGAAGACCTCGGGCCGCTCGGCGCGCAGGCGCAACACGCGGCGGATCAGGTGCATCTTCAGCGTGCGGCGCGTCGGGCTCGCCTCCCGGAGCGCGGCGGCGTGGACTCCCCAGTTCACCGGCCGCCGGTTGTCGGGGTCGACGAGGTTGAGCGACCAGAGCGCGTCTCCCTGGTAGACGTCCGGCACGCCGGGGCTCGTCAGTCGGAGGAGAAGCGCCCCGAGCGACGCGTGCTCGCCGGCCCGCGCGACGCGCGCGGCGAACGGCTCGAAGTCGGCGAGGAACTCCCGGTTTCCGTAGAGGCTGCGCACGAACTCGCGGACGCGGCGCTCGTGCGTCTCGTTCGGCTCGAGCCAGCTCGTCGTGCGCTTCGCCTCGCGCAACGCCTTCTCGAGGTAGCGCTCGACGCGTCCCGGCACGATCGGCCACGCGCCGACGAGCGTCTGCCAGAGGAGGTACTCCTCGTTCGGGTCGTCCATCCCGCCGGTGAGCTCGTGCCAGCGGCGGACGCGGCGGCCCCACTCCTCGTGCATCCCCGCGAGCGCGGCGATGCGCGCGCGGACGTCGCCGGCGCGCTTCGTGTCGTGCGTCTGGGAGGCGAGGAGCGTGCGCGGGTGCCGCTCGAGCCGCTCGAGCGCGGCGCGGTGGAACTCGTCCGGCGAGAGCGAGAAGCGCTCGGGGTTGCCGCCGACCTCGTTGAGCGCGGCGAGCCGGAGCCAGCGGTAGAACGCGGTGTCCTCGACGCCCTTCGCCATGACCGGCCCCGTCGTCTGCTGCCAGCGCACGACGAACTCCGCTTCGGGCGTCTCGGGCCGGTCGCCCGGGGGCTCGCAGTACGCGCGGTAGACGTGCATCGCGGCCGCCGCCTCCTCGAGTCCGGTGAGCGGGACGAGCGCAAGGAGCCGGTCGAACTCCGGCTGGAAGATCGTTCGCGCGACCTCGAGCTTCGCCTCGTGTGCCACTTCCGCGAACGTGCGGCGCTCGCCGGTCAGTTCGGCGTACAGCTCCGTCATCGGCTCCTCGCCGGCGGGGTCGACGAAGACGGCGGTCGCGTCGTTCGCGAACTCGTAGCCCGTCGTCCCCTCGACCGGCCAGTCGGGGCTCAGCCGCTCGCCCGGCTCGAGGATCTTCTCCACCCAGACGTGCCGGACGCCCGAGTCGGAGAGGCGCTGGAGGTACTCGCGCGGGTTCGCGAGGCCGTCGGGGTGATCGACGCGGAGGCCGTCGACGAGGCCGTCCGCCACGAGCTGGAGCACCTTCGCGTGCGTCTCCTCGAAGACCTCTGGATCCTCGACGCGTACCCCGGCGAGCTCGCCGATGTCGAAGAAGCGCCGGTGCCAGCCGCTCGCCGCGTCCCAGTCGAAGAAGCGGGCGCGGAGCTCGAGGTCGCGCCAGTAGCGGTTCTCCTCCTCCGAGGTCGCCATGTGGTTCGGGACGACGTCGAGGATCGTGCCGAGCCCCGCCGCGCGCGCTGCCTCGCAGAGCGCGCGCAGCTCGTCCTCGCCGCCGAGCTCGGCGGAGACCCGCGTCGGGTCGACGACGTCGTAGCCGTGCTCCGATCCCTGCCGCGCCTGCATGACGGGCGAGAGGTAGAGGTGCGAGACGCCGAGGTCGCGGACGTGGGGGAGGACCATCTCGCGCACCGCGCGGAAGCCGAGATCGCGGTTCAGCTGGATCCGGTACGTGCAGCGGAAATCGGGCATGACTCCTGTCCTATCCAGACACGTCCGGTGTCAGACACCGGACGTGGCCGTTTCGGACACGTCCGGTTGTCAGTCATTCAGACGTGTCCGTTAGGGACAGGCTGCGCGGAGTGAGCCGCACGTCGTGGCCGGTCTGGCGAGCGGTCATGTCCATTGCGGCCACGTCCAGTTGTCAGTCATTTGGGCGTGGCTGTTCTGGGCACTCGCCTGTCCGTTCCAGACACGTCCGGTGTCTGACACCGGACGTGGCCGTTTCAGACGCGGCGAAGCAGGACGAGTGAGTGCTCCTGCACGGAGACCGTGGCGTGCGTCGCGAACGAATCGCCGTCGACCGAGCCCGTCGCGAGCTCGAGCGCCCAGCGGGTCCCCAGCCGGCGCGCCGGGAGCGTGAACTCGACCGGCTCCTGGCGCGCGTTGAAAAGGAGGAGGAACGAGTCGTCGACGACCTCCTCACCGTGCGCCGTGCGAGTCGGGATCTCCCGGCCGTTGAGGAAGACGCCGAGCGTGCGCGTCTCGGCGTTCGTCCAGTCGCGCTGCGTCATCCGCCTCCCGTCCGGCCGGAACCACCACACGTCGGGCAGCCCCGACTTGCCCGAGGAGCCGCTGAGGAACGACTGCCGCCGGAAGACGGGATGCTCCTGGCGGAGCCGGATCATCCGCCGCACGAACTCGAGGAGCTCTCTGTCGGCGCTCGCCCAGTCGAACCACGAGATCTCGTTGTCCTGGCACCACGGGTTGTTGTTGCCGCCCTGCGACCGGCCGAGCTCGTCGCCGCCGAGGAGCATCGGCACGCCCTGGGACAGCAGCAGCGTCGCGAGGAAGTTCCGCTGCTGCCGGGCGCGCAGCGCGAGCACCGCGGGGTCGTCCGTCTCGCCCTCTGCGCCCATGTTCCACGAGCGGTTGTCGTCGGTGCCGTCCTCGCCGTTCTCGCAGTTCGCCTCGTTGTGCTTGGCGTTGTACGAGACGAGGTCGCGGAGCGTGAACCCGTCGTGGGCGGTGACGAAGTTGATCGACGCGAACGGCTCGCGCCCGTCTTCCTGGTAGAGGTCGGACGAGCCGGTGAACCGCTGCGCGAACTCGCCGACCGAGCCCTGCCCGCGCCAGAAGTCGCGCATCGAGTCGCGGTATTTGCCGTTCCACTCCGCCCAGAGGACGGGGAAGTTGCCGACCTGGTAGCCGCCCGGCCCGACGTCCCACGGCTCGGCGATGAGCTTCACCTGCGAGAGGACCGGATCCTGGTGGATCGTGTCGAAGAACGCCGAGAGCCGGTCGACGTCGAAGAACTCGCGCGCGAGCGCCGAGGCGAGGTCGAAGCGGAACCCGTCGACGTGGCAGTCGAGGACGAAGTACCGCAGCGAGTCCATGATCAGCCGCAGCACCGACGGATGGACGGGATTGAGCGAGTTGCCCGTCCCTGTGAAGTCCATGTAGAAGCGCGGGTCGTCGGGCATGAGCCGGTAGTAGCTCGCGTTGTCGACGCCTTTGAACGCGAGCATCGGCCCGAGATGGTTGCCCTCGGCGGTGTGGTTGTAGACGACGTCGAGGATGACCTCGATTCCGGCCCTGTGCAGGGCTTTCACCATCCCCTTGAACTCGAGCACCTGCTCGCCGCGCGTGCCCGTCGCGGCGTAGAGCGCGTGCGGCGCGAGGTAGCCGATCGACGAGTAGCCCCAGTAGTTCGTCAGCCCGCGGTCGTGGAGGAAGCTCTCGTCGGCGATGTGGTGGATCGGGAGGAGCTCGATCGCGGTGACGCCGAGCTCCTGCAGGTACTCGAGCGCCGGCTCGGAGGCGAGGCCGGCGTACGTGCCGCGGAGGTCGTCGCGGACGTCGGGCGAGAGCCGCGTGAAGCCCTTGACGTGCGCCTCGTAGATGACGGTCTCGTTCCACGGCGTGTCCGGCGGCGCGTCGTCCTCCCAGTCGAAGTGCGGGTCGACGACGATGCACTTGGGGATCGCCTCGGCGTCGTCCTCGTCGTCGAGCTCGAGGTCGGCGTCCTCCTCGCCCGTCGGGACGTAGGGGAGCACGTTCGCCGCGTCCCAGAGGATCTGCCCCTCGATCGACTTCGCGTACGGGTCGATGAGGAGCTTGTTCGGGTTGAAGCGGTGCCCGCTCGCGGGGTCGTACGGGCCGTGGACGCGGTAGCCGTAGCGCTGGCCCGGCCCGACGCCCGGGAGGTAGCAGTGCCAGTTGTGCGACGTGTAGTCGCGGAGCTCGACCCGCGTCTCCTCGCCGTTCTCGTCGAAGAGGCACAGCTCGACGCGCTCGGCGTTCTCGGTGAAGAGCGCGAAGTTCGTGCCCCGCCCGTCCCACGTCGGCCCGAGCGGGAAGGGCTTTCCGGGCCAGACGTTCACACGCGCAGCTCGACCGTTCGGTTGCCGAAGTCGGCCACGAGCTCCACGCTACCGCGGCGCAGGGTGAGCACTCGCCGGCTCTCGTCTGCTTCGGCAACGAGCTCGCGCGGCAGCTCGCGGCGGAGGGCGAGGAGCTCGCGGTAGAGCGGGTCGGGCTCGGCGGGGTGGAGCTTCGAGCGGAGGAACGTCTCCACCGCCTGCGGGTCGGGGACGTCCTGGCCGGAGAAGCTCGCGAACGACTCGAACTCCTTCTTCCGCCCCTCGCGGGTCGCCTCGGCGATCGCGGGGTCGAAGTGGTCGGTGAAGAACTGGAACGGCGCCGTCTCGAAGTGCTCCTCGCCCATGAACAGGAGCGGCGTGCACGGAGAGAAGAGCGTCACGGCGGCGGCGACGCGCAGGGCGTCTTCCGGCAGCCGGTCGCCGAGCGCGCGGTTGCCGACCTGGTCGTGGTTCTGCGCGCAGACAACGAGGCGGCGCGGGTCGTGGCCGGCTCCGCGGAGGTCGTCGGCGAGCGCCACGACCGAGCCGAAGCCGGCGTAGTACCCGTCCTGCTCGCCGGTCAGGAGGACGTGGAGCTCGTGATGTGTCGCGTCGAACCACTGCGCGTCGTGGCCCCACTCCTCGATCGGCCGCCAGTCGCCGAGTTCCATCTCCGATATGACGAGTGCGCGCGGGTCGACGTCGCGGACGCGCGTGGCGAGCTCGGCGCAGACGTGCGGCTCGGAGTCGTCGAAGATCGCGTGGACGGCGTCGAGCCGCAGGCCGTCGATGTGGAAGTCGCGCACCCACTGCTCGGCGTTCTGGATCGCCCACTCGCGCACGCCGCGCTGCGCGTAGTCGATCGCGTCTCCCCAGAACGTCGCGTGACGGTCGGTGAAGTACGGGCCGAACGCGCGCAGCGCCTCGTTCCCCGGGCCGACGTGGTTGTAGACGACGTCGAGGATCACGCCGAGCCCGGCAGCGTGCGCGGCGTCGACGAGATGCGCGAGCCCTCGTGGGCCGCCGTACGCCTCGTGCGCGGCGTACGTGTACAGCCCGTCGTACCCCCAGCCGCGCTCGCCGGGGAACGTCGCGACCGGCATGAGCTCGATCGCGGTGACGCCGAACTCGCGGAGCGCCGCGAGGCGCGGCTCGACCCCGGCGAACATCCCCTCGTCGCTGAACGTCCCGACGTGGAGCTCGTAGATCACGAGCTCGTCGAGCGAGAGGCCGGGCCAGTTCGCATCTCTCCACTCGAACGCCGTCGTGTCGAGCACACGCGAGGAGCCGCGAACGCCGTCGGGTTGCCATCGCGAGCACGGGTCGGGCCACTCCGTGCCGTCCACAACGAAGACGTAGTCCTCGCCGGAGAAGCTCCCGCGCCAGTACTCGCCGTCGCGCTGGAGCGGCGTCGTCTCCCCACCGGAACGGACCGCGACAGAGCCGGCGGTCGGCCCCCACACGCACACGTCGTTGGCGCCGTCCCTGCATGGGAAGACGCCGAGCTTCACCTCACCCGGCACGCGGTGGGGTTTCCCGGCGCAGCGCGGCGCTAACCGCAGGTGTGACAAGACCGTGTCGTCAGTCGCGCAGAACTGAGTCCAGGTACCTGGCACCGCGTCACGCTCTTGTGACGCGTCAACCGCGTAGGAATGCGCCCACCAAAGACCGGTACCTGGTACCGGTCTTCGCGGAGTGTCATCCGAGCGTGGCCGGGTGGCCGTCTAGGCTGGGCGTGTGCGCTCCGCCTGGTCGCGAGACGTCTGGCATCAGAATCGCAGGCGCAACCGGTCGTTTGCAGTGATCTGGGGGCTGGTCGCGACTTTCGGTCTGACCCTCGCCTGCGTTGTGGCAGTTTCCGGGATACGAAACGATAAGTGGATCGGAGGCGCGGTGGTCGCCGGCATTTTGGGATCTCTCGCGTTGTATGCCGCGGCCTACGCGCGTGGCGCCGCCCGCGCTGCGTTCATGGCCGCGAGTCATGAGGTGATCATCAGAAATCCGCTCCGAACGATGACCATTCCTACCGCCGAGGTGTCCCGGTTCTCGGCCGGTAAGCAACGGACGGGAATCGGCAACCCGACGCCTGGCATCCTGGTAGAACGAAGAGACGGCCGGTGCTACCCGATCTGGACCCTGGCACGGGAAGGCTATGTCTGGAACTCGCAGAAGAACACAGAAGCCTGGAGTGGCGTCGCCGAGGATCTGAACAGGCTCCTCCACGACTGAAAGAGGCTGCGGTGGCCAGTGCCCTATCTCCCCACTGCGTACCCCTGCTCGCCCCGCGGGTTCGCGCCGGCCTTGAGCACGCCGTCCGGCTCGCGGGCGACCGCGCTGACGCGCCCAAGGCTCCACGCCGGCGAGACCTCGACCTCGTGCCCGCGCTCGCGGAGGCCGGCGATCGTCTCCTCGTCGACGCGTTCCTCGACCGCGACGTGCCGCGGCAGCGTCTCGCGCGGATAGAAGCTCGACGGGAACGCCTCGGTGTGGTGGTTCGGCGCGTCGATCGCCGCCTGGAGGTTCAGCCCGAAGTGGGCGTGGCCGAGGAAGACGTGGAGCGTCCACTGGTCCTGCTGGTCGCCGCCGGGCGTGCCCGTCGCGAGGTACGGCTCGCCGCCCCGCGCCGCCATCGTCGGCGACAGCGTCGTGCGCGGGCGCTTGCCCGGCGCGAGCGAGTTCGGCAGGCCGTCCTCGAGCCAGAACATCTGCGCGCGCGTGCCGAGGCAGAAGCCGAGCGACGGGATGACCGGCGCGCCCCAGAGCCAGCCGCCGCTCGGCGTCGCCGCGACCATGTTCCCCCAGCGGTCGACGACGTCGAGGTGGACGGTGTCCCCGCGAGTCGGCTCTCCGACGCCGGGCGCGAGCGGCGCATCGGTCACCGGCGCGGGCAGCCGCGGGTTGTCGCCGCCCGGCCGCAGTTCGGCCGACGCCTCCTCGGTGAGCAGCCCGCGACGCTCCGCCGCGTACTCGCGTGAGAGCAGCATCTCGAGCGGCACGTCGGTGAAGTCCGGGTCGCCGTACCACGCCTCGCGATCGGCGAAGGCGAGCTTCGCGCACTCGGTGATCGTGTGGACGTACTCCGCGGAGTTCTGGCCCATGCCGGCGAGGTCGAAGCCCTCGAGCAGGCGCAGCTGCTGGAGGAAGACCGGCGCCTGGCTCCACGGGCCGGCCTTGAACACCTCGTAGCCGTGGTAGTCGACCGAGAGCGGCTCCTCCCACCGCGGCTCCCACCGCGTCAGGTCGTCGGCGGAGAGCAACCCCGCGTGACGCTCGCCGGAGCTGTCGCGCCACGCCTGCTCCTGGAACGCGACGAACTCCTCGGCGACCCAGCCGCGGTACCAGTCCTCGGCCGGGTCCTTCGACTCGGCCAGTCGGCGATACGTCTCCGCGAGCTGCGGGTTTGTCGCCATCGTCCCCGGCTCGGCGACGGGAAGGTAGAGCTCGGCCGACGGCGTCCAGTCCTCGCGGAAGAGCTCCTCGACGTTGCGGATCGCGCCCGTGATCTGCGGCAGGACGGGGTACCCGCGCTCCGCATAGTGGATCGCGTAGTGCACGACCTCCGCGAACGGCATCGTCCCGTACTCGCGGAGGAGCGCGAGCCAGCCGCCGAACGCGCCGGGCACGACGGCCGCGAGCGGGCCGGTGCCCGGGATGAGCGCGAGCCCGAGCTCGTCGCGATAGCGCTCGATCGTCGCGGCGGCCGGCGCCGGGCCCTGCGCGCAGAGGACGAGCGGCCGGTCGCGGCCGGCGGGCCAGACGAGCGCGGGCAGGTCGCCGCCCGGGCCGTTGAGGTGAGGCTCGACGACCTGCAGGGTCAGGCCGGCCGCGATCGCGGCGTCGAACGCGTTCCCGCCGAGCTCGAGCACGGCCATCCCCGCCGCCGAGGCGAGCCAGTGCGTCGATGCGACCATGCCGAAGGTGCCGCGGAGCTCGGGACGTGTCGTCACGGGTCGGACGGTAACTAGGCTCGTTCGTCGATGCGCCTGTTGGCCTTTGACTTGAAGCTGCTCGTGATCGGGCTGGGCGGCGGCCTCCTCGCGGGCACCCTCGGCGTCGGCGGGGGGATCCTCATGGTGCCGCTGCTCGTGCTCTGGGCCGCGTACGGCCAGCGCGAGGCGCACGCGATGTCGCTCGGCGCGATCATCCCGATCAGCATCGCCGGCATCGCGACGTTCGGCGTCGCCGGCCAGGTGCACTACTGGGACGCAGTCGGGCTCGCGGCGGGATCCATCTTCGGCGCGGCGATCGGGGCGCACTTGCTCATACGGATCGACGAGCGCCTGCTGAGGATCATCTTCGGCGTCTTCCTCTGCGCCGTCGCCGTGCTGCTGGGAGTGCGCGCGTGAGCGGGCCCGGCCTCTACGTCGCGCTCGTCGCGTTCGGCGTTCTCGCCGGCGTCGCCTCGGGCCTGCTCGGCGTGGGCGGCGGGACGCTGATCGTCCCCTTCCTCGTGCTCGCCGTGGGCCTCACCCAGCACGGAGCCGAGGCGACGTCGCTGCTCGTCATCCTCCCGACCGCGATCGCCGGCAGCCTCACCCTGCGCCGGCGCGGCGTGGGAGACCTCGGTGTCGCGCTCCGCTTCGGGCTCGTCGGCGCACTCGGCGCGTTCGGCGGAGCGAAGCTCGCACTGGCGCTCCCGGCTTCCACGCTGAAGATCGTCTTCGCCGTCTTCGTCGGGCTGGTCGGCCTCCGTCTGGCCTGGGACGGCTTTCGATCTACTCGGGAATAGGGAACCTCTAGCTGAATGAGCACGGGCCGCTGGAACGCGCTGTGCACGCACGCTGCTGCGTCCTCAGTCGCCCCGATAGCTCTGCTATCGAGGCTCCCTGCGTCCTTGCATCGCACGCACCCAGCACGCCCCATCGGCGCGTGGTCATTCAGCTAGAGGTTCCAGCCAGACAGCCCCGAGCGGCGGCAGCGTCACGAGCGCGGAGAACGGCTGGTCGTTCCACGGCAACGGCTCGGCCTCGACGACGCCGAGGTTTCCGACGCCGCTGCCGCCGTAGAACGCGGAGTCGGTGTTGAGCGCCTCGCGCCAGCGGCAGCCCGCCGGGACGCCGACGCGGTACTCGTAGCGCGGGACGGGCGAGAGGTTGAGGACGCAGACGAGCGGCGGCGTGTCGCCATCGCCGAGCCGCGCGAACGCGAGCGCGTTGTCCGCGGCGTCGTTTGCCTCGAGCCACGTGAAGCCCTCCGGCTCGAAGTCGCGCTGCCACAGCGCGGGCGTCTCGCGGTAGACGCGGTTCAGGTCGCGGACGAGCGAGCGGATGCCGTCGTGCTCGGCGTACTCGAGGAGGTTCCAGTGGAGCGAGCCGTTCTCGTTCCACTCCTCCCACTCGCCGATCTCGCCGCCCATGAACAGGAGCTTCTTGCCGGGATGCGCCCACATGTACGCGTACAGCGCGCGGAGGTTCGCGAACTTCTGCCAGCGGTCGCCCGGCATCTTGTCGAGCAGCGACCGCTTCCCGTGCACGACCTCGTCGTGCGAGAGCGGCAGGACGAAGTTCTCGCTGAACGCGTACACGAGCGAGAACGTCAGCGTGTGGTGGTGGAAGCGGCGGTAGACCGGATCCTTCTGGAAGTACGCGAGCGTGTCGTGCATCCAGCCCATGTTCCACTTGAACCCGAAGCCGAGCCCGCCGGCGTACGTCGGCGCCGAGACGCCGGGCCAAGCGGTCGACTCCTCGGCGGCGGAGATGATCCCCGGCTCGCGTGCGTAGAGCACCTCGTTCATCTCCTTGAGGAAGGAGACGGAGTCGAGATCCTCGCGCCCGCCGAACTCGTTCGGCACCCACTGGCCGGCCTTGCGCGAGTAGTCGAGGTAGAGCATCGAGGCGACGGCGTCGACACGGAGCCCGTCGGCGTGATGCTCGCGCACCCAGTAGAGCGCGTTCGCGAGGAGGAAGTTCCGCACCTCGGTGCGGGCGAGGTTGAAGACGAGCGTTCCCCAGTCGGGATGCGCGCCGCGGCGCGGGTCAGCGTGCTCGTACAGCGCGGTGCCGTCGAAGAGCGCGAGCGCCCAGTCGTCGCGCGGGAAGTGCGCCGGCACCCAGTCGAGGATCACGCCGATGCCGCGCTCGTGCATCCGGTCGACGAAGTAGCGGAAGTCGTCCGGGCTGCCGAACCGCGAGGTCGGCGCGTAGTAGCCGGTCACCTGGTAGCCCCACGAGCCGGAGAACGGATGCTCCATCACCGGCAGCAGCTCGACGTGCGTGAAGCCGAGGTCGGCCACGTAGTCGCCGAGCTCGTCGGCGAGCTCGCGGTAGGTCAGCGGGCGGTCGCCCTCGAGCGTGTTGCGGCGCCACGAGCCGAGGTGCACCTCGTAGATCGAGACAGGCTCGCGGAGCGGGTCGGCGGCGCGCCGGTGCTCGAGCCACGCGTCGTCCTGCCACGCATGCTTCGCCTCCCAGACGACGGACGCGTTCGCCGGCGGCACCTCGGTGTGGAACGCGACCGGGTCGCTCTTCAGACGAAGCCGCCCGTCCTGCGTCCGCAGCTCGAACTTGTACTTCGCTCCCTCCTCGACGCCGGGGACGAACAGCTCCCAGATTCCGGACGAGCCGAGCGAGCGCATCGGGTGGAGCCGGCCGTCCCACGAGTTGAAATCGCCGGCGACGGCGACCGCGCGCGCATTCGGCGCCCAGACCGCGAACGCCGTCCCGATGGCGCCGTCGATCTCGCGGACGTGCGCGCCGAGGCGCTCGTAGAGGTTCTCGTGCCGGCCCTCCATCGCGAGATGGACGTCGAGCTCGCCCAGCGTCGGGAGGAACGAGTACGGGTCGCGGAGCGTGAACGTCGCGCCGTCGGCGTAGTCGACCTCGAGCTCGTAGTCGAGCGGCAGCGTCGCCTTCGGCAACAGCGCCTCCCACAGCCCGGCCGGGTCCGTCAACTCCGCTTGTGACAACTTGTCACTTGTTCGGATTCGGACGCCGACAGCTTCGGGCCGATAGGCGCGGACGACGACGCCGTCTTCCGCCTCGTGCGCGCCGAGCACGCCGTGCGGGTTGGCGCCCAACTCCACTGTCATAGCTCGACCGTCAAGTCGCCCTCGCCGCCTGCTCCATCAGCCGTTCGATCCCGGCGACGGGAATCCCGACCCAGTTCGGTCGGTTGTCGAGCTCGTAGCGCAACTCGTACACCGCCTTTTCCAGCTCGAACACCGCGAGCAGCCGCTCGATCGCCGCGTCACCCGCGGGAAGGAGCGTCGGATCGACGGCCGCGAGGTAGCTGTCGAGGAAGCGCCACCGCGCGCGCTCCTCCCAGTCCTCCGCCACGCTCGTGTCGCGGAGAAGCTCGGCGGCGCTCGCGGCGTACGCGAACGAGCGGAGCATCCCGGCGACGTCGCGCAACGGCGAGCGCTTGCGGCGGCGTTCGGCGATCGTGCGCCCCGGCTCGCCCTCGAAGTCGAGCACCACCCAGTCGTTGCCGCTCACCAGCGTCTGGCCGAGGTGGAAGTCGCCGTGCGTGCGGATCACGCGGCCGGTCGAGCCGGCATGGGTGAGGTGGCGGAGCTGCTCGCGGACTTCCTCGCCGCGCCCGGCGATCGGCGCGAGGCGCTCGTCGTCGTCGGGAAGCGACAGGAAGACGCGCGCGATCTCTTCGTCCACCGTTGCCGTGAGCAGCCCGAGCGCCTCGACGCTCGGCTCCTCGGGGCAGAACGCAGTGTCGTCGAGATCCGAGGCGAGCGCGTTGTGGAGTTGCGCGGTCACCTCCCCGAGCCGGCCGAGCCGGTCGAGGAACCGCTCCGGCGCAGCGGCGATCTCGTCGAGCGCGAGCTCCCAGCCGTCGACCCCGTCCGCGACGAACTCCTGCAGGAGCCCGAGCGTCGCGGCGAGCGGCCCGCCGGAATACTCGTACCAGCCTCCGACCGCGGGCGCGTTCCGAAAGCCATGCGCACCGAGGAAGCGGAGCACTTCGAGCTCGGGATTGATCCCCGGCTCGAGGCGGCGGAAGACCTTGAGGATGAGCGCGTCGTCGAAGACGACCGAGCTGTTCGACTGCTCGGATGCGATGAGCCGCGCGGCGCCGAGCTCCTGGCCGAGCCCTGTGAAGTCCGGAGCGGGACGGAACTCCGCGACTCCCTGCGAGCCCTGCAGCGTCAGCGTCGACCGGATTGCGCTCACGAGCTCGCGCGCGAGGTTCGCGTCCTCGGCCAGGCCGTCGACCTCGCTCTCGGCCGGGCTCCCCACGAAGAGGAGCTGGTAGAGGTCGTGCGCACCGGTGTCGTAGGTGAGCGCGACGAGCGCGAGCCTCAGCTGCGGCTCGGTCTGGCGCACCGTGACGGTGTCGAGGATCTCGGAGTGGATGACCGTCCGCGACTTCGCGCCGTACCAGCGTTGCCGCGTCACGTACTCGATGAGGGCGCTCTTGTCCACGTTCATCCCTCCTGTTCGGCCGGCCGGAGTTGGAACCAGAAGAAGCCGCGCGGCGCCAAAGTGAGGAGGTACGGCAGCTCTCCGATCGGCGGGAAGTCCGTCTGGCCGAGCATCTCCCTCGGCACGAGCCCAGCGTAGTCCGCGAGGTCGAGCTGCACTGCCTGCGCCGAGCGCGCGAGGTTGTGGACGCAGAGTAGGACGTCCTCCTCCCAGACGCGGAGGTGGGCGAAGACGCGGGCGTTGTCGCTGCGCAGGGGCGTGTACGAGCCGAGACCGAAGACCGGATGTTCCTTCCGCAGCGCGATGAAGCGCTGCAGCCACCGAAGCAGCGAGTTCGGCGTCCGCAGCTGCGCCTCGACGTTGACCGCCTGGAAGCCGTAGACCGGATCCATGAGCGGCTGGAGGTACAGCTGCGCCCAGTCGGCACGAGAGAAGCCCGCGTTCCGGTCGCCCGACCACTGCATCGGCGTCCGCACGCCGTCGCGGTCGCCGAGGTAGACGTTGTCGCCCATTCCGATCTCATCCCCGTAGTAGAGGACGGGCGAACCCGGCAGCGAGAAGAGGATCGCGTGGAGGAGCTGCGTCTCGTCGAAGCCGGCGTCGAGGAGCGGCGCGAGGCGGCGGCGGATGCCGAGGTTGAGCTTCATCCTCGGGTCCTTCGCGTACTCGGCGTACATGTAGTCGCGCTCCTCGTCGGCGACCATCTCGAGGGTCAACTCGTCGTGGTTGCGGAGGAAGAGCCCCCACTGACAGTTGTCGGGGATCGCCGGCGTCCGGTCGAGAATCTCGTAGATCGGCGTCGCGTCCTCGCGGCGAACCGCCATGAACATCCGCGGCATGACCGGAAAGTGGAAGGCCATCTGGCACTCGTCCCCGTCGCCGAAGTACTCGACGACGTCCTCCGGCCACTGGTTCGCCTCGGCGAGCAGCAGGCGATCGGGATAGCGCGCGTCGACCTCCGCGCGGACCCGCTTGAGGTACGCGTGCGTCTCCGGCAGGTTCTCGCCGCTCGTCCCTTCGCGCTCGAAGAGGTATGGCACGGCGTCGAGGCGGAAGCCGTCGATCCCGAGGTCGAGCCAGAAGCGCAGCACCTCGAGCATCGCCTCCTGCACTTCGGGGTTGTCGAAGTTGAGGTCGGGCTGGTGATGGAAGAAGCGGTGCCAGTAGTACTGGCCGCGGACCGGGTCGAGCGTCCAGTTCGACGGCTCCGTGTCGACGAAGATGATGCGGGCGTCCTGGTAGCCCTCGTCCGTGTCCGACCAGACGTACCAGTCGCCCTTCGGGCCGGTCGGGTCGGAGCGCGACTCCTGGAACCACGGATGCTCCGCGGACGTGTGGTTCATGACGAGGTCGGCGATGACGCGCATGCCGCGCTGGTGCGCCTGCGCGACGAACTCGCGGAAGTCCTCGACCGTCCCGTAGTCGGGATGGATCGCGAAGAAGTTCGCGATGTCGTAGCCGCCGTCACGGAGCGGCGATTCGTACATCGGCAGGAGCCAGACGCAGTCGACGCCGAGCCACTCGAGGTAGTCGAGCTTCTCGATGAGGCCGCGGAAGTCGCCGTACCCGTCGTCGTTCCCGTCGTAGAACCCGCGGATGTGGATCTCGTAGAAGACGGCCCGCTTGAACCAAAGCGGATCGCGCTCGAACCACTGCTCAGACATGGCCCCTCCGGACACGTCCCGGCGTCAGACGCCTGGACGTGGCTTGAAGGGACATTGGCGCTGGTGTCGTCATTCGCCGCCCAACCTCAGCACATGCGCGCCGCCCGGCGGCAGCTTCACGTAGTTGCGCCCGATTCGCCACGTGAACGCCTCGTCCGAGAGGAGGTCGCGCACCGCG
Organism: Gaiellaceae bacterium; assembly: GCA_035532455.1. Classification (GTDB taxonomy): domain Bacteria; phylum Actinomycetota; class Thermoleophilia; order Gaiellales; family Gaiellaceae; genus Palsa-739. The sequence continues at coordinate 18,467 of DATKRA010000061.1, read as the reverse complement.
TATGCCGGCGGCAAGCCGGTCGAGACCGGCAGGACGCACACGCCCTCCTGCTCCGCGCGCGGGTCGAGGTTGACGACCGTCACGATCGCGTTGTCGCCGCGCCGCTTGAGGAACGCGAACAGCTGCTCGTTCTCCGTCTCGAGGATCGTGAGCGGATCGAGCCACTGCAGTGCCTCGTTCTCGCGGCGCACCGCGTTCAGCCGCGCGACGAGCGGCAGGAGCGGGCCGTCGAGCGTCCGCGGCCGCACCTCGTACTTCTCCGAGTTGAGGTACTCCTCCGAGCCGGGCCGCACGGGCACGTTCTCGCACGCCTCGAAGCCGGAGTAGATCCCGTACGACGGCGAGAGCGTCGCCGCGAGCACGAGCCGCGCCTCGAACGCGGGCCGGCCGCCGCCGGCGAGGTACTCGTGGAGGATGTCCGGCGTGTTCGCAAAGCAGTTCGGCCGGTAGAAGTCGCGCCAGTCGAGCAGCTGGCCGAGGAACTCGAGCAGCTCCCAGCGCGTGTTCTTCCACGTGAAGTACGTGTAGCTCTGGGAGAAGCCCGCCTTCGCGAGCGTCGTCATCGGCGCCGGGCGCGTGAACGCCTCGGAGAGGAAGACGACCTCAGGATGCTCCACCCGCACCTCGTGGATGAGCCACTCCCAGAACGCGACCGGCTTCGTGTGCGGGTTGTCGACGCGAAAAACGGTGACGCCCTCGCCGACCCAGTGGAGAACGACATCGAGCAGCGCCTGCCACAGCCCGTGCCAGTCGTCGCAGTCGAAGTCGACGTTGTAGATGTCCTGGTAGCGCTTCGGTGGGTTCTCCGCGAACTTCAGTGTGCCGTCGGGGCGGCGGAAGAACCACTCAGGGTGCTCCCGCAGCCACGGGTGGTCGGGCGAGCACTGGATCGCGAAGTCGAGCGCGATCTCGATGCCGAGCTTCTTCGCGTCCGCGACGAGACGCCGGAACTCCCTCGCGCTGCCGAGCTCGGGGTGGATCGCGTCGTGCCCGCCCTCCTTCGAGCCGATCGCCCACGGGCTGCCGACGTCGCCCGGCTCCGCCCGCTCGGCGTTGTTGCGACCCTTGCGGTTCGTGACGCCGATCGGGTGGATCGGCGGAAGGTAGATCACGTCGAAGCCGAGCTCGGCGAAGCGTGGCAGCTGCTTGCGCACGCCCGCGAAGCCGCCCCACGAGCGGGGGAAGAGCTCGTACCACGAGCCGAAGCGGGCGAGCGGCCGGTCGACGTCGACCACGAATGTCTGCGACCACGCCTTCTCCGAGCGGTCGCCGGCCGGCGCGGCGAGCGCGTCCTCGACCGTCAATCCCTCACGCTGGAGGAGAACCGCGCCCTCCGAGAGCTCGCCCGCGAGGTCAGCCTGCCCGGCGGCGACCTTGCGCTGAAGCTCGGTCTGGAACGAGGCGACACGGTCGACCCACGCCTCGACCCGAAAGCACCAGCGCCCCGGCGCGTCGACCTCGAACGCACCCGTCCAGAGGTCGTTCTCCTGCGGCACGAGCGGCGCCTCGGTCCAGCGCGTCGCGCCGGGCGGGCGGTAGCGGACGCCGGCGCCGAGAGTCTCGTGACCGTCGCGGAAGATCCGCGCCGTCACCGCGACGCTCTCGCCGACGCTGCGTTTTACCGGCCAGCGGCCACAGTCGATCTCCGGGGAGACCTCTTGGATCTGGATTCGCGGTGGGCGTGTTTTCGGGAGAGGCACGCGTCAAGTCTCACCGATCAGAGAGGATCGAACCGTGAGGCTCGCACGCTCCGCCGGCGTCCTGCTCCATCCGACCTCGCTGCCGTCGGGGAAGCTCGACCGCGACGCGTACCGGTTCGTCGACTGGCTCGCCGCCGCAGGCCAGTCGTGGTGGCAGATGCTGCCGCTCGGCCCGCCCGACGAGTTCGACTCCCCGTACCGCTCGCCCTCCGCGTTCGCCGCCTCTCCGGCGCTCCTCGCCAAGCCCGGCGCGCGCGTCACCGCCGCCGAGATCGAGGACTACGTCGCCCGGCATCCGTACTGGACCGGGACATGGGCGCAGTTCGCGGGCGAGGAGGCGATCGCCGACCAGGTGCGCTTCGAGCGGGAGTGGGGAGCGCTGCGCGCGTACGCCGCCGAACGCGGTATCCGCCTCATCGGCGACGTCCCGATCTACGTCTCCGACGAGGGCGCCGACTTCACGGGATGGCCGGAGCTGTTCACGAGCGGCGAGGTGGCCGGCGCCCCGCCCGACGCGCTCAGCAAGTCCGGCCAGTTCTGGGGCAATCCGCTCTACGATTGGCCCGCGCACCGCGCGACCGGCTACCGCTGGTGGCGCGAGAGGTTCCGGCGCACGTCCGAGCTCGTCGACCTCTGCCGCGTCGACCACTTCCGCGGCTTCGTCTCCTACTGGGCGATCCCCGCGCACCACAAGACCGCGAAACGTGGACAGTGGCGGCGAGGCCCGGGCCTCGAGCTGTTCGAGGCGGTCAAGGGGGAGCTTGGAAGCCTGCCGCTGATCGCCGAGGATCTCGGCCTGATCACGCCGCCCGTCTACCGGCTGCGCGACGAGCTTCACCTTCCCGGCATGGCGGTGCTCCTCTGGGGCTTCGGTGGCTCGCGGCGGAACCCGCATCGGCCGGAGAACCACGTTCGCAATCAGGTCGTGTACACGAGCACGCACGACACGGACACAGTCGCCGGTCACTTCGGCGGGCGGCCGTCCCCGTGGGAGGTGATCGAGGTCGCGTACCGCTCACCCGCCTCGCTCGCGATCGTCCCGGCGCAGGACGTGCTCGGGCTCGGGAGCGAGGCGCGGATGAACCGGCCGGGCACCTCCACGGGCAACTGGCAGTGGCGGCTCACATCCGGCCAGCTGACGCCGGCGCTTGCGCGACGCCTGCGCGAACTCGCCGCGAAGTACGAGCGCTAGACCCTCGCTACAGCCCTTTGACGATCGCCTCGTCCTTGGCGACGACGTTCTGCGGCAGCGGCGCGAACTCGAGCGGCGCCGCATCCATCTGTCCCTTCGTCACCGCGTAGTCGACGAACTTCTGGAGCGCCGCGAGCTTGGGGGACGACTTCGGCACGATCACGTACGTGAACGTCGCGATCGGATAGGCGTTCGGTGCCGAGGCCGGCGGGTCGACGATAGCGGCGGAGTTGTCCCTCGCAAACTGCGCCGTCGCGGCTGCCGCGGCGATGGATGTCGTCGACGGCTTCACGAACTGGTGCGCGCTGTTCTCGATGTCCGCGTAGTGGAGGTTCGACTGGACGGCCTGCCCGATCGCCACGTAGCCGATCGCGCCCGGCGTCCGCTCGATCGAGGCGGTGACACCGGAGTTGCCCTTCGAGCCCGCTCCGGTCGGCCAGTTGACCGCGGTTCCCGCACCGCCCACCCTCGCCCGCCACGCCGGGCTCACCTTTGCGAGGTAGTTCGTGAAGGCGTAGGTGTCACCGCTTGCGTCGCTCCGATAGACGACCGCGATCCGCTCACTCGGCAGATGGACGCCGGGGTTGAGGTTCTCGATCGCCGCGTCGCTCCAGCTCGTGATCTTGCCCAGGTAGATGTCTGCGATGACCGGGCCGCTGAGTCGCAGCGGCCTCGTCACCCCGAGAACGTTGTAGGAAACGGTCGTGGCTGCGAGCGCCCATGGGATCTGAACGCAGCCGTTGCACCCGTTCGCCGGGTACGACGCGAGGGGTGCATCGCTTGCTCCGAAGTCGACGATGTGTTGGGCAACCTGCTGGAAGCCCCCGCCCGAGCCGATCGCGCCGTACGTGATCGTCACTCCGTGCGCCGACGAGTACTCGCCCTGCCACTTCGCGAGGAGCGGAGCGACGAGCGTGCTGCCGGCGCCGACGAGCGTGGTGGAGCCCGAGCCTTGCGTCGTGCCGCCGCCCGAGCTGCCGCAGCCGGCGGCGAGAGCGGCGACGAAGATCGCGGCCGCAGCCGCTCCGATGCGCGCGTTCGTATCCATGACTCCAGTCTCCCCGCTTCGGCCGGAAATTCACGTACGAAGTGGCTGCGGTCCGGTGACGAACCGATGAATGCGGCTCAGCGGCCGGTGGAGCGCCAGAGCGGCCGCAGCAACGGATCGCTGACCCGTTCCACGTAGGAGACGACCCAGGAGACGAAGCGTGGCAGGAACCGTACGACGACGCCCGCAACCACGAGGCCGATCACGAAGCCGGCGAGGACGTCGCTCGGATAGTGCGCGCCGATGAAGATCCGCCCGATCGAGATGATCGCTGCGACCACGAGGAAGATCACGCCGGCGGGGAGATCGATGGCGAGGACAGCGGCTGCGATCGCGAACGACACCGTCGTGTGGTCGCTCGGGAAGGACGCGTCGGTCGTGTTCGACCACGGATGGCTGATGTGGTGGCTCATATACGGCCGGGGCCGCGACCAGATGTGATGGATGGTGAACGCGACGGCGTATGCGAGCGCCGCGGCGGCAAAGCCGCTGCCGCTCGCGAGCTTCCACTTGCGGTCGCCGCCGGGCCGGCTGAAGAACCAGAGCGCGGCTGTCATCACGACCACCAACGGGATGCTGATCTTCTCGATGTCGTAGAAGAGCCTCCCCACCCAGTGGTGGTGGAGCGAGACGTCGTAGATCGCCTTGTAGAGGCGCCAGTCCACTGCAGCGGATTCTTACCCGGCCGGATGTGAGGCGTCGGTGAACTCGCGGAAATGCGCCGTGAGGAGATAGGCGGTCTGCTCGCCGATGTCGACGGCGCGGTCGCCGATCCGTTCGATCGTCCGCGCGACGACGACCATCCGCAGGCCCCACTCGCGCATGTCGGGGTGGGCCATGACGTCGACGAGACGCTCGACGAACCGCCGGTTGGCGCGGTCGATGAGCTCGTCGAGCTCGACGAGACTCTCGGCGCCGGCGAGGTCGCGCTCGTTGAACGAGTTCAGCGCGACGCGCACCATCTCCTCGGCGCGCTCGCCCATCTCCGTCAGGACGTCGGCGAGAGCAGGGTCCGGCTCGACCTCGGCAACGAGCTTCGAGAGCTTCGCGATCGTGACGCAACCGTCGCCCGTGCGCTCGAGCAGGAGATTGATGTGGATCATCGCCAGGAGGAGCCGCAGGTCGCGAGCCACCGGCGTCTGGAGGGCGAGGAGCGACTGGATCTGCTGCTCGATCGTGAGGAAGTGGCGGTCGACCTCGTCGTCGAACGCGATCACCTCGGCGGCGAGCTCCGTGTCGCGCTCCTGGAGGGCCCGTGTCGCACCGTGCACGGCGCTGACGACGCGCTGCCCCATCTCCTGCAGCTGGGCCTCGATCTGACCGAGAGCGTCGTCTATTCCCATACGCCCAGCCTACTCACGGAGCTAGATGGTTGAGGCCACGATCTCGCGTGCCCGGGTCGCGATCTGGCACGCCTGGGCCGCGCAGTCTCCGGCTGCGGCCGGCGGAGCCGGCCTCCGCCAGGCCTGCGCTTCGCCACGTCGACCGCTTCCCGCTGCCACCAGCAGCGAGAAGCGTCCGTCGCGGCGCCCCAGACGCACCAGCTCACGCCCCGGAGCAGACGATCTCATGGCATCAACCATCCAGCGGTCGGACGGCCGGATCCCGCACCGCTCGGCGTGTGTCACCACTCCGTCGCCACCTTGCTACGTGCGCGTAGCCCACGTGGTGCAGCGCCCGTCGTACGTTGACCGCGAACCCCAAGGGCTATTTCAGGAGGAGGAAACTCGATGCCGAAAAACGGCATGCTCATTCGCATCGCACTCGCTGTTGCTGCCATCGCCGTGGTCGCGGCTACCGCTGCCGGTTCTGGCTCTGCGGCTCGGACGTCCGGCGTGACAATCAACGGTGCAGGCTCGTCGCTCATCGCCCCGGCCATCCAGGGCACGTACTGGGCGAAGCACTTCCACGGGGCGACCGGCAACACCGTCAACTACAGCTCGGTCGGCTCGGGCACGGGCGAGAAGGCCATCGACACCCGTCAGGTCAGCTTCGGCGCCAGCGACGCGCCGCTCTCGGTCTATAAGAACACGCCGAATCCGTGCGCCGGTTGCGTCCAGATCCCGTGGGCGCTCACCGGAACCGTTCCCGTCGCGAACATCGGTCTCGCGAACGGCAAGCTCCACCTGACCGGGACGGTGCTCGCGAACATCTACCTCGGGAAGATCACGACGTGGAACAACTCGGCGATCAAGAAGATCAACCCGGGAGTCAAGCTGCCGAGCAAGCCCATCTCGGTCGTCTACCGCAGCGACGGCTCGGGTGACACGTACGTGTGGACGCACTACCTCTCCGCGGTCAGCAAGGCGTGGAAGAGCAGGGTCGGCTTCAGCACGACGATCACGAACTGGCCGACCGGCACCGGGTTCAAGGGGAACTCCGGGGTCGCGGCCGCCGTGAAGTCGACCCCCGGCGCGATCGGGTACGTCAGCGCCGCGTACGTCGGCAGCAGCCACCTCGATTCGGCGGCGTTGCAGAATCGCTCCAGCCACTACGTGACGGTGTCGATCAACGCGATCGCGCAGGCAGCCAAGATCGTGACGAAGGTGCCGTCGAACAACGAGATCTCGCTCGTCAATCCGCCCGCGTCGTCGAAGTACGCCGGTGCGTGGCCGATCTCGACCTTCACGTACGTCTTCCTGCACAAGAACGGCGACCTCAACGCCGCCGCGACGAATACGACGAAGGCGTTCATCAAGTGGGCCCTCCAGCACGGCCAGTACATGATCCGCCCGCTCACGTTCGCTCCGCTTTCGTCGATCGTGATCAATGCCAGCCTCAAGACCCTCGGTCAGGTGTCGTTCAAGTAAGTAGGCTTGCGCGCCGAACAGGCATGAGCACGTTCGACGCGACTTCCGATGCCGCCCGCCGCCCCTTCAAGGGGCGGCGGACGCATTTCGGCGATCTCATCCTGCAAGTGACCGCCGGCCTGGCTGCGGCCGGCGCGATCTTCCTCGTCGGGATGATCATCTACAAGGTCGTCGAGGGTGCGCGGCTCTCGCTCTCGACGTTCGGCCTCGGCTTCCTGACACATACGTCGGAGATCAACGGCGATATCGGCGGCAAGGCCTTTCTCATCGGCACGGCCGTCACGTCGATCGGGGCGCTCGCGCTCGCGACGCCCCTCGCGCTCGGCGTCGCGCTCTTCCTGAGCGAGCTCGCCCCGGGCTGGATCCGGGGCCCCGTGACGGCCCTCGTCGAGACGCTCGCGGCCATTCCGAGCGTCGTAATCGGGCTCTGGGGGATCATCGTGCTCATTCCGAATCTCCGGCTCCACGTGATGCCCGCTCTGCACAGCACGCTCGGCTTCATTCCCCTCTTCGGCCCGGTGACCGGCACGGGGGCGAGCATCTTCGCGGCCATCATCGTGCTCACGATCATGATCCTGCCGATCATCGCGAGCATCTCGCGCGAGCTCTTCCTCGGCGTGCCGGCCGAGCTGAAGGAAGGCGCGCTTGCACTCGGTACGACGCGCTGGGAGATGGTGCGCGGTGTCGTCTTCCCGTTTGCGCGCGGCGGCGTTGCCGCGGCGATGATCCTCGGGCTGGCGCGCGCCCTCGGCGAGGCGATCGCCGTGTCGATGGTGATCGGTGCCTTCAACGGCTTCAGCTGGAACCTGTTCTCGGCGGGCGACACCCTCGCGGGCCGGCTCGCCAACGATTACTCCTCTCCGGGGACCGCGCCCACCGCGACGTCGTCGCTCTTCTACCTCGCGGTCATCCTCCTCGTCTTCTCGATCGTCGTGAACCTCATCGCGCAGGTCATCGTGCGGAGGGCGGAGCGGCGGCAGGGGCTCGTCCGGTGAGCACCATCGGGACGGCACCGGCTTCGCTGCTACGGCCCGCCGACCGGCTGGGCCGGCGCCGCATCGTGAATCGCGCCGCCGAAGGCGTCGCGTGGCTGACGGCGGCTGTGGCCGTCGGGCTGCTCGGACTCGTCATCTACTCCGTGGCCCGGCGGGGGTGGAGCCAGCTCAACCTCGACCTCCTCACGAAGGCGCAGAATCCCTACGCAGGCCCGGGTGTCGCGCAGGGCCTCGCGAATGCCTTCGTCGGGTCGCTCGTGATCGTCGCGATCGCGACCGCGATGGCCCTTCCCTTCGCGATGCTGATCGCGGTCTACCTGAGCGAGTTCGCGCCGCGGAGGGTGAAGACGTCAGTCGGTCTCGTGCTCGACGTGCTGGCCGGCATCCCGGCGATCGTGATCGGGATCTTCGTCTTCGGGTTGATCGTCGTGAACCATGGCCAGAGCGGCCTTGCGGCGTCGTTCGCGCTGGCGATCCTCATGCTGCCGATCGTCTTCCGCACGACGATGGAGGTGCTGGCGCTCGTCCCGCAGTCGCTCCGGGAGGCGAGCCTGGGGCTCGGCGTGCCGCGCTGGCGCACGACCCTGAGCATCGTGCTGCCGCAGTCGATCGGCGGTGTGCTCACGGGAACCGTCCTCGCCGTCGCGCGCGTCGCGGGCGAGACCGCGCCGCTGCTCTTCACGTCGTCGATCGTCGGGGCCGGGATCTCCGCGAACCCCCAGCACGCCCTGGAGGCCGTGCCGCTCGCGATCTTCGAGCTCTCCGAATCGCCGTACCCGACGGATCAGGCGCGGGCGTGGGCGGCGGCGTTCGTGCTGCTGATGTTCATCCTCCTCACGAGCCTCGTAGCGCGGTGGTTCGCGGCCCGCAGCAAACGCAAGCTCGGGAGGGGAAGATGATGGGAATCGTGACCGAGTCGAGTAGCATCGAGCCTGCCGTGCGCGTCGAGACGAAGCGTCAGCCGCTGCCGCCGCGCGAACGGCTCGAGACCGTGTTCGAGATCTCCGACCTCGATGCCCTCTACGGCTCGAAGGCCGCGCTCAAGGGCGTCTCGATGGAGATCTACAAGAACCTCGTCACGGCGATCATCGGGCCGTCCGGCTGCGGCAAGAGCACCTACGTCCGGTGTCTGAACCGGATGAACGATCTCGTCCCGGGGTTCCGGATGACGGGCACGATCCGTTACCACGGCTACGACATCTCGACACGCGACGTCGACCCCGTTGCGGTGCGCCGGACGATCGGGATGGTCTTTCAGCGCCCGAACCCGTTCCCGAAGTCGATCTTCGACAACGTCGCCTGGGGCCTGAAAGTCCTCGGGATGAAGGACGGCCTCCACGAGCGCGTCGAGAAGGCGCTCACGCAGGCCGCGCTCTGGGACGAGGTGAAAGACCGCCTCAAGACGAGCGCATGGGGCCTCTCGGGTGGCCAGCAGCAGCGCCTCTGCATCGCGCGCGCGATCGCCGTCGAGCCGGACGTCGTCCTCATGGACGAGCCCGCCTCGGCTCTCGACCCGATCGCCACGCAGAAGATCGAGGAGCTCATGCACAGCCTCAAGGGCGAGTACACGTTCGTGATCGTCACGCACAACATGCAGCAGGCCGCGCGCGTGGCCGACATGACCGCGTTCTTCTCCATCTCCCGCGGGGAAGAGGGCCAGCGCTGGGGCGAGCTCATCGAGTACGACGCGACGGAGAAGATCTTCACCGCGCCCTCCGACCAGCGCACGGAGGACTACGTCACCGGCCGCTTCGGGTAGCTCGCGAGTCCTGCGGACTCGCTCGCTGAGCTAAGGAACTCCGGCGCGGAAGAGCGCGGTCTTCCGCGCCTTCGTGCTGAGACCTCGTTTCCCGCCGCGGCGGGCGCCTTTGGCGCGCGCCGGGGAGCGGGGGAGCCTGCGGCTTAAGCCGCCGCTGACGCGGCTGTCTTAGCCTCTCTCTATGAAGGCCGGGAACGCGATCCGGATGGTCAGCCCTTGGCCGGGTTCGCTCATTGCGACGACTTCGCCGCCCGCGGAGGTGACGATGTGCTTGACGATCGCGAGGCCTAGACCCGTTCCGCGGCTCGTGCGCGCCTGGTCGCCCCGGTAGAAGCGCTCGAAGAGACGCGGCAGGTCGCGCGCCGGGACGCCACCGCCGTCGTCGGAGACGGTGAGGACAGACCCGCTCTCGGCGTCCGTGAGCTCGATCGTGCACGTCGTCCCCTGGCCCGCATAGCGGATCGAGTTCGCGAGGAGGTTCTCGACGACGACTCGCAGCATCCGTGGGCGCAGCGGCAGCTCGACCCCCGTGTCGCCGTCGACTACGAGCGTCACGCCCGCATGGTCGGCGCGATCGGCGAGCGAGTCGACGACCTCGTCGACGACGGGCTTCGCGGCCGTGCGGCCGAGCGCCACGACTTCTCGTCCCGTCTCGAGCTCGCCGAGGAAGAGGACGTCGTCGATGAGCTCCCGCGTCTGCTCCACCTCGCGCACCGCCTGCTCCATCAACGCCTCGACGTCGGAGCCGGGCAGCGTCGCGTTCTCGAGCAGCGCGAGGAGGCGCGCGAGCGGCGTGCGCAGCTCGTGCGAGACGGCCGCGGTGAAACCCATGCGGAGCTCCTGGTATGCCGAGAGCTCCGGCAGTGCGGCGAAGAAGAGGACGAGGATCTCGGGCTGGGCGACGAGCGCGTCCTCGGCGAGCCGGTCGTCGAGCTCGACACCCGGCAGCCGGCGTGCCGCCTCGGGGCTCATAGCGACGACATGGCGCTCGCTGTCGAGCACGACCACGGCCTCCTCGCTTGTCGCCGCCACGGCACGCGCCCGATCTCTCCTAGGCTTGTTCACCACTCCTTCACCATGCGGCTACCCTTTCCCAACCGGCCTTCGATCGATAATGGGACAAGCATGCCGAAGGTTCTGATCGTCGAGGACGACGACGTCATCGCGGAGGGAATGTCCCGGCATCTCAGCGCCGCCGGCTTCGACCCGGTGTCTGTCGGGAACGGAACGCAAGGGCTCGCCCGGCTCCGCTACGAGCAGCCGGACGTCTGCGTCCTCGACCTCATGCTCCCCGGCCTCGACGGCTGGAAGCTCATCGAGACCGCGCGGAGCGAGGGGATCGGCACTCCGATCGTCGTCGTCTCCGCCCGCGGCACCGAGCACGACCGCGTTCACGCGCTCGAGATCGGCGCCGACGACTACCTCGTCAAGCCGTTCTCGATGAAGGAGCTCGTCGCCCGTGTCCGCGCCGCGGCGCGCCGCTCCATCCGTCGCGAGGAGGCGCCGCGCGGCGAGCCGATCGATATCGAGGAGCTGCGGATCGACCCGCTCGAGGTGCAGGCCTACGTCGACGGCACCAGCGCCGAGCTGACGCCGACGGAGTTCCGGCTCCTCTACCAGCTCGCGCTCGACCGCGGCCGCGTCGTCACCCGGGACGAGCTCCTGCAGAAGCTCTGGGGCCGCCGCGAGTCGCGTCGCGATCGTACGGTCGACGTCTTCGTCCGCCGCCTGCGGGAGAAGATCGACCGCCGCGCGTCCCGCCACACCTTCATCCAGACGCGCTACGGCGTCGGGTACCGGCTCGAGCCGGTGTCGAAGAGCCCCGCCGGCGCCGCCGTCTAGTCCGCGACGCGCTTCAGGCCGGTCTCGACCGTGCGCCGGCCTCCGCTCTCGTAGACGACGTCGACCGTCTCGTTCTTGCGGTACGTCCCCGCGATTCCGAGCCACATCGACGCCCAGCGCCAGAAGCCGAGCTTTCCCTCCTCCTCGAGCGGGCGAGGGAAGACGAGCGAGCGGCCCTCGACGTGGAAGTCCCGGCCGGGCTCCTGGCGGACGCCGCTGACGTACACCTCGAAGTTCGGAGGGATGTGGGACGGCAGTTCGACGCGCGTGCGCTCGGACACGCTCATAGAATGCCGAGCGGGTGCGCCGGAAGCTGCCGATCTTCGTTCTCGCCGTGGTGGCCGCCCTCGCGACGGCAGGTATCGCGGCAGCCACGAACGGCGGCCTGACGCCCGTGCAGCCGGAATCGCCCAACGCGAGCCACACCTTGACGGCGTACTACGTCATCCTCGGGTTCACCGCGGCGATCTTCCTCCTCGTCGAGGGGCTGCTCGTCGCCTTCATCTGGAAGTACCGGAGCCGCGGCCGCGCGAGGACCGTAGAGGGCCCGCAGGTGCACGGCCATTCCCGCCTCGAGGTGATCTGGACGGTGATCCCCGTCCTCATCCTCGCCGTGATCGGGGCAGTCGTCTTCTTCCAGCTGCCGAAAATCGACTCCGCGCCCGCGTCGGCGAATCCGATCCACATCACCGTCGAGGGGCACCAGTTCTACTGGCAGTTCGACTATCCGAACAAGACGCGCTCGATCAACACGCTGTATGTCCCGGTCGGCGCCGTCGTCGATCTCAAGGTCGTCGCCACGGACGTCATCCACAGCTGGTGGATCCCGGCCCTCGGCGGCAAGATCCAGGCCATCCCCGGACGCGTCAATCACACGTGGTTCATGGCGGAGAAGGCCGGGACGTACGAGGGCCAGTGCGCGGAGCTCTGCGGCGTCTACCACGCCTCGATGACCGCGCAGGTCGTCGCCGAGTCGCAATCGGCGTACGACGCGTACATCGGCTCGCAAGCCGCCGCGACGATCGGCAAGCAGGAGTGGAGCGGCGTCTGCGCAACGTGCCACGGCAACCTCGGCCAGGGCGGCTACGGCCCGAACATCGCAAGCAACTCGCTCGTCATCCAGGTCGCCGGGCTCGAGCAGATCCTCCGCAACGGCTTCAACGGGCCGACCGGCGCGATGCCGCCCGTCGGCGACACGTGGAACTCGACACAGATAAGGGCGCTCGTCGCGTACGTGAAGACGAACGTCTACAAGGCCGCGCCGGTAGGAGGGACGACGCCGTAATGGCGACCCGCTCCGAAGCGGTCTATCCCGTCGGCTGGAAGAGCGGCCGCGTGGCGAGCTGGCTCGTCACCGTCGACCACAAGCGGATCGGGATCATGTACATCGCGACCTCGATCTTCTTCTTCGCGCTCGGGGGGATCCTCGCCCTCCTCATGCGGGCGCAGCTCGCGACGCCCGGTGAGCACTTCCTGACGAAGAACTCGTACAACGAGGTCATGACCATGCACGGCACGACGATGATCTTCCTCGTCGTCGTCCCGATCATGGCCGGCTTCGGCAACTTCCTCGTGCCGCTCATGATCGGCGCGCGCGACATGGCGTTCCCTCGCCTCAACGCGCTCTCGTACTGGCTCTTCCTGCTCGGCGGATTGGTCCTCTGGCTCAGCTGGTTCTCGAAGGGCGGCACGGCGCACGCCGGCTGGTGGTCATATCCGACGCTGTCGGAGGCGATGCCGTGGGCGAGCCCGGGCCACGGCCAGGACTACTGGATCCTCGCGATCCACATCCTCACGCTGTCGTCGGTCCTCGGGGCGATCAACTTCATCGTCACGATCCACCACATGCGCACGCCGGGGATGACGTGGATGCGCATGCCGCTCTTCGTCTGGGCGATGGAGACGTACTCGATCCTCCTCGTCGTCGCCATGCCGGCGATCTCGGCCGCGGTCACGCTCCTGCTGCTCGACCGCAACTTCGGCACTCACTTCTTCATCCCGGGACACGGCGGGAGCCTGCTGCTCTACCAGCACATGTTCTGGTTCTTCGGGCACCCCGAGGTCTACATCATGGTGCTGCCTGCCTTCGGGATGATCTCCGAGATCCTGCCGGTCTTCTCCCGGAAGCCGATCTTCGGCTACAAGGCCGTCGCGTTCTCGACGCTCGCGATCGCGTTCTTCTCGATGCTCGTGTGGGCCCACCACATGTTCACGACCGGGATGGGGATCGGGCTCGACGGCTTCTTCATGATCTCGTCCATGGTCATCGCCGTGCCGACGGGGATCAAGATCTTCAACTGGCTCGCGACGACGTGGCGCGGCAACCTCATCTTCGACTCGCCGCTGCTCTTCTCGTTCGGCTTCCTCGCGCTGTTCACGTTCGGCGGCCTGACGGGGATCTTCCTCGCGGCGTTCCCCGTCGACTGGCAGCTCAACGACTCGTACTTCATCGTCGCGCACTTCCATTACGTCGCCTTCGGCGGTATTGTCTTCGCGCTATTCGCCGGGCTGTACTACTGGTGGCCGAAGATGTTCGGACGGATGCTCGACGAGCGCCTCGCAAAGCTCAACTTCTGGCTCATGTTCATCGGCTTCAACATGACGTTCCTCCCGATGCACATGCTCGGCCTGCTCGGGATGCCGCGGCGCGTCTACACGTATCACCACGGCGGCCTGTGGGAGATCTACAACTCGATCTCGACCGCCGGCGGCGTCCTGACGGCGATCGGGGTCGCGGTCTTCGTCGCGAACATCTGGATCACGCACGTACTGCGGAAGGGCGCGCGCGTCGGCAACGACCCGTGGCTCGCCGACACGCTCGAGTGGTACGCGACCTCGCCGCCGCCGCCGCACAACTTCGACTCCGTCCCGTACGTGACGAGCGCGCGGCCGCTGCGCGACCTGCGCCGGCGGCTCGCGGAGGAGGCGACGTGAGGACCGACACCGCTCCCGGCCCGTGGTTGCGCCTCTCGGCGCTCGTCGCCGCGAGCGGGACGTTGCTCGCGGTCGTCTCCGGCGCCGCCGGGCTCGGCCCGACGCACCGGCTGCTCTCGGCGCTCGTGGCTCCGCCGCTCGCCGCGCTCGTCGTCTCCGCGTGGTTCGCGCACCGGCGGCTCGTTGCGCCGAGCCTCGCCGCCGCGGCGCTCTTCGCGGCAGCGGCCGCGGCGCCCGGTAGCACCGCGCACGCGACGCTTGCGGCGTTCGCGCTTGCGGCGATCGCCGTCGTCGGGGTCGAGAGCTTCCGCGGCGAGCGGATTCCGTGGGGTAAATGGCGCGACTACGTGGCGCTGACGAAGCCGCGGATCATGGTGCTCCTCCTCGTCACCGGCTTCTGCGGGATGATCGCCGGCGCGCGCGGCTGGCCCGGCACCGGGATCGCCGTCGCCGCGATGGCGGGCCTCGCGCTCGCGTGCGGCGGCGCGTCGGCGCTCAACCACGTCCTCGACCGCGACATCGATCCGCTCATGGGCGAGCGGACGAAGGCGCGGCCCGTTGCCTCGGGACGCGTCCCCGCGAGCCGCGCACTCGAGTTCGGCCTCGCGCTGTCGGCCTTCTCCTTCGTCCTGCTCGCGAGCGCGGTCAACGTCCTCACGGCGGTGCTCGCGCTCGTCGGCAACCTCTTCTACGTCCTCGTCTACACGCGCTTGCTCAAGCGCTCGACGTCGCAGAACATCGTCATCGGCGGAGCCGCGGGTGCCGTCCCGCCGCTCGTCGGCTGGGCTGCGGCGACCGGGCACATCGGCATCGCGGCGTGGATCCTCTTCGCGATCGTCTTCGTCTGGACGCCGCCGCACTTCTGGGCGCTCGCACTGCTCATCAAGGAGAACTACGCGGCCGCGAAGGTGCCGATGCTGCCGGTCGTGCGCGGCGACCGGGAGACGGCTCGGCAGATCGTCCTCTACTCGCTCGTGCTCGTCGGCGCGACGCTGTTGCCGTGGGGCTGGGGCGGAGCAGGCCCGGTCTACGTCGTGTGCGCGCTCGCGCTCGGCGCCGTCTTCGTGGGACTGGCGGAGAAGCTCCGCCGCGACACGACGCCGCGCCGCGCGATGCTCCTCTTCCACTACTCGCTCCTCTACCTCGCGCTCCTGTTCGCGGCGCTCGCCCTGGACGCAGCCGTCTGATGGATCCGGAACTCGCACGTCGCAACGCTCGCCTCGGCTGGCTCCTGTTCGCGCTCTTCCTGCTGCTCTTCGCCGGCTGCATCGGGATCGCGTTCCTGTACCTGCACTTCAGCTAGTGGACGGGATCTGGCTCGCGCGGCCGGAGGAGCCCCGCGCCGGCACGCAGGTCGCGGTCAAGGATCTCCTCGACACCGCCGGGCTGACGACGACGTACGGGTCGGCGCTCTTCGTCGACCATGTCCCCGCCGAGAGCGCGGAGTCAGTGCGCCGCCTCGAGGCGGCGGGCTACGCCGTCGCCGGGAAGACGAACCTCCACGAGTTCGCGTACGGGATCTCGTCCCAGAACCCGCACTTCGGGACGGTGCCCAATCCGGCGTTCCCCGGACGGCTTGCCGGCGGTTCGAGCGGCGGCTCGGCTGCGGCCGTGGCGGCGGGCGACGTCGACCTCGCGCTCGGGACGGACTCCGCCGGCTCGATCCGCATCCCGGCCGCATGGTGCGGCGTCGTCGGCTTCAAGCCGAGCTACGGCCTCGTTCCGGCCGACGGCTGCTTCCCGCTCGCACCGAGCTTCGACGTCGTCGGCCCGATCGCCTCGACCGTCGAAGGCTGCGAAGAGCTCATGCGCGCGCTCGTCCCGAACTTTCCACGATCCAACTTGTCACAAGCGTTGTCAGAACTCGAGGTCGGGGTAGCGTGGCTCGATGAGGCAGAGCCGGACGTGCGCGCGGGCGTCGCGGCGGCGGCGGAGCACTTCCCTCGCCGTCGAGGCGTCGAGCTTCCGTTCGCTCCGGCGAACCGTGCCGACTTCATGCGCGAGGCGGCTGACGTCCACCGGGCGCTCTTCCCCGGCAACGAGGAGTTGTACGGCGAGAACGTCCGCGGCAAGATCGAGCGCTGTCTCGAGGTGACGGACCCGGAGGCGGACGCGGCCGCGCGCGAGCGCGAGGAATACCGCGAGCGCGTCGAGGAGGCGCTCGCGGGAGTCGACCTGCTCGTCACGCCGAGCGTCCCGTTCGTGGCGCCTCCGGCGGATGTCGACGAGCTCGCGATCCGCGGCCCCGGCACGGCGTTCACGTATCCGTTCAGCGCGCTCGGCTGGCCTGCGCTCGCGCTGCCGCCATACGTGCAGCTCGCGGCGCCGCCGGGTCAAGACGCCCTCGTTCTTGCGGCGGGGAAGCTCCTGGCATCCCTCATCCGAGGGAGAGCCGCCCCCCGCTAGCTGCCGACAACCAAGGGGATGATGCGCATCTCCCGCCTGACGGTGCTCCTCGGCATTCTCGCCGTGGTCGCGGCCGGCTCCCTTGCCGGCTCCTCGGGCGCCGCCGTCGCCGCTCCGACCGGTCTGCACGGCTTCCTCCTCGTCGCGAACGAGCTGCAGACGACGACGTTCCACAGCACCCCGTCGTTCGCGTGGAACCCGGTGCGCGGGGCGACTCGTTACGAGCTGCAGCTTTCGACGAGCGCGACGTTCCGGGACAACGGCCACCTGTACGACGCCGCGAACTTCCGGACGCCTGTGGCCGCCCCCGCCATCACGCTTCCGTGGATTACAGGCTCGCCGCACTCGCTCTACGCGCGCGTTCGCGCCTTCCTCGCGGGCGGGCACGTCTCGCCGTGGAGCGTGGACTACGGGTTCGACATCGTCCCGCCCGCCCACCCGGTCGCTTTGTCGAGCGCCAACGGCCTCATCCGCTGGTCGACGGTCAGCGGCGCCGACGCGTACGAGGTCTGGCTCGTCGACCTGTCGAAGATCGAGGTCGTGCGGACGAACGTGCTCGACGAGCGCGACTTCTACGGCGCCTCGTGGCCGTCCTCGGTCAGGTGGCGCGTGCGAGCTCTGCGGCTTGACGTTTTCGGAGCGGCCAATGGCATGCCGACCGCGACATACGGCGCCTGGAGCCCGATCTACACGGCGACGAACACCGCGCCTACCACCGGCCCGATCGCGCTCACGGGCACGCTGTCGGACGGCTTCTCGAACGGCTCACCGACGTCGCCGGCGCATGAGCTCATGCCTGCGTTCCTTTGGAGCGGAGCCCAGACGCTCGACGGCACGACGGCGACGCTTTTCCGCGTCTACGTCTTCACCGACAGCCAGTGCCTCAACCCCGTCTTCGTCGGGCCGGCCGTTCCCTCACCGTCCTACGCGCCGAGGTTGGACGGACCCGCGCTCAAGATTGCGTTCGGCGAGCAGAACGTCCTCCTCGATCCCGGAGCGCCCACGTCCGATATCGGAGCGGACGGAGACGTTGTCGTCGCGAACGAGCAGCTCCCGGCCGCGACACCGACCGTCGGGGCATCGGCCTCCGGAACGAAGCAAACGGCCTCGGGCGTCATCGGTCCTCCCGTCGACCTCTGGGACACGAGCTGGCCCGGCGGCGGCTACTACTGGACGGTCGTCGGTGTGCAGGAGCTCGGCTCCGGCGCGTACCAGGATCTCGAGCTGCCGCAGGACGTCTGCGCCGCCGGCCGCGTCCAGCGCCTCGGCATCTCGAGCCAGCCCACGCTGACGTCGAAGCACGGCGCCTTCGCGACGGGGCTCTCCGCGAACGGCCGCCTCGTCTTGGCGTCTCAGACGGCGAAGTTTTACGGTGAGCCGCTCATCGCATGGACTGCTGCGTCTGGCGCGCTCAACTACCAAGTGCAGTGGGCGCGCCACACCTACCCGTTCTCGCCCCGCGGCTCGCGGTACACGTTCTCGACCTCGGCCGTCCTCCCGCTGAAGCCGGGGACGTGGTTCTACCGCGTGCGCGGCTTCGACTACAACCTGCCGACCGGCGCGCAGGCTATGGCGTGGTCGAAGCCGACGAAGATCGTCATCACGGCACCGAAGTTCCGCATCGCCGTGGCCCCGCGCCGCTAGTGTCCTGAGTCGCTAGTTCGCAGGGGCCCGCGGGTTCGCGTCGAAGCGTCCTCCTTAACCACGAGGATTGGGGAGATCATGGCGCAGCGTGCGGAGGTCGTGCTCGATGAGGTGGAGCGGGAGACGCTCGAGCGGTG
>DATKRA010000060.1:0-8581 GCA_035532455.1 Gaiellaceae bacterium | reverse complement strand
CCGGGAGTCGACTTTGCCGGGATGTTCGGCGGGGTCACGCTGCCCGAGTTTCGCGGCCGCGGGCTCTACCGCGCGACCGTCGCGCGCCGCGCGGAGCTCGCGCGCGAGGCCGGCTTCCCCTACCTCTACGTCGACGCGCTGGCGACGAGCAGGCCGATCCTCGAGCGGGTCGGCTTCGCGAAACTCACGACGACGACTCCGTTCGAAGTTCGTTGAGCGCAGCCCAGCGCGGGTCGACCGTCTCCTCGACGTGCTCGTGCGGCTCGACGTTGAGGTCCTTGCCGCAGACGGGACAGAGCCCGGCGCAGTCGGGGTCGTGGAGGATCTGCTCGGGCAGCGCGAGGACAACGGCGTCGCGCGCCCACGCGGAGAGGTCGAGCTGCTCGTCGACGAGGTACTCCGTCCGCTCGTCCTCGCTCTCGGGCTTCGTCGCGCTGTACTCGCGCAGACGCAACTCGAGCGCAAGCTCGGCGTCCTCGAGGCAGCGAAAGCACGGCCCGTGGAGCGTGACGTCGAACGCGAGCTCGAGCACGGTGCCGCTCTGGGCGCGCGTGACGACGAGCTCGGCCGCGACGGGATTCGGGCGCGGGACGTACTCCTGCCCGGCGAGGTGGATCGGCTCGAGATCGATCTCGACGCGCTCGCGGGCCTGGTCGCCAGCGCGGAGCCGGAGCTTGCGGAGGTCAAAGGTGGTCACAGCGCCACCGTAGCGCGGCGACTGAGCGCTACCTGGAGCGATCGACGATCGACCGCGCAATCGCCTGCGGCATCCTCTGTCCCGGACGTCCCCAGACGACCACCCGTGTGCCGCTCAGGTTGAAATAGATCGAGCGCGCGCCAGTACTTGCCATCGCCGGAACTCCGCCGAGGTCGATCACGGCGCCGCCCGGCATGTGCTTAGCGAGCCGCGCGTAGCCCGCGCGCGAGTGTGGCCACCCCGCTGGGCGCTCATAAATGAGCGTCAGCGACCGGAACAAGATCAAGATTAGGCACGCGGTGGACGGATGACCGAACCGTGGGCTGCGGTGAGGGCACTTCCCTTCCGCCCAGATCTTCTTCACGCTCGCGGGATTCACGAGCGATGCGTCCGGCAGGACGACGGCGGCACCTAGCGCGCGCGACGCCTCGTCGAGCGAGATCGGCTTCGACTTCCACTGCGGGAAGTTCATCGGGTCAAGATTGACCCCGCGCCGCAAATCGGTCGACGCCGGGCTGCGGTCGACGATCGACTGCGCGACCGCCTGCAGCGCGGCCTCGCCGTAGGTGCCTCGGACGGTGATCTCCGTTCCACCGACGGCGAACTCGAGCCAACTCTCCTGCGCCTGCGGGACGAACAGCGCCGGCAGGCCATTCATGTCCACGATCTTCGCCGTGTCGTTCTCACCCAGGAGGTTCTTGTACGACGCGAGCGCGTCGGAAGGGGCCGGTCTCGCGTACTCCACCGTCAGGCCTTGCGAGGGGAAGCTGACAGTGACCTGGCACCACGGCGGCTCCACCGTGTCGTTCTTCGGCACACAGACGGACTCGACGGTGTTTGCGGCATCCGAGGGACGCACCAGAGCCGTGTCCGGCAGCACGACCGGCGCACCGAGGGCGCTGGAGGCGTCCGCAAGCGGACCGAAGGCGGGAGGCACCGCTTTCCGCACGATCGCTGAGTGCGAGCTTGGGAAGGCGAAGGCGGCGATCAGTGCGGCGGTGGTCGCGGCAGCGACGACCGCCGCGGCGAGTACGAGCCGGTGCTGCGGCACGCGGCGCCGGAGCATCGAATCCAGGCCGGTCCGGTCCATCCGTGGAAGGCTTTCGACCTGTACCGGGTTTGCGTCCCGCAAAAGTTTCATAGCGTCGGTCTCGTTCATTCAGCCTCTCCGACTACTGAATGTCCGGACGCATGCTCTTCTTTCCCGAACTGCTCGGCGAGGCGCTTTCTCGCACGGTGGAGGCGGATCGTCGCGGCGTTCTCCGAGCAGCCGAGGGCGACCGCGAGCTCGGCTCCGGTGAGTCCCTCCCACGCGGCGAGGCGGAGGATTTCCTGGTCGTCTCGGCGCAACTGCTTCAGCGCGGCTACGACCTCTGGCAGGTCGGAGCGTTCGTCGCGGGCCGGAGGCGGGAGCTCACGTAACCGCGACCGCAGCGCCACGACCCGGCGCAACGAGCGGCGCTGGTTCGCGAGCACGCGCGCGGCGATTGCGTAGAGCCACGGGAGCTCGAACTCCGCCGACGGCTTGTCGCCGTACCGCCGCCACGCGACCGTGAACGTCGAGGAGACGATGTCCTCGGCGTCCGCCCGCTGCCCCGTGCGGCGCAGCGCGTACGCGAGGACGTGCCGGTGATGCTCGGCCCACAGGCGTCGGAAGTCCTCCTCCACGGGCCTCACTCTGAACCTCTGTCCGGCTCAGAGCGAAGCTTTCGCTCAGCGAGGCAGGACAGGCGGCGCGAGCTGCGGCCTGCCGGGCACCGGGAGCGGCCGGGCCGGCTCGGAGCTCTTCCGCGCACGCGGCGCGCGGGCGAGGACGAGCATCCCGACCGAGGCGAGGATCACGGCGCCGGCGGCGATCTCCCGGCCGCTGACCCTCTCGCCGGCGAAGAGCCAGCCGAGGCCGACCGCGATTGCCGGGTTGACGTACGCGTACGTCGAGACGACGACACTCGATGTGCGGCTCTGCAGGAGCCAGCCGTACGCGGTGTACGCGACGATCGAGCCGATCACGATGAGATAGGCGAACGCTCCGAGCGACTCGGCCGAGACCGCGGCGAGATGCACCTGGCCGAGCTCGCCCGAGGCGACTCCCGCGATCGCGAGCAAGGCGGCGCCGCAGAGCATCTGCATCGCCGTGGAGAGGAACGATGCGCGCGGCAGCGGCGCGACGCGTGCATAGGCGGAGCCCGCAGCCCACGCGAACGCGCCCGCGAGCAGCACGGCAGCACCGATCGGGTCGATGTGCGCGCTCGGGCCGACGAGGAGCACGACTCCGAACAGCCCGGTCGCGATCCCGGCGAGGGCGCCGAGCGAGAGCCGGACGCCGAAGATCGTGCGGTCGAGCAACGCGCTGAAGAGCGGGACGCTCGCAACGAGCAGCGCCGTCAGCCCGGAGGCAACTCGCTGCTCTGCCCACGCGACAGAGCCGGTCTCGACGAAGAGAAGAAGCGCGCCGACGATGGCGGCAGCCGTCCACTCCCGCCTGCCCGGCCGCGTCGTCCGGATGTCCCCGCGCCACCACGACCAGCCGTACAGGAGCGCACCCGCCACGCCGAAGCGCACCGCGAGCATGAGCAGCGGCGGCAGCGTCCGGTCGGCGACGGCGATCGCGAGGTAGGTCGATCCCCAGACGACGTAGACGGTGGCGAGTGCGATGGCGACCTTCGTGCGCATGCCTCCAGCGTGCCGGCGCGCACCGATCAGGGCAAGTCACGTTATCGTTCATGTTGATTATGAGCGCTAATGAATGGCTGGGCATCGAATTGCGCCATCTCGCCGCTCTCGAGGCGGTCGTCCGGACGCGGTCGTTCGGAGCCGCGGCACGTGAGCTCGGCTATACGCAGTCGGCCGTGAGCCAGCAGATCGCCCAGCTCGAGCGCGTCGTCGGGCAGCGGCTGTTCGACCGGCCCGGCGGGCCGCGGCGCGTGGAGCCGACCGAGGCCGGACTCCTCCTGCTCGGCCACGCCGACGCGATCGTGGCGCGCCTCGACGCGGCCCGCGCCGACATGGCAGCCCTGGCCGAGGGCGCCGCGGGCACGCTGCGGGTCGGCGTCTTCCAGAGCGTCGGCGCGAACCTCCTCCCCGCGCTCGTCCGGCGTTTCCGCGCGCAATGGCCGCTCGTCGGCGTCCGGGTGCGCGAGGAGAGCGACTCGAATGAGCTCCTCCGTCTCGTCGAGCACGGCGAGCTCGACCTCGCATTCGCCGAGCTGCCGCTGCCCGGCGGGCCGCTCGAGTGGACGGAGCTGCTGCACGACCCCTACGTCCTGCTCGTGTCCGCGCGGTCGGAGCTCGCGGCGCGCGACTCGGCGCCCTCGTTACGGGAGGTCGCGAAGCTGCCGCT
This sequence comes from Gaiellaceae bacterium, assembly GCA_035532455.1. Lineage (GTDB taxonomy): Bacteria > Actinomycetota > Thermoleophilia > Gaiellales > Gaiellaceae > Palsa-739. The sequence goes on along the minus strand of DATKRA010000060.1, from coordinate 4,544 downwards.
GCTCGGCCGCCGCTCGACCGACGAGCCCGAGCGTCATCTCGCCGGCCGTGTCCCCAACCTCAACGTCGTGTTCCGCACCGACGACAACGGCACGCTGCAGGCGCTCGTCGCGGAGGGTCTCGGCGTCGCGATCGAGCCGCTCCTCGTCGTCGACCAGAAGGATCGCGCGGTGAAGGCGCTGCCGTTCGGGACGCGGATCCCGCCGCGCACGATCGTGCTCGCGTGGCATCGCGACCGCTACCGCTCGCCCGCGGCGCAGGCGTTCGTCGAGCTCGCGCGCGAGCTTGCCGCGAACGACAGCTAGGAACGCCGTCTAGTAGCCGGAGTTGTCGTCGGCGAAGTCGCCATTCGCCGGGCCGCCGAGACCCGCGACGACGGACTCCTGCGAGCGCTCGTGCAACCGCTCGCGGCCGCGGCGCACCGCGACGAGGAAGCGCTCGAGATTGACCTCGAGGGAAGCGAGCTGGTTGTCGGCCCAGTCCTCCATCTCCATCTTCATCTCGTGGGCACTGCGGCGGGCGTCCTGCACGATCTCGTCGGCCTGCCGCTCGGCGATCTTGACGATCTCCGTCTGCGACGCCTCGCGCACGGCCTGCTCACGCGCCTCGGCGAGGAGCCGGTCGACCTCGCGCTTCGCCTCGGCGAGCATCTCCTGGCGTTCCTTGACGATCCAGCGCGCCTGCTTGATCTCTTCCGGGATCGTCGCGCGCATCTGGTCGATGATTTCGTAGATCTCGTCGCTCTCGACCCGAACCTGGTCGGTGAGGGGGACGGACTTCGCGTTGTGCACGAGGTCGTCGAGCTTGTCGATCAGTACGAGTACGTCCATTAGCCGGGGAGTCTAGCCAGCCGAGCGGCGATCGCAATCTAGAAGTGCTGCAAAAGCCATGCGTGCACGTCAGGGACGCGATCTCTGAGCAGCGTGAGATGTCCCTCGGTGTCGCTGATCTCCGCCTCGACTCCCGGAATCCGCTCGGCGAGCCAGCGGCCGTGCGCCGGCGGCACCATAAGGTCATCCGTCCCTTGCAGCAGCAGGACGGGGACGCGGATTGCGGCGACGTCGAATCCCCACGGCTTGACGAGCGCGAGGTCGTCGTCGCGCCAGCCCTCGATCCGCTCACCGGTTCCTTCGTACATGACCCTGAATCCCCACGCGGCGAACTCGGGGGTCATCGCCTCCCGGTCGAGCGGCGAGAGAACGGTGAGCATCGCCTCGCGCAGCCCGTCAGGCCCGCCCGAGAACAGCTCGACCTGACTGCGCCGGACGGCGGCCTCGTGCACCTCGCCGCCCTCGAGCAGGAGCCCGAACTCCTGGACGTTCAGCTCGCCCATCCCCGCGAGGAAGTCGAGATCGTCGACGCCGTACGGCCCCGAAGAGGCGAGAGTTGCCGCGGCGACGCAGCGGTCCGGGAGAAGCGCAGCGCAGGCGAGCGCGTGCGGGCCGCCGCCGGAGTGGCCCCACGTTGCGAAGCGGTCGGCGCCGAGGATGTCCAACAGATCCGCGACGTCGGTCGCGGCGTCGGCGAACGAGCGGCCGAACTTCGCCGACGAGCCGCCGTAGCCGGCCCGATCGAATCCGATCAGGCGGATGCCGCGGGCCCGGGCGTCGTCGATGTGGTCGGGATGGAGCCTCCCGCACGCCGGTGTGCCGTGATGGAAAACGACGGCGTGACCGTCGGGGTCGCCCTCGTCGTGGACGTGGAGCGTGCGGCCGTCGGGGAGCGTGACGTCGTACTCGCTCACTGGGCGAGCAGCCAGTCGTGTACCTCGGGGATGCGGGCGTAGAGGCTGAGGTGGCCTTCCTCCTCGAGCAGCCGCGCGTCAACCCCTGGTATCCGCGCGGCGAGCCAGCGGCCGTGCTCGACGGGCACGAACCTGTCCTGTACGCCGTGCACGAGGAGCACGGGGACGCGAATGGCGCCGAGATCGAAGCCCCAGTCGTGAACGAAGGCGAGGTCGTCGTCGACCCAGCCGTCGACGCCACCGCCCGCGAGCGCGTCGGAAAAGGTCTGACCGAGGAAGCCCTGCAGCTGCGGCAGGATCGCGAGGTCGGGAGGGCAGAAGAGCGTGTCGAATCCGCTCTCCTCTCCACCCAGCATCGCCGCCGCCTCCTGCTCGAGCAGCGCGCGGAGCGGTTCCTCTCCCGCGAGCGACGTCTCGAACTCGACGATGTTCCCTTCGCCCTGCCCCGCATACCAGTCGAGGCCCTCGGCGCCGTACGGCGCGGGCGCGCCGATGCTTGCGGCGGCGGTCACGCGGTCGGGAAGGAGCGCCGCACACGCGAGCGCGTGCGGGCCGCCGCCCGAGATCCCCCACGTCGCGAACTCGCCGATCCCGCGCTCGTCGGCGAACCGCGCGACCGCCTCGGCCACCCATGCGACGTCGCGGCCCTCGGCGCGCGGCGTCTCGCCGTAGCCGGGACGCTGGAAGCCGACGAGGTCGATGCCGCGCCGCTTCGCGTCCTCCGCCCACGGATCCCAGAGCCTGGAGCTCGAGGGAGTGCCGTGGTGGAAGATGACCGTCGTCACTCGCCGGGCCGTTCGGGCGTCCCCGGGCGTCCGTCGGGGAAGAGCTCGGCGAGCCGCCTTGCGACCGGCCCGGGCACGAGCGCGGAGACGTCGCCGCCGAACGCTGCGATCTCCTTCACGCCGCTCGAGGAGACGAAGCTCACCTGCGGGCTCGCCATGACGTAGACCGTCTCGATCTCCGGCGCGAGCGTGCGGTTGAGCTGGTTCATCTGGAACTCCCACTCGAAATCGGAGATGACGCGGAGGCCCTTGACGATCACCTTCGCGTCCCACTTGTGCGCGAAGTCGACGACGAGCTCACGGAAGACGTCGATCTCGATGTTGTCGTGGCCGGCGAGCGCGCCCCGGAGGAACTCGACCCGCTCCTCGACGGTGAACATCGGCTCCTTGTGCTGCGGGTTGCCGACGACGCCGACGACGACGCGGTCGAAGATGCCGGCTGCGCGCGCGATCACGTCGACGTGCCCGTTCGTCACCGGGTCGTACGAGCCCGGCGCGATCGCGGTTATCACTGTTTCTCCGCTCCGGCCCCGTACATGCCGGGGCCTTCGCTCTTTGCCGGCTCCGTCGAGCCTACGCCGCCGAGTGCCTCGAAGATCGTCACGCGCGTGTTGCCGTACTTCCGGGACGTGCGCACGGGGAGCGGCAGCTCGGGCTCGCTCCGCGCGTCGGTCTCGAAGACGACGAGGCCGTCCGGCGCGAGCAGCGCGGGAAGATGGTGGGCGAGGCGGGGCTGGATGTCGTCGAGCATGCCGTAGGGAGGGTCGACCAGCACGAGATCGTACTTCGCGCCCGCCATCGACTCCTGTGCGAGCGTGAAGAGCGCGTCCCCGCGGACGACGCGCGCGCCCGTGAGCCGCAGCTTCTCGAGGTTCCGCTCGACCGCGCGGATCGCGTCGCGATCGCTGTCGACGAAGACTGCGCTCGTCGCGCCGCGCGAGAGCGCCTCGATCCCGAGCGCGCCCGAACCGGCGAAGAGGTCGAGGACGCGCGCGCCGTCGAGCGGGCCGACGAGGTTGAAGATGTTCTCGCGGACGCGATCCGACGTCGGCCGCGTGTCGGTGCCGCGCGGCGCGACGAGCGTGTGCCCCTTCCTGCTCCCGGCGATGACGCGCATGGGAGGATCGTAGGAGGCTCTCACACGATGGTGCTCGCCGTGGGGGCGCGCTGGGCGTCGCGAGGCAAGGACGCAGGGAACGCTGCATCGCGGCGATCCAGCGCGTCAGCCGCGGCACAGCAGCCATGGTGTGAGAGCCTCCTCTGCATGGCGACGTTCTCCCTCGTTCACGGTGCGTGGGGTCTCGGCTTGCAGTGGGATCTCGTTCGCGCCGAGCTCGAGGCGCGCGGACACGAGGTGTTCACGCCGGACATGCCGTGCGAGGACGTCGACGCGGGGGTCGACGAGTACGTGGCCGCCGTGCCGGCGTGCGACGTCGTGGTCGGGCACTCGCTCGGCGGCCTGACGATCCCGTACGTCGACGCCGGCAAGCACATCTTCGTCTGCGCCCTCGTCGGCGTCGACGACATGCGGTGGGATGACGTCTTCGTCGAGGGTTTCGCGGCCGGCCGCGAGCGGGACGAGCTCGGCCGCTCGTACTACCCCGATCCCGCGGTGGCGGCGGCGGAGATGCAGTACCCGCCCGAGCACGCCCACCTCGCCGAGCTGCTGCGGCGTCAAGCGCCCTACGGAACGGATCCGCGCCGCCCCGAGCACCCGGCGTACATCGTCTGCTCGCGAGACGCCGTGATCCGTCCCGACTGGCAGCGCCAGGCGGCGAGGGACGTGCTCGGCGTCGAGCCGATCGAGCTCGACGCGGGCCACATGCCGATGCTCGATGGCCCGCGCGAGCTCGCGGCGATTCTCGACTCGCTGGCCTAGTGCACTGTCTCAAGAACGGCTTTACAGCGGTTGACCTTGGCGAGGATGTGGTCGGCTGAGGCGGTCCAGACGAATGGTTTCGGGTCGTCGTTGTGGGCGGCGAGGAGCGCTTCAATCGTGGCGGTGAGTTCGGGGAC
>DATKRA010000059.1:0-37696 GCA_035532455.1 Gaiellaceae bacterium | reverse complement strand
TCGTCCACGTCGCGGGCGACCGCGTTCCGCACGACGACATTCACAACCTCGGCTTCGAGGTCGGCAGCGGTCTCGCCGCGCTCGCGCTGCTCGCGGCGCGTCGCGGCGTGCTCGATCCGGCCGTGCTCGGCGGCGCGGTGGCTGCCGCTCCGGACCTCGAACACGTCGTGCCCTGGCTGCGGCCGGGCGGAAGGAAGCTCTTTCACCGCGAGGGGAACATCGACAGTGGGATCTCGACCGGATTCCAGCTCCTCGCCGCCGGCGCGATCATCGGCCTCCTTCTTCGGCGCAGCCCGTGAAGGAAGCACAGTGAAGGTCGGGATCGTCGTCCCGTACTCGTGGTCGTTCGGCGGCGGTGTCGTCGACCACGCCGAGGCTCAGCGGCGCGCACTCGAGGCGATCGGATGTGAGACGCGCCTGCTGATCGGGAACGACCCGCCCGGCTCGTTCAGCCGGATCCTCCACCCGCGCACGGGCCGGTTGGGGCAGCCGCCGGACGGCGTGATTCCGCTCGGCCGCTCGGTCGTCGTCCCCGGGAACGGCGCACTCTCGAACCTCGTCCTCAGCCCGGCGACTCTGCCGAGGCTGCGGCGCGTGCTCGCGACCGAGAAGTTCGACCTGCTCCACGTGCACGAGCCGCTCGCGCCGATCCTCAGCCCGGCGGCGCTCGCGCTGTGGGACGGCCCGGCGGTCGGCACGTTCCACGCGGCCGGCAACTCGTCCTGGCGGCCGTTCGCCGACGCGCTGTTCGGTTTCGTCGCCGAGCGGATCGACCTGCGCATCGCCGTCTCGAGCCAGGCGCTGCGCGCCGCCGTCGCGCACACGCCGGGCGAGTACGAGGTGATCCCGAACGGTGTCGAGCTGCCGCCGGAGGCCGATCCCGCGGGCCGCGAGAACCGGATCGTCTTCCTCGGGCGCCACGACCCGCGCAAGGGCCTGCCGGTCCTGTTCCGCGCCTGGCCGCGGCTCAGCCGCAACGGCTTACGCCTGCGTGTCATCGGCGCCGACCCGCTCGCCGTCCGGCTGCTCATGACACGCCAGCGCGTCCGCGACGACGCGATCGACGTCCTCGGCTACGTCAGCGACGAGCGCCTGACGGAGGAGCTCTCGACGGCGAAGCTCCTCGTCGCGCCGTCGCTCGGCAACGAGAGCTTCGGGATGGTGCTGACGCGCGCGTTCGCGTGTGGCACGCCCGTGGTCGCGTCCGACATCCCCGGCTACGCGGAGGTCGTCACGCCGGAGACGGGCGCGCTCGCGCCGCCCGACGACGCCGACGCGCTCGCGCAGACGATCGAGGCGATGCTTGCCGACGAGCCGGCGCGGGTGGAGCGCGGACGCGCGGCGCGGCGGCGCGCCGAGACGGAGTTCGCGTGGCCGCTCCTCGCCCGGCGGCTGCAGGACTGCTACGAGCGCGTGCTAGCCGGCTAGCCGAAGATCAGCGCGTCGATCTCGAGGAGAAGGCGCCGATGTTCGGATGGCGCTGTCCGGGCAAAGCGACGTAGGCGACGTAAGGCGTCCGTAAAGAACGCGACTCCTCGACGTAAATACCGCGGCTCGCCCGTTCGGCGGTTGCCCGATCGGGAACCACGGACGGGTCGCGGGCGGCACCTCCTTTGGAGATTCCGTGCGCGGCGTCCACACCAAGGGATAACCAACCGCACAAAGGAGTCAAACCAATGAAGCGCTTTGTCGTTGCAGCCCTCGTCATCGCAGCCTTCGCCGTGCTTCCTCTCGCCACAGCCGGCGCGTCGACGACGTCCTCGTTCCAGTCGCGGATCGGCAAGATCTACGGTCTGATCCCGACCACGCAGGTCACCGCCGGTGGCGCGGTCTCGAACAGCGCGCCCGCGAGCGGCTCGCTCTATTACAACGGCGGCCCGGTCATGACCACGAACACGGTCTACACCATCTTCTGGGCCCCGTCGGGTTACTCGTTCCCGAGCGGCTACACGTCCAACCTGAACCAGTACTTCAAGGACGTGCAGGCGACGGCGGGATCGAACAAGAACGTGTACGACGTCCAGACCCAGTACTACCAGCAGTCGAGCGCCGGGACGAAGACGTACATCCAGAACAAGACGACCTTCGCAGGCAGCTACATCGACAAGAACGCGCTGCCGCCGCTCGATCCGGTCAACTGCCCGGACACGCCGGTCGCCGCCGCGGGTGGCGCCGGTGGCAGCCAGTCCACGACGGCCGGCTGTGTCACGGACGCTCAGGTGCAGCAGGAGATCTCGAACGTCATCAAGGCCAACCACTGGCCGGTCAATAACAACACCGAGTTCTTCATGTTCACCGCGCCGAACATCGGCACGTGCTTCCCGGCGCAGGTGAGCGAGGGAGCGGGTGGCGTGCAGACGACAGTCACCGCACCGCTGTGTTCCTTCTCGTACTTCTGTGCGTACCACAGCTCGTACTACGACTCGACGATCAATTCGAACTCGCAGATCATCTACGCGAACATGCCGTATGCCGCGCAGACGAACGGCAACCCGGTGACCTGTGACGAGGGCCCCCGCCCGAACGGGAACCCGTCGGACGCGGAGATGAGCGTCACGAGCCACGAGCACATCGAGTCGATCACCGACCCGTTCGGCACGGGCTGGTGGGACAGCAACTCGAACGACAGCGCCGCCGGCGACGAGATCGGCGACATGTGCGCCTGGGACTTCGGCAACACGTACGGCGCGTCCGGCGCCGAGTACAGCCAGACGATCAACGGCCACCACTACCTGATGCAGACCGAGTGGTCGAACGCGACGAACGGCTGCCCCGGCTCCGACTCGTCCGGGAACGCTATCCCGAGCCAGCCGAACTACGCGACGCCCCAGATCAGCCTGACGCCGAACATCGGCTACGCCACGGCGCCGTTCAAGCTCCTCGGCCAGTTCTTCGCCGCCGGCGACAGCGTCTCGAGCGCATTCACCGACGCCGGCGTCACGACCGCGCTCGGCTCGGCGACCGCCAACGCAACCGGTCACTTCACGCGGATGACGAAGGTGCCGGCGAAGGCGAAGGCGGGCACTGCTGTCGTCACGAGTGCGGGCAAGTCGGGGAAGGCTTCGCACACCTTCACCGTTCCCAGGTAGTCGCGCACTCCTCTGGCGCACGACCCATCCGAGAGGCGGCTCCGGCAGGGGCCGCCTCTCAGTCGTCCGCGTGGCTGTCGCGTGCGTGCCCGTCCACCGGGCGCACCGTCCAGTGCGGCGCGGCGGGAAGGTGGACGTGCGAGTTCAGCTGCCCGACGGGGTCGTTGCTCGCCGCCGCGCTACTGAGGAGCAGGACGTTCGCGGCGATCGCGGCGGCGGCGGCCACCGCCGCGATCGCGGCGACGAGGAGGGTTCGCGTCATGCGGCCTCCACCTTCACGAGCGAGATCGCGCCCATCGGGCAGTTGTCGCAGGCTTCGCGGACGGCTTCGTCCTCGCTGACTCCCTGGAGAAGCTCTGCGAGGCCGTCCTTGTCGAGGGCGAAGACGTCCGGCGCGAGCGCTTCGCAGACGCCGTAGCCGTTGCAGAGGGAGCGGTCGATCGAGACGCGGTACATCACGTGCTCCTTTCGGTTGCGGGGGTGGTGGTGGAACGAATGGGGCGGTCGATCGCCCGCCACGCGGTGGCGAAGGCGACGGCGCCGATCGCCCCGAGGTAGAGATCGCGCGCCCACGGCTGCGTCGAGTCGGTGCCGGACGCGAAGCCGTGGATCGTGGCGAGCAGGAAGACGAGATACGTCGCCCAGTGGAGGCGCCGCCAGTTCCGGGCGCCGATCCGTGAGCGGAGCGCGAACGAGACGTAGATCAGGAGCATGAGCTCGGCGCCGACGACTCCCACCGCGACGGCTGCGGGCCGGTAGGGCGACGCTCCCGGCACGAGGAGGCCGGCGAACGGCATGTGCACCGTCTGGTCGAGCATGAGCGTGGCGCCGTGCATCGTGAGCATCCCCAGCCCGAGCAGGGCGAGAAAGCGATGGAGGTCGACGACGGACGCCGGCTTCAGCGCGCGGCCGAACGGACGGGCCTTGAGGACGAGGCCGGCAAGGACCGAGGCCGTCAGCAGCGCGTACGCCGTGAGGCCGCTCGCCCGGGCGAGGAGCCAGAAGGTCGGGTCGTGCGTCACGAAGTCCTCGTGACGACGTGGGCCGGGAGGCTGACGACCTGCACGGGGCCGGCCGCAACCTGCTGCGAGGCCGCCGCCGCCGCGGACGCGGCCGCAGCGGAGGCGGACGCGATCTGGGCCCGGCGCACCTTGAGTTCCGCGCGGTAGTGGGCCCAGCGCGCGGCCACGACGCGGCTGACCACCTTGGCTTCGCGGCGGAGCTGAGCCTCGCGCACACGAAGCGTGCGGAGCCGCGGATCGGCGGCTGCCGTCGCCCACGGGTGCGCCGCCACGACCGCCCAGCCGAGGAAGAAGACGACGAGGGTCAGGGCGAGCCCGTACAGGCGGACGTGATGGTTAGTCATTTCCGCCGCCTCCTCCTCCGTCGGAACCGTCGTCGCCCTTGCGGTGGACGGTCACGACGACCGGCGGCGGCTGCTGGTAGACGATGCGCGGCGCCGCTGCTGCGCTCGGGGCTGGTGCTTTCGGGAGGGCCGGAAGGGCGGGCGGCTTGCTCTTCAGCTGCTTCTGCAGCGTCGCCGCGTACGCGCTGAGCTGATGCGTCTGCGCCGCGACCGTCGCGTTCTCCGCCGCGTTGGAAGCCGCGCCGAGATGCGTCGTCCGCGTCACGGCGACGGCTCCGAGCACGGCGGAGCCGGCGAAGAGCAGCGCGAGGATGGTGAGGTGGGCTTTATTCATGCCGCCGACGCTACGGGGGCTCGAGTGAGGGCCGGGCGAGGCCGCGGTGAGGCTTCCTCCAAGATGCGGTAAAGGTTCGGCTAAGTCCTGATGCCGCTCTTAGCCGGTGTGCTCACACTCCGAGCATGCACATCCTCGTGGTGGAGGACGAAGACGCGATCGCCGAGCCCCTCGTCGACGGCCTGAGGCGCGAAGGCTTCGACGTGACCCGCGTCGCGAACGGCACCGACGCTCTCGAGGCGGCGGCGTCCGACCTCGTCCTGCTCGATCTCCGTCTCCCGGACATCGACGGCCTGGACGTCTGCCGTCAGCTCCGGGAGCGCAGCCGCGTCCCCATCATCGTCGTCACGGCGCGCGGCGAGGAGGCCGACCGCGTCGTCGGTCTCGAGCTCGGCGCCGACGACTACCTCGTCAAGCCGTACGGGCTGCGTGAGCTGATCGCCCGGATCCGGGCGGTGAATCGCCGCGCCGCAGGCTCGGGCACCACCGGCGAGCCGCTGCGCGTGGGCGGTCTCGAGGTGGACGAGCGCGCGCGCCAGGTGAGCCTCGACGGCCGGGAGCTCGAGCTGACGCCGAAGGAGTTCGACCTGCTCGCCGCGCTCGCGCGCGACCCCGGCGCGGCGGTCCCGCGACAGCGCCTCCTCGCCGACGTCTGGCAGACGACGTGGTACGGCTCGGCGAAGACGATCGACGTTCACGTCGCCGCCCTCCGCAAGAAGCTCGGCGACCCCGGCTGGATCGAGACCGTGCGCGGGATCGGCTTCCGGCTGCGCGCGCCGTGACCCGGCGCCTCCTGCTCGGCTACCTCGGCGTCACGCTGTTCGTCCTGATCAGCCTCGAGGTTCCGCTCGGAGTCCAGAACCAGCGCACGGAGCGGCGCGACCTCACTGCGAACGTCTCACACGACGCGATGGCGCTCGCGGCCGACGCCGAAGACGCCGTGCAGACGCGTCACCCGAACCGTCACCTCGGCCACGTGGCGGCGGTTGCCCTGGACTACACGAACAAGACGGGCGGCCGGGTCGTAATCGTCGACCATGCTGGGATTGCGCTTCTCGACACGAGCAACCGCGTCCGGGGAGCAGAGAACTTCGCCTCCCGGCCCGAGATCCGGCTCGCGCTCGCAGGCCGGTACCCGAGTGGCGTCCGCACGTCCAAGACCCTCCATGAGCGGCTTCTCTACGTCGCTGTGCCGATCTCCTCCGGCGGGCAGGTGCGCGGAGCCGTTCGCATCACCTATCCGCTCTCCGCGGTGGACGCGCGAATCACGCGCTACTGGCTCATCCTCGGGCTCATCGGCGGCGTCGTCCTCATCGGAGCTGCGCTCGTCGGGCTGGCGGCGGCGCGGTTCGTGACGCGGCCACTGCAGAGGCTCGAGGATGCTGCCGCGGCGGTCGGAGAGGGGCGCCTCGAGACGCGCGCAGATGTGGGCGGCGGCCCGCCGGAGGTTCGCTCGCTCGCCTCCGTCTTCAACGGCACCGTCGCGAAGCTCGAGCGGCTCGTCCACTCCCAGGAGGACTTCGTCGCGGACGCCTCGCACGAGCTGCGCACACCGTTGACCGCGCTGCGGCTGCGGCTCGAGAACCTTCCTGAAGGCGTCGATCGGGACGCGGCGCTACGCGAGAGCCGGCGCCTGTCTGAGCTCGTCGACGGGCTCCTCGCGTTAGCGCGTGCCGACTCGGGCACCGAGGGCGGGGAGCGCGTCGACATCTCGTCGCTCGTCCGCGAGCGCCACGACGCCTGGCTCCCGGTCGCTGCCGAGCACGGCGTCGCCCTGGTTGCCGATGCGACCGGCCCGCTGCAGGTGCGAACCGCCCGCGGCCGGCTCGCGCAGGTGCTCGACAACCTCATAGCGAACGCGCTCGAGGTCTCGCCCGCCGGGACGACGGTCATTCTCTCCGCACGATCGAACGCGCCGTGGGTCGAGCTCCACGTCATCGACCAGGGCCCGGGCCTCTCCCCGGAGCAGCGCGAACGTGCCTTCGACCGGTTCTGGCGCGCCGGCTCCGGCGAGGGCGGCTCGGGACTCGGCCTCGCGATCGTCCGGCGGCTCGTCGCCGCCGACGACGGAGAGGTGGAGCTGCTCGAGGCGCCCGGCGGCGGGATCGACGCGGTCGTGCGCCTCCGTCCTGCGTAGGACGTTCTAAACCCTTACCGAAGCCTGGCCGACGCTTCTCCCGGCCTTTGCCCGCGCGGGCGTAGAACGGCGGCATGAACACGAACAGGCACGCACTAGGTCTGGCCGCGATCCTCTCCGCCACCGTCCTCACGGGCGGCGCGGCGATTCTCGGGATCGTCCACCGTTCGGCGCCGGTGGCAGCTCCCGCCGCGGTCCAGCAGATCCAACCGTCCGCGCCGGCATTCCACGACACAGAAGGAGACTGACCATGGCCCGTATCTGGGTAGTCGTGCTGTCCGTCTGGGCGATGCTGGCGATCGTCGCCGTGCTCGCCTGGGCCTCGCGCCCGACGGTCACCTCCGCGCCGCAGCTCGCGGCGCAGCAGGTGCTCGTCAAGGGAGCGAACGGCAAGTCGCATCTCGTTGTCCTCAAGTCGACCGCGCACGCGACGACGTCGACCTCCGCAGCCGCGGCACGCGGATGAGCACGCTGTCGCGCATCGAATGGCGCGCCGTCGGCACGAACTGCTCGGCGGCCGTGACGGCTGCAAGCGGAGACGAACTCCGTGCCCGCGTCGCCCTCGTCGCGGCGCACGACGAGGTCGAAGCGTGCGAGGCCGAGCTCTCCCGCTTCCGCCCGGAGAGCGACCTGTCGCGCCTCAACGCGGCCGCCGGCGACTGGGCTCCGATCGGTCGGCGCCTGCTCGAGACGCTGACGCTCGCGCTCCGGGCGCGTGAGGACACGGGCGGCCGCTTCGACCCGACGATCCTCCCGGCGCTCGTCGCAGCCGGCTACGACAAGTCCTTCGAGCTGCTCGAGGAACGTGCCGCCAAGCACCCGATCGGGTGGCACGCCGGCGCGGCGGTCGAGCTCGACCACCGCCGCGGCCGCGCCCGTCTCGCGCCGGGAACTGCGGTCGACCTCGGCGGGATCGGCAAGGGTTACGCCGCCGGCCGGGCGCTCGACGCGATGCTCCGGCGCGCGCCGAGCCTGCCCGGCGGGCTCGTCGACCTCGGCGGCGACATCGCCGTGCGCGGCGAAGCGCCGGAAGGCGGCCCGTGGCGCGTCGCGGTGAGCGATCCGCGCCGGCCCGGCGAGACGCTCACGGTCCTGACGCTCACGGACGGCGGTGTCGCGACCTCGGGTCGCGATGCCCGCCGCTTCGGCCCGTCGGGCTCGCTCCACCACCTCATCGACCCCGAGACCGGGGAGTCGGCGCTCGCCGGCCCGTTCACGGTCACCGTCGTCGCCCCCGATCCGTCCGAGGCGGAAGCACACGCGACGACGCTGGCGATCGCCGGCCTTGCCGAGGCCGAGGCGCACGTCGCCGCGCGCCCGCAGCTCTCCGCCCTGTACGTCCCGCACGCCGGGCCGGCCGTCCCGCTCGGGCGGCTGCCGGTCGAGACCCCGCGGTTCGTGGTGTCGGTCGGATGAGCACCGGGCTCCCCATCGCGTGGCTCATCGCACGCTCGGCCGGCCTCGTCGCGTTCGGGCTCCTGACGCTGTCCGTCTGGCTCGGGCTCGCGATGAGCACGCGCCTGCTGCCGGCCAAGCGGACGAAGACGCTGCTCGGCCTCCACCGGACTCTCGCGTGGACGGGGCTGTCGATGCTCGTCCTCCACGTCGGGTCGCTCCTCTTCGACCCGTTCCTTCACTTCAACGTGCTGTCGATCCTCGTTCCGGGCGCGGCGAGCTGGAAGCCGGGGAGCATCGCGATGGGCGTCGTCGCCGCCTGGGTGAGCCTCGCGCTCGCCACGTCCTTCAACGCCCGCAAGTGGATCGGCCAGAAGGGATGGCGCCGCCTCCACTTCGCGAGCTTCGGCGCGTTCTGGCTCGCGCTCGGCCACGCTGTCCTCACCGGCACCGACCTCAAGGGTTTCGGCGGTGTGGCGACGGTGGTACTCGCCGCCGGCCCCGTTCTGACGCTGACCTTCTACCGGCTGCTCGTGCCGCGCCAGGCTCCGAAGGCTCGGGCTCCGCAGCCGCTCCCGGCCGCGGCATGAGCGTCGACGTATCGTCTCCGGGTCATGGCGGTAAGACTCGAACTGACGCGGGCGCAGACCCTCTCCTTCCGACGCCGCGTCGGCGGGCTCGAGGAGCGCCTGCCACCGGGCGCGCACTCGCTGCGCATCGCGGCGTGGGCGGGCTTGCAGGACAGTGTCCCGCGCGCAGCCCTCCTCTCCATCCACGCCCGCGTCTCAGGCGCTCATCCCGAGATCTGGGACGACGACGCGCTCGTCCAGGTCTGGGGGCCGCGCTGGGCCGTCTACGTCGTCGCGGCCGGCGACCACGCGATCTTCACGGTCGGGCGACATCCCGACGATGCGCGTGGCCGGGAACGCGCGGAGGACATGGCGCTGCGGCTGCGGGCATTCATCGCCGGGCGACCCAGCGAAGGCGACCTGGGGGACAGCGGTCCGCGTGGCCGCTACGCGACGACGACCGGCATGTTCCTCATCCGCTGGGACGGCGCCCGGGCGCCACGCATCTGGTCGGTGCCACGCCCGGCGATCGAGCCGCTCGAGGCGCGCCGCGAGCTCGCCCGGCGCTACCTCCGCGTCTTCGGCCCGGGGACGAGCGCGTCGTTCGGCAAGTGGGCGGGGGTGAGCGCGCCGGCGGCGAGGGCTGCGTTCGCGGGGCTCGAGCTCGTGCCGGTGCGGACGCCGCTCGGCGACGAATGGGTCCTCGCGAGCGACGCGAGCCTCGTCCGGGAGCAGCCCGCGCCCTCGACCGCGGTGCGCCTGCTGCCGAGCGGCGACGCGTACTGGCTCTGCCACGACGCCGCGCGCCGCGCGTTCCTCGTCCCCAACAGGCGTGAGCGCGACGCGCTCTGGACGCCGCGCGTCTGGCCCGGCGCGCTGCTCGTCGCCGGCGAGCTCGCCGGGACGTGGCGCCGGCAGCAGACGAGCGTCTCGCTCGAGCCCTGGCGCCGATTGACGCGCGCCGAGCGCGAGGCTGTCGATGCGGAGATCGCGTCGTTGCCGCTCCGGCCGGCGTGATCAGCCGAAGAGGCGCTTCGCCGCTGCGAGGTGCGGCGCCCACTCGAGACGCTCGGCGCCCGCGAACCGCACGTACGCGCGGAGTGCCTCCCGCATCGCCTCGACGAAGCCGTCGGCACGTGTCGGCGCGAACCCGTCCTCCCACCGCAAGCCGAGCACCTCGACGCGCCGCCCCTCACGATCGATGCGCGGCTCGATTCGGCCGACGAACCGGTCGCCGAAGAGGACGGGAAGCACGTAGTAGCCCCAGCGACGCTTCTCCGCCTTGAAGAAGCCCTCCCACACGAACTCGAAGTCGAACAGGCTCTCGAGGAGGGCCGTGTCCCACAGGACGGAGTCGAACGGGGCCACGAAGGCGACGGTCGGCGCCGGCTCGGGCGGGGCTTCGAGCAGGGCGGTCTCGGCAGCGGGAACGAACCGCTTGCCGCGGACTCCCTCCACGGCGACCGGCACGAGATCGCAGCGCTCGACGAGTTCTGCGTGGAGCGACCTGCGCGTCTCCGGAGCGGCGATGCGCGCGAATGTGCCTCCCGCTCCGCCCGCGCCGAGCAGCCCGTGCGCTCGGTGGCGGGAAAGCTGCTTGTGCAGCAACTGCTCGCGCTCGGGGATCTTCCGTTCGAGCAGCTCGGCGGGCAGGAGCCGCTCGACGAGGTCGTAGTAGCGGCGGTTGCCCTCGCGGCGCGCGAGCCCGATCACGCCGGCGACGGTGTATGCCTCGAGCACCGAACGCACCGCGTTCTCGGGCAGGCCGAACCAGTTCTTCGTCGCTCCGCTTGCCTGCTCGAAGTCGGCGGAGGAAAGCGGGCCCTCGGCGCGGATCCGCTCGAGCACCTGCCTGGCGACCGCGGCGTTGTCCTTCAGCGCGGCTGCATGGAAGCGCGGCCCCTTGCGGCCCGCGTTCACGCGGTACCAGGGGAACTCACTCGCCGGGATGAACGACAGCGCCTTGTTGGTCGTCTCGAAGATCTCCCGCTGCGCGTAGAGGTCGTCGCACCAGCCCGGCACATAGCCGTCGATGCGCGCGTGCAGCATCAGGTCGTGGTTGCGACCGGCGACCGCTATCGGATCGAACTGGATCGAGCCGAGCCGCCGCAGGACGGCGAGCACTGACGCGGGCTTGCTCTCGAGTGCCCGCGCCGGACTGAGGAAGTGTCGGGCGAGGAGAAAGCGGCGGGCGGCGTCGGCAGTAACCTCCACGACGCGGAGACTAGAGTCGGCGCGTGAGCTTCGTCCTCTACTGGCGTCCGGGCACCGCCGCGATGGCACCGCACGCCGCGCTCGCCGAGATCGGCGCCGACTACCGCCTCGTCGAGATCGGGCGCGACGAGGCGCAGGCGGACGCGGCGTACCGCGCGCTCAACCCGCTCGGCGTCGTCCCGACCCTCCTCGACGACGAGCAGGGCCTCGTGCTCACGGAGTCCGCCGCGATCCTCCTCTACCTCGGCGACCGCTTCCCCGAGGCGCAGCTCGCCCCGGGCAATGATGCTCCCGGGCGCGCCGACTACTACCGCTGGCTCGTCTTCCTCACGAACACCGTTCAGACCGCGATGCTGCGCTGGTTCTACCCCGAGCGCTACGGGAGCGGCGACGCGGTGACGACGGCCGCGGCGCGCGACGCAGCCGAAGCGTTCGACGTCCTCGACCGCGCGCTCGAGGGCAGGACGTGGCTCGCCGCTGACCATCGCACCGGCGCCGACCTTTTCCTGTTCATGCTCACGCGCTGGGGGCGCCGGCTCGAGCCGGCCGCGTGGGACCGGCAGAACCTCCGGCGTCACTTCCTAGCAGCGCTCGAGTTGCCGGGCGTGCGGCGGATGCTCGACGAGCAGGGACTCGAGATTCCGCCACTTTGACGTGGTCGTCTCCCCACTCTGGGGATGATTCAAGACCCGTGAGCGCCGCGGCGTTCTTGTAGCGCCAGGAGACCGAATTTCGGTAGTCGACGTTTGCGCCTTGCCTGTTATGTCAACATTGACCTCTACCAAGTCGAAACACGCGACCGTGTCAAAAGGTGGTGGAGAGATTGAGGACTAAAAGAGGCGTCATCCTGGCGGCCGTCGTGGCGACGGGGCTCGTGCTGGTCGTGAGCGCCTGCGGCGGCGGAGGCGGAGGGACTACTACTACCGGCCCCTCAACGTCCGGCAAGACGTTTGCGCAACTCAAGGTTGTCTGGGGCACCACGGACTACATGGACCCGGGCCTGTCGTACCGGCTCGAGTCGTGGCAGCTTTTCCAGGACGTCTACATGGGGCTCGTGGTCAAGGCGCACGTCAGTTGCCAGACCGGCGACTGCACGAAGATCCTGCCCGGGCTTGCGGAGAGCCTGCCCACGTCGAACAGCGCAGGTACGGACTACAAGTTCACGCTGCGCAAGGGCCTCAAGTACTCGAACGGCGAGCCCATCAAGGCGAGTGACTTCGCGTTCTCGATCGCCCGTGACTTCAAGCTGAATTCGCCGGGAATCGGCTTCTACTCGAACATCGTCGGGATCGACGGCTGCGAAGCGGCTCCGACGTCGTGCACCCCGTCGAGCATCACCGGCATCACGTCGGACGACAAGGCCGGGACGATCGAGATCAAGCTGAAGACCCCGGAGTCGGACTTCCTCTACGTGCTCTCGATCCCGTTCTCGTCGCTCGTTCCGCCGTCGACGCCGTTGACGGACACCGAGAATCCGCCGCCGCCGGCGAGCGGGCCGTACTACATCTCGTCGTACAAGCCGAGCCGCTCCTTCGTCCTCAAGCGGAACCCGAACTGGAAGAAGAACGAGCTCGGGACGAGCGTTCCGAACGGCAACCCGGACGAGATCGTCGGGCTCATGACCGACGACGTCGACCGGTCGGCCCAGCTCGTTCAGTCCGGCCAGTACATGTACGACGAGAACCTGCTCCCGACGACCCGCCTCGCGGCCCTGAAGCAGAAGTACGCGAGCCAGATCAGGTTCTATCCGACTCCCTCGACGTACTACTTCTTCATGAACGAGAGCAAGGCTCCGTTCAACAGTCTGCAGGCCCGGCAGGCCGTGAACTACGCGGTCGACCGGTCGGCGCTCGTCAAGCTGCGTGGTGGCCTCGGCCTCACGACGCAGAACTTCCTGCCGCCGAGCTATCCGCAGTACAAGAAGATCAACCCGTACCCGTACAACCTGGCCAAGGCGAAGCAGCTTGTCCAGCAGTCGGGCACGAAGGGCGATCACGTCAACCTGTACACGATCGGCGACGTCCCGTTCGACAAGTCGGCCGGCGAGTACCTGCAGGGCGTGCTCCAGTCACTCGGTTACAACGTGCAGATCCACGAGCTGTCCGGGGACAACTACTTCACGATCATCGGCAACCAGGCGACGAAGGCCGACATCGGCTTCACCGACTGGTTCGAGGACTACCCGTATCCAACGGACTGGTTCCGCATCCTGCTCGACGGCGACACGATCACGCAGACGCACAACAACAACTACGGGCTCGTCGACTTCAAGGACGTCAACAAGGAGATCGCGCGGCTCGCCGCTCTGCCGCCGTCTGAGGCCCTCTCGGCGAAGACGAATGCGGCCTGGGCAGCGGTCGACAACACCCTGCAGACGAAGTACGCCGCGACCGTGCCGTATCTGAACGGTCTGCTCACGTCCTTCTTCTCTTCGAAGATGGACATGAGCTGCGACGTCTTCACGGACTCGCAGGACGATCCCGCACAGATGTGCATGAAGTAATCGGTTGAGGCGTGGCGCGGCGGTGCCTTGGGCGCCGCCGCGCCACTTCCATCTCTTTCGGAGGAGGGCATCGCCGACCTGTGGCAACCGGCAACCAAGAATTCACGCTAGACACCGCGGCCAAGCTCGCCGCGCAGGAGGGTGGCGGCGCGCAGGTCCAGGGCCGCAGCCCGTGGGCGCTCGCCGGGCGCCGGCTGCGGCGAAACTACGTTGCGCTCGCATCTCTTGGCGTGTTCCTGCTCGTCGTCGTCAGCTGCCTCCTGGCGCCGGTCTACGCGAGCCACGTCGCGCACCGCGGCGCGAACGACGCGAACCTCACCGGCTACATCCACGAGAACGGGAAGACGATTCCGGTCATCTCGAACGGTGGCTCGAGGGTTCTTCCGGACGGAACGGTGATCGTGATTCCGGCGGGGCAGCCGATCGGCCCGCAGTGGGGAGCGGCGGGCGGCCAGTACGTCCTCGGCGCCGACCAGCTCGGCCGCGATCTCGCCGTCCGTCTCCTCTACGGCGGTGAGAACTCGTTACGTGTCGGGCTCTTGTCGGCCGCGATCTCGACGATCGTCTCGGTTCTGCTCGCGCTCCTCGCCGGCTACTTCGGTGGCGTAGTCGACTGGATACTCAGCCGCGTCTTCGACCTGATCTGGGCGTTCCCCGTCGTCCTGCTCGGAATCGCGCTCGGCACGGCGCTCTCGATCAACGGCTTCCACCACTTCGGGATCCACCTCGCCGCCGGCGACCTCTGGATCCCGACGGCGGTGATCGCGTTTGTCTTCATCCCGTACATCGCGCGGCCTTTGCGCGGTCAGGTGCTCGCCCTGCGTGAGAAGGAGTTCGTCGAGGCGGCGGTCGCCCAGGGTGCCGGCCCGCTCCGGATCATGCTTACGGAGCTCTTGCCGAACATCGCCTCGACCGTGCTCGTGCTCTTCTCGCTGATCGTGGCGAACGCGATTCTCACCGAAGTCGGCCTCTCGTTCCTCGGCGCCGGCGTTCAGCCGCCGAACGCCTCGTGGGGGACGCTGATCGCCGACGGTCAGTCTTGGCTCGCGACGGATCCATGGTTCAGCATGCTGCCCGGCATCTTCATTGCGATCTCCGTGCTCTCGCTCAACATCTTCGGCGACGGGTTGCGTGACGCGCTCGACCCGCGTGCGAAGGTCAGGATCGAGCGCTAGTGGGCGCCTTCGTCCTCCGCCGGACGGTCGGGATGGTGCTCGTCCTGATCGCCGTCAGCTTCATCACCTACCTGATCTTCATCAAGATTCCCGGCGGGGATCCCGCTGCACGGCTCGCCGGCAGAACGGCTACGCCCGCGAACATCGAGTCGATCCGGATCAAGCTCGGCCTGAACCACTCGTTCATCGTGCAGTGGTTCGACATGGTCAAGTCCCTCCTCTCGGGGACGCTGATCTCGTACTACAACGGCGGCACGAACGTCGTCGGCCAGATCGAGCAAGGGCTGCCGGCGACCTTCTCGCTCTGTCTTGGCGCCGGCGTCATCTGGCTCTTCTTCGGGATCCTCGTCGGGACGATCTCGGCCGCCGCGGCCGGTCGCTTCTCCGACCGCGCCATCACGGCGCTCGCGCTGATCGGGATCTCGCTCCCGGTCGCGTGGCTCGGTCTCGTCCTCCTCTACCTCTTCGCCGACGGCGGGCTGACGTCGGCGTTCGCCTACGGCGGCTACTACCCGATCACCCAGAACCCCTGGGAGTGGGCTACCCACCTGATCCTCCCCTGGATCACCCTCGCGGTTCTCTTCATCGGCTTCTACGGACGCGTGCTGCGCTCGAACATCCTCGACACGATCAACGAGGACTTCGTGCGCACGGCGAAGGCGAAAGGCCTCTCGCCGCGCCGCATCATGGTCAAGCACGTCCTGCGCGCCTCGCTGATCCCGATCGTGACGCTGTTCGGGCTCGATTTCGCCGCGGTGCTCGGGGGTGGCGCGATCATCACCGAGACCGTCTATTCACTGCAGGGCGTCGGCTTCTACGCCTACCAGTCGATCCAGGCGCAGGACTTGCCGGCACTCATGGGCGTCACGCTCTACGGCGCGGCGTTCATCGTCGTCTTCTCGGTGATCGTCGACGTCGCGTACGCGTACCTCGACCCGCGGATCCGGCTCGCATGAGCGAGCATCTCCTCGAGGTCAAGGACCTCAGCGTCAGCTTCGCGACCGAGGACGGGACCGTTCGTGCCGTCGACGATGTGTCGTTCGGGCTCGAGCGCGGCAAGGTGCTCGGGATCGTCGGCGAGTCGGGATCCGGCAAGAGCGTCACCGCGATGACCCTCATGGGACTCACCCGCGGCGTCAACGCGCGCTTCAGCGGCGAGATTCTCTACAAGGGCACCGATCTGCTCAAGGTCTCGGACAATGACCTCCAGAGCTACCGCGGCCAGGAGCTCGGGATGATCTTTCAGGATCCGATGACGTCGCTGAATCCGGTGTATCGGATCGGTGAGCAGATCGTCGAGGCGATCCAGGCGCATGAGAAGGTCGGCAAGGCGGAGGCCCGGGCGCGCACGATCGAGCTCCTCCACCAGGTCGGGATCCCGAATCCGGAGTCGCGGGTCGACGACTTCCCGCATCAGTTCTCGGGCGGCATGCGCCAGCGCGCGATGATCGCGATGGCGCTGTCATGCAACCCGGCGATTCTCATCGCCGACGAGCCGACGACGGCGCTCGACGTGACGATCCAGGCGCAGATCGTCGAGCTGATCTCGAGGCTCAAGGACGAGTTCCAGTCGTCGGTGATCTTCATCACCCACGATCTCGGTGTGATTGCAGAGATCGCCGACGAGATCCTCGTCATGTACGCCGGCCGCGTCGTCGAGCAGGGGACGAAGCGCGACATCTTCTACGAGCCGCAGATGCCGTACACGTGGGGACTGCTCGGATCGATCCCGCGCCTCGACCGGCCCCGGGCAGACCGGTTGCACACGATCAAGGGGATGCCGCCGTCGTTGATCAACCCGCCGGAGGGGTGCAAGTTCCGGCCGCGCTGCCCGCACGCGTTCGAGAAGTGCGCGGAGGAGCCGGCGCTCGAGAGTCGCGTCGAGGATCCGGGCCATCTCGACCGCTGCTGGCTCACGGTGGACTACAAGCGCAGTCACCGCGACGAGACGATCTCCCCAGGGACTGAGGCGGCTTGAGCGACGCGCCGCTGATCGAGGTTCGGCACGTCAAGAAGTACTTCCCGGTCCGCGAGGGCATCCTCCAGCGCGAGGTTGCGCACGTCCACGCGGTCGACGACGTCTCGTTCGTCGTCCGCGAAGGCGAGACGCTCGGCCTCGTCGGCGAGTCGGGGTGCGGCAAATCGACGCTGGCCCGGACGATCCTCCGCCTGTATGAGCCGACCGCCGGCGAGATCCTCTTTCGGGGAGAGCACATCGAAAAGCTCGGTCGCCGGCGAATGCGCCCGCTGCGGCGCGAGATGCAGATGGTGTTCCAGGATCCGTACGCGTCGCTCAACCCGCGCAAGCGCGTTGGCACGATTGTCTCCGACCCGCTGCGGATCCACGGGATCGGCGACCGCGCCGAGCGCAAGAAGCAGGTCGGCGCGCTGCTCGAGACGGTTGGTCTCTCGCCGGAGCACTACAACCGGTTCCCGCACGAGTTCTCCGGCGGCCAGCGGCAGCGGATCGGCCTGGCCCGCGCACTCGCGCTGAGGCCGAAGCTGATCATCGCCGACGAGCCGGTCTCGGCTCTCGACGTCTCGATCCAGTCGCAGATGCTCAACTTGCTCGAGGATCTCCAGAACGAGTTCCAACTGACGTACATCTTCGTCGCGCACGACCTCGGCGTCGTGCGGCACGTGAGCGACCGGATCGCGGTGATGTATCTCGGCAAGCTCGTCGAGCTCTCACCGGCCGAGGAGCTCTACTCGCGGCCGATCATGCCGTACACCGAGGCGCTGCTCTCGGCCGTGCCGATTCCCGACCCCGATCTCGCCGAGAAGCGAGCGCGGATCGTGCTCGAGGGCGACGTGCCGAGTCCGATCAATCCGCCGAGCGGGTGCCGCTTCCATCCGCGTTGTCGCTACGCGACGGAGATCTGCTCGCAGGTCGAGCCGCCGCTCGTCGACTACGGCAACAGCCACTTCGCGGCGTGCCACCACCCGCTCAATGTCGACGCGGCGGCGCCGGCGACAGCCGGCGCGCCTGCGCAGAAGGACTAGCGGACGGTCAGCTTCAGGTAGTTGTCATCGACCGCCTGGCCGACCATCATCAGCACGTAGTGACCGCGCCGGAGGACGAGGCCCGTGCCGACGGGGATGCGCTGCATGCCGTGCCGTGACGCGACCTTCATCGTGGCCTCGTCGCGGTCGACGACGCGAACCGGGCCGGACACCGTCGCGTGGGTCGTGAGCTTGCCGTGGATCGAGAACCAGTGGCAGCCGGGGTCGTGCATCGCGACGACGAGCGTGTGCTTCACGGCAGCGTGATGGGGCGCGGCTGCGAGCGCCTGGCTCGTGCTGAACGCGATCGCAGCGATCGCGGAAATGACGAGGATCTTCTTCATGACGACTCCTTTGTGTCCGGATTCCAGCCTTCCGGCCAATGGTCGTCGCGGCGCGCTTCCGCGAAATCGGTAGCTCGTCGCGGATCGTCTTGGGGTTTTTCCGCAGGAGACGACCATTCCCGCGGCTCCGGCCGAAAACGGTCCCGGGCGCAGAAATGCCAAAGCCCGCAAACCGCTTGCGCAGTCCACGGGCTTCGGCTCGACGAGTCTTTCATACTTCGGACAACGTTGTCAAGCCCCGTGAAAGGAATCGCATGACGGAGAAGTTCTCGGCCGAGGAGAAGGCGGCGATGCGCGCCCGCGTGAAGGAGCTGAAGGAGACGCAGGACGGCGAGAAGGCCATCCAGGATGCGTTCAAGAAGATGACGGCCGCCGATCGCGCGCTCGCGAAGAAGATCGACGCGCTCGTCCGCAAGGCGGCGCCCCAGCTCATGCCGAAGACGTGGTACGGGATGCCGGCGTACGCGAACTCCGACGGGAAGGTCGTCTGCTTCTTCAAGAACGCCGGGAAGTTCAAGATGCGCTACTCCGAGCTCGGCTTCAACGAGCCGGCGAAGCTCGACGCCGGCGGCATGTGGCCGACCGTCTACGCCGTCACGAAGCTGAGCACGGCCGACGAGGCGAAGATCACCAAGCTCGTGAAGCAGGCGGTGAAGTAGCGCTAGAGGCTTGATGTGAAATAGGAGCGGCGTCCGGATGCCGCTTCAGGCGCGGCGCGAGGCCGGTTCGTCGCTCTTGCGCAGGCCGCCGGCCTGCGCTGCGAACACCGAACCACCCTCGCTTGGCCTGAAACGGCCCCGAACGGGCTCGATTTCACATCAACCCTCTAGGGCAGACGGTCGCCGGTCCCGAGCGACCAGACCGCGATTCCGTAGACGCCGAGCGTGCGCGCGAGCGCTAGGCGGACGCTCATCGACCGCTTGTCCGACCACCAGACCGTGGAGCCGTCCGTGAGCTTCGCGCGCCACTCGCCCGCGGACGCGATCCAACGCCGCTGCGCGTGCCAGCGGGCGGCGAGCCTCCGCGCCTGGGCGACCGTGAGCGAGTCGACGGAGTGCGGCCGCCACGCGTACGCATAGTTTGCGACGCCGAGGAAGATCTTGTCCGCCGGGACGTCCTTCTTCAGCGCCGCGACGGAGGCACGCTGCCAGCGGAGCGGACCGATCGGCCCTGGCGTCTTCTCCCACGGCCCGTGGTCGTCGTACGTCATGAGGACGATCTGGTCGACGCTCGCGGCGAGTGCCGGCAGGTCGTAGCCCATCGATGCGTACGCGTCGAGCGTCGTGGCGGCGGAGAGGCAGATCGTGAGCGAGTCGCCGCCGGGGAGATCGGCTTTCAGGTCGGAGACGAAGCGCGTCAGGTCGGCCGTGTCGCGCGGTGCGAGCGACTCGAGATCGACCGAGACGCCGTCCCAGCCGCCATGGACGATGTAGCCGGCAAGCGCGGACGCTGCCTCGTCCGTCTTCTGTGGGCTGCCGAGCGTCTCGTGTGCGAGCGGCTCGTAGAAGTCGTTGACCCTGTCCGACCAGTTGCTGACGAGGAGCACGGCCGGCAGTCCGTGCGCGTGGGCGGCCGCGAGCTGGCGCCGGTCGGCCGCGGTCGGCGCGGACACCGTCCCCGGCCCGCTCAGGTCGACGCCGTCGATCCCGACGAGCGACATCGCCTTCGCGTTGTCCCCGATCAGCCGTACCGGCGAGTAGTCCGACTGAAAGCCGAGCACGGCGAGCGGCGTGGTCGCGCTCGATCCGGCGGCGCCGGCGAGGGCGAAGAGGAGAACGACGAGTCCGACGCGGACGCGCATGCCCCGAGCGTACTGTCCTGCCACATGGCCGTCTCGTTTTGGCTCGAGCAGCTCGGCCCCGCACCCGAGCGCCCGCCGCTCGAAGGGCGCGTCGAAGCCGACGTCTGCATCGTCGGCGCCGGCTACACCGGTCTCTGGACGGCGCTCGAGCTGCGGCGCGCCGATCCGTCCCTCGAGGTCGTCGTCGTGGAGAAGGAGACGGTCGGCTTCGGAGCCTCGGGACGGAACGGTGGCTGGGTCCTCGGCGCGCTCGCCGGGCCGCGCGACGCGGCGCTCGAGAGCGCGATCCGGGAGACGGTGGACGAGATCGGCCGCCGCGTCGCGGAAGAGGGCATCGAGTGCGACTACGTGAAGGGCGGCACGCTGACCGTCGCGCAGACGGCGGTGCAGCTCGACCGGCTCCGCGCGCAGCAGGCCGACGACGAGCTGCTCGGCGTCGCCGAGCTCGCGGCGCGAGTCCGCGTGCGGGGTGCGCTCGGCGCGCTCTTCAGCCCGCATTGCGCGCGTGTGCAGCCGGCGAAGCTCGTGCGCGGCCTGGCCGCTGCCGCCGAGCGTGCCGGCGTCACGATCCACGAGCGGACGCCGGCGCTCGAGCTCGAGGCGGGCCGCGTTCGCACACCGGCCGGCGAGGTGAGCGCGCGCTGGATCGTCCGCGCGACCGAGGCGTACACCGCCGACCTGCCCGGCCTGCGCCGACAGCTCGCGCCCGTGACGAGCGCGATGATCGCGACCGAGCCGCTTCCCGCGGACGTGTGGGCCGAGCTCGGCTGGGACGGCTGCGAGACGATGCTCGACGGCCGCAACCTGTACACGTATCTCCAGCGGACGGCCGACGGACGGATCGCGCTCGGCGGTCGCGGCGTGCCGTACGTCTTCGGCTCAGGCACGGCACGCGAGTTTCCGCCGCCGCGTTCGGTCGTCGAGCACCTGCGCGCGCGCGTGCGCGATCTGTTCGGCGTCGACGCCGAAGTCGCAGCCGCGTGGCAGGGAGTCCTCGGCGTGAGCCGCACGTGGCGCCCCGCGGTCGGCGTCGACGCGGCGCGCGGGCTCGCGTGGGCGGGCGGCTACGCGGGCGACGGCGTCGCAGCCGCGAACCTCGCCGCGCGGACGCTCCGCGACCTCATCCTCGGCCGCGAGACCGAGCTCACGCGGCTCCCGTGGGTCGGGCCGCTCGAACGCGCGTGGGAGCCGGAGCCCTTCCGCTGGGCCGGAATCCACGCCGTGCACAAGCTCCTCGGCGCCGCCGACCGGCGCGAGCTGCGCACCGGCAAGGAGTCGATCTTCGCCCGCGTGGCCGGCACGATCTCCGGCCGCGGGCACTAGATCCGGGCGAGGAACGCGCGCACTCGCTCCATGAGCAGCGCGGCCGCGTCGGCGTCGTAGTCGGCCGTCGAGGCGTCGGCGAACAGGTGCTTGTCGCCGGGGTAGAGGAACAGCTCAGCGGCGTCGGTCGAGTCGGCGAGCGCCTGCGCGGACGGCAGATCCTCGAGGAACCACGCGTCGTTCTCCATCGCGTGGATCTGGACCGGAACGTCCTCGGGCCACGCGTCGCCGAACTCCGTGAACGGAACGACGCCGTAGATGAGCAGCGCGCCGCGGGCGCCGGGCTTCGTCTGGGCCAGCTGCTGCGCCGGCCCCGCGCCGAACGAGAAGCCGGCGTAGACGACGTTCGCCGGCAGGTCGTCGGCGGCGGCGACACCGCGCGCGACGAGTTCCCCGAAGCCTTGCTCGCGCGCGAACGCGATCCCGTCGTCGATCGTCGGGAACGTCCGTCCGCCGAACATGTCGGGCGTGTGGACGGTGTGGCCCTCGGCGCGCAGTTCGTCCGCGAACGCGCGCACTCCGTCGGTTAGACCCTGAACGTGGTGATAGAGCACGACTTCGGTCATCCGGTTCTCCTCCTAGTATTGATCCAGAATCATGGAACGTTCCGCAACTTTAGATCATTGAATGATGACCGGCAATCCACAGCCTCCGGACTACGAGCTCGCCGATCGCATCGCCCTGACCGAGCCCGCGCAGGTGAAGGCGCTCAGTCATCCGCTGCGGAACGTCATCCTCGGCCTGCTCCACGAGCGCGCCGCGACGGTCTCCGAGCTCGCCGCCGCCGTCGAGCGCCCGAAGAGCACGGTCGCCCACCACGTCAAGGTTCTCGCCGACGGTGGCCTGATCCACGTCGTGCGCACGCGCCGCGTCCGCGCCATAGAGGAGCGGTTCTACGGCAGAACCGCGCGGATGTTCTACGTCGGCGTCGAGCGCGGGCCGGCCGGCGAGGAGATGCCGCGCGACTTCAACGACTTCGAAGTCGCAGCCCACGAGTCGGCGCCGGCGTTCCGTGACGGGAAGCTCTGGGGTTTCATCCGGCACGCGCGAATCTCGGAGCCGCAGGCGTCGGAGTTCTGGCAGCGGATGTCGGAGCTCGTCGACGAGTTCGACCGCCTACCGCGCTCCGGCGACACGGTGTACGGATTCGCGGTCGGCATCTATCCCACCGACCACCCGACGCTGCCGAATTGAGCGACCAGCTCGGGCGAGCGGCCCCGGGTCGTAGAGCTCGTCAGCCGGTGACGACGAGGTCGAGCTTCATGTCCCACGGCTCGTGCGGGATGCCGTCCTCGACGAGCGCCCACGCGTAGGCGACGCCGACCTTCCGCGCCTGCGGCTGTTGCGCGACGAAGCGGTCGTACCAGCCGCCGCCGAGGCCGAGGCGGTTGTTGTCGCGGTCGAAGCCGAGAGCCGGGACGAGAATGAGGTCGAACCGCTGCTCCGGGAACGGCTGGTCCTTGCTCAGCGTCGGCTGGACGACCTCTATCTCGGGCCACTCCTCGCCGAGCCAGGCGACGAGCTCGCTCGTGTCGAGCTCGCCCCACTCGGCCACCGAGCGGTAGACGTGGATCGAGCGGATCGCGCCCCAGTCGACGACCCGCTGGAGTTCCTCGAGCACGGCGCTGCTCGCCGCTGCGACCTCCTCCGGGGTCAGCTCGCGGCGGCGCCGCTCGAGCTCGCGGCGCAATTCCGGCTTCGTCGGCACGAAGCCAGAGTAGATTCCAGGGATGGCCACGAAACACGCACGGCTGACGACACCGCTCGTGCGGGAGAACGGCGAGCTCCGCGAGGCAAGCTGGGACGAGGCGCTCGACCGCGCCGCAGCCGGCTTCCGCAACGCGCTCGACGCGGGCGCCCTGACCGGCGTCTTCTCCTGTTCGAAGGCGACGAACGAGCTGAACTTCGCCACGCAGAAGTTCGCCCGGGTCGTCTTGAGCACGAACAACGTCGACAGCTGCAACCGAACCTGACACGCGCCCAGCGTCGTCGGTCTGGCGACGGTGTTCGGTGCGGGTGGAGGGACGAGCTCCTACGAGGAGACTCGCGCCGCGGACCTGATCGTCCTCTGGGGCTCGAACGCGCGCGAGGCGCACCCGATCTTCTTCCACCATGTGCTCAAGGCCGTGAACGCGGGCGCGCAGCTGATCGTCGTCGACCCGCGGCGCACACCCTCGGCGCAGTGGGCGGATCTCTGGCTCGGCCTCGACGTCGGCACCGACATTCCCCTTGCGAACGCGGTTGGGCGCGAGATCATCGCCGCCGGTCTCCACGACGAGGAGTTCATCGCGCGCGCCACGACCGGCTTCGACGCGTACCGCGCCTCGGTCGAGCCGTGGACGCTCGAGGAGGCGGAGCGCGTCACCGGCGTGCCGGCCGACGCGATCCGCGAGCTCGCGCACGCGTACGGGAGTGCCGAGCACGCGCAGCTCTGCTGGACGCTCGGGATCACCGAGCACCACAACGCGGTCGACAACGTCTTCGCGCTCATCAACCTCGCGCTGCTGACCGGCAAGGTTGGGAAGTGGGGCTCCGGCCTGCAGCCGCTGCGCGGCCAGAACAACGTCCAGGGCGGCGGCGACATGGGCGCGATCCCGAACAAGTTGCCGGGCTTCCAGGACGTCGGCGACGACGCGGCGCGCGGGAAGTTCGAGGCGGCGTGGGGGACGACGATCTCGCCGGAGCCGGGCCTCCATCTGACCGGGATGTTCGAGGCGATGGAGCACGGCGACCTGCGTGCCGTCTACGTCGTCGGCGAGAACCCGGCGCAGGGCGAGGCCGACCAGCTGCGCGCCGAGCGGCTCCTCTCGGGGTTGGATCACCTCGTCGTGCAGGACCTCTTCGTCACGCGCACCGCCGAGCTCGCGGACGTCGTCCTGCCCGCAGCCGCGACGCTCGGCGAGGCGGAGGGGACGGTCACCTCGAGCGAGCGGCGCGTGCAGCGCGTGCGCAAGGCGGTCGAGCCGCCGGCGGGCGCGCGCGACGACGTCGAGCTCGTCTACGAGCTTGCGCGCCGGCTCGGCCACGATCTCGGCTCGCCGCACGCGGCGGACGTCTGGGAGGAGTTGCGCTCGCTCTCGCCGATGCACGCGGGGATGAGCTACACGCGCCTCGAGGAGCTCGGCGGGATCCAGTGGCCGTGCATGGACGAGGACGACCCCGGCGCGCTCTTCCTCCACGGCCGGCTCTGGGACGCGGTCGTCGCCGAGCGTGCGCCGTTCATGCCGGTCGAGTACGACCCGCCGGTCGACTTGCTCGACGCCGACTTCCCGCTGCGCCTCACGACCGGGCGGCGGCTCGAGTCGTTCAACACCGGCGTCCAGTCGAACCGCTACGGCTCGCCGCTCCACGTCGGCGGCGAGGCGATCCTTCTCGCACCCGAGGACGGCGAGCGGTACGGCGTCGCCGACGGCTCGCGCGTGCGCGTCGTCTCGCGCCGCGGCTCGGTCGAGGCGCCCGCGCGCTACGACGCGACGCTGCGGCCCGGCCTCGCGTTCATGAACCTCCACTTCCCCGACCTCGTCGCGACGAACGTCCTCACGATCGACGCCACCGACCCGCAGTCGGGGACGGCGGAGTTCAAGGCGACCGCGATCCGACTGGAGCCCGTTGCCTGACCTCAAGCTCATCGACGCCGAGGCGACCGCCGCCGAGCGGGACGCGATCGACGCCGTCGTGGGCGTCGAGGTGTCGGCGGACGGCCGCGTCGCGCGCCGCGACCGGCACCGGCGGCAGCTTCTGCTCCCGGCGTTGCGCGCGGCGCAGCGGCGCGTCGGCTGGGTCACGCCAGGCGCGCTCGGGTACGCATCCCGCCGGCTCGACGTCCCGCCCGCGGAGGCGTACGGCGTCGCGACCTTCTACGCGATGCTCTCGCTGGAGGAGCGCCCGCCGGACGTGCTCCACGTCTGCACTGACCTCGCCTGCCGGCTCAAAGGCGCCGAGGTGCCTGAAGGCGCCGTCGCGTCGCCGTGCCTCGGCCTGTGCGAGCTCGCGCCCGCATCGCTGCGCGTGACGGCGGGCGAGGAGCCGCGCGAGGTTCAGCTTCCGGAGACGCGCCTACCCGTGCACGGCGACCGGCTGCTCAAGGGCTTCCCCGCAGGAGAGGCGCTCGCGCGCGCCCGCGAGCTTGGCCCCGAGGGCGTGATGGACGCGATCGAGCAAGCCGGACTTCTCGGCCGCGGCGGCGCCGCGTTCCCGACGGCCGCGAAGTGGCGCGCGGTCGCCGGCCAGCCCGCGCGGCCGCACTACCTCGTCTGCAACGCCGACGAATCCGAGCCGGGCACGTTCAAGGACCGCGTCCTCATGGAGGAGGAGCCCGACGCGATCGTCGAGGCGATCGCGATCGCGATGCTCGCCGCCGATTGCGAGAAAGGCTACGTCTACATCCGCGCCGAGTACCCGCTCGCCCACGAGCGGATGCGCGACGCGATCGCGGCAAGCGACGCGGACATCGAGCTGCGCATCGGCGCGGGCGCGTACGTCTGCGGCGAGGAGACGGCGCTCTTCCAGTCGATCGAGGGCTACCGCGGCGAGCCGCGCAACAAGCCGCCGTTCCCGGTCGAGGTCGGCCTCTTCGGGAAGCCGACCGTCGTCAACAACGTCGAGACGCTCGTCAACGTCCCGCACATCCTGCTCGGCGACGCGCGCCCGACGCGGCTCTTCTGCCTCTCGGGCAACGTCGCGCGGCCGGGGCTGTACGAGCGCGAGCTCGGGACGCCGCTCCGTCAGCTGCTCGACGACGCCGGCGCCGAACCCGCGAAGGCCGTGCTGCTCGGTGGTGCGGCCGGGACGTTCCTCGGCCCGGACGAGCTCGACATCGCGCTCGACTTCAACGTCACGCTGGGCTCGGGCGTCGTCATGGTCTTCGGCGCGGACGCGGACCTGCGCGGCGCGATCCACTCGATCGCGGAGTTCTTCCGCGAGGAGTCGTGCGGCCAGTGCGTCCCCTGCCGGATCGGAACTGTCCGCCAGGTCGAGGCACTCCATCGCAACGACCGACCGGTTCTCGCCGAGCTCGCGCAGGTGATGCGCGACGCGTCGATCTGCGGCCTCGGCCAGACCGCCGCGAACGCGGTCCAGTCAGGATTGGCGCTCCTGTGAAGATCACGATCGACGGAGTCACGACCGAGGTTGCGGAAGGCGCGACGATCCTCGATGCCGCCCGCGCGGCCGGAATCGAGACGCCGACGCTCTGCTACGGCGAAACGCTGACGCCGGTCAACGTCTGCCGCGTCTGCGTCGTCGAGCTCGAAGGTGCGCGCACGCTTGTCCCCGCCTGCTCGCGCAAGGCGACGGACGGGATGGTGGTGCACACCGATTCCGAGCGAGTCCGCACGAGCCGCCGTCTCGTCCTCGAGCTGCTCGGCTCCGCGACCGACCTCTCGACGGCGCCCGACGCGCTGCGCTACATCGCCGACTACGACGCGCACCCGGAGCGCCTGGGAACGCCGCCGGCGCCCGCGCCGAAGCTCGACAACGACCTCTACATGCGCGACTACTCGAAGTGCATCCTCTGTTACAAGTGCGTCGAGGCCTGCGGCGTCGACCACCAGAACACGTTCGCGATCGCAGTCGCCGGGCGCGGCTTCGAGGCGCACATCTCCACCGAGCTCGACGTCCCGCTCCCCGACTCCGCGTGCGTCTACTGCGGCAACTGCATCGCGGTCTGCCCGACGGGCGCGCTCATGCCGACGAGTGAGTACGAGCTGCGCGCCGCCGGCGAGTGGCGCGAATCCGAGCAGGAGGAGACCGACACGATCTGCCCGTACTGCGGCGTCGGCTGCAACCTCACGCTGCACACGCAGGACGGCGAGATCGTCAAGGTCAGCTCCCCCGACGACCACGACGTGACGCGCGGCAACCTCTGCATCAAGGGGCGGTTCGGCTACCGCTACGTCCAGCGGCCGCTGCCGTAGGTTCGGGGCATGGAACCGCTCCGCGGCCTCCTCGTCGTCGACTTCACTCGCTTCCTGCCCGGGCCCTTTGCGTCGCGCGAGTTGCTCGAGCTTGGCGCGCGCGTCGTCCGCGTCGAGCCGCCCGGCGGCGACGCGATGCGCGCCACCGCTCCGGCCTGGCACGAAGCGCTCGTGGCCGGCAAGCAGTCGGTCGTCGTCGACCTGAAGGAGGATCCGGCCCCGGCGCTCGAACTGCTCGCGCAGGCGGACGTCGTCCTCGAGTCGTTCCGGCCCGGCGTCGCCTCGCGGCTAGGGATCGGCCCCGAGCACGCACCGGCGACTGCCGTCTACTGCTCGATCACGGGCTTCGGCGTCGACGGCCCGCACGCGCAGCGCGCCGGCCACGACCTCAACTACCTCGGCTGGGCGGGCGTCCTCGAGGACACCGCTCCGGGGTTGCCGCCCGTTCCCGTCGCCGACTTCGCCGCCGGTGCCCTCGGCGCCGTGGCGAAGATCCTCGCCGCGCTGCTCGAGCGGGAGAAGACCGGCCGCGGCTCCCACCTCGTCGTCTCGATGACGCACGGCGCGCACCGTCTCGCCGCCCACCGCCTCGGCGGCGATCCGTCGCCGCGCTTCCTCACCGGCGGTCTCGCCTGCTACCGGATCTACGCGACCGCCGACGCGCGCCGGCTCACCGTCGCCGCGCTCGAGCCCGTCTTCTGGCAGCGCCTCGTCGAGCTTCTCGACCGCGCCGACCTCACCGGCCGCCAGTACGCGCCGGAGCAGGAGGAGCTCGCGGCCGAGCTCGCGGCGATCTTCGCGGCCCGTCCGCTGGCGGACTGGCTGGAGCTGTTCGACGGCGAGGACGTCTGCGTCGGCCCGGTCGCCACGCTCGCCGAGGCAGCGGCGGAGTTCGGGTCTCCGCACCCGCTGCTACCCTGATTTCACGGACGGCATGGGTCGTCCAGTGAGACTCAGGTTCTCGTTCCTCCAAGGATTCGAGCTCTTGGTTCTCGAATCCAGCAATAAAAGGAGTCGAACACCACATGTCCGAAAGCTTTTCCGAGCTCGGCGTGAGCGCGGAAGTCGAGCAATCGCTCGTCGACCGCGGCATCACCGCACCGTTCCGCATTCAGACCCTCGTCATCCCCGACGCGCTCGCCGGCCGCGACATTCTCGGCCAGGCGCCGACGGGCTCGGGCAAGACGCTCGCCTTCGGCCTGCCGCTCGTCGAGCGGGTCTCGCCCGACGAGACGGCGCCCGCGGCGCTCGTCCTCGTCCCGACGCGCGAGCTCGCGCTGCAGGTGACCGAGGAACTGACGCTGCTCGGCGCCCCGCTCGGGATCCGCACCGCGCCCGCCTACGGCGGCGCGCCGATCCCGGCGCAGGCGAAGAAGCTCAAGGGCGCGCACATCGTCGTCGCCACGCCGGGCCGCCTCACCGACCTCGCGAACCGGCGGCTCATCTCGCTCAGCGCGATTCGGATCCTCGTCCTCGACGAGGCCGACCGGATGCTCGACATGGGCTTCAAGCCGCAGGTCGAGAAGATCGTCCGGCTCCTCCCGGCGAAGCGCCAGACGATGCTCTTCTCCGCGACGCTCGACGGCGAGGTCGGCAGCCTCGCGAGCGCCTACACGCTCAACGCGTCGCGCTTCTCCGCGGAGCTGCCGTCCCAGCACTCCGACGGCGCGGTCGACCACCGCTTCGTCTCCGTCACCGCGAACGACAAGGTCGAGCGCCTCGTCGAGCTGCTCCAGGCCGAGCCGGGCCTCTCGCTCGTGTTCGTGCGGACGAAGCGCGGCGCCGACCGCCTCGCCGCGAAGCTGCGCAGCCACGGCGTCGAGACCGCCGCGATGCACGGCGACCTGACCCAGAGCGCCCGCGAGCGCGCGCTCGAGCGGTTCCGCTCGGGGAAGGTGACGACGCTCGTCGCAACCGACGTCGCCGCGCGCGGCCTCGACCTCGAGGCGATTGCGCACGTCATCAACTACGACCCGCCGGAGGACACGAAGGGCTACATCCACCGCGTCGGCCGCACCGGCCGCGCGGGCAACACCGGCCAGGGCACGACGCTCGTCCTTCCGGATCAGCAGGCGGACGTCAGCCGCGTTGCGAACCTTCTCGGCCACCGCGAGCAGTTCGAAGAGGCCGGCATGGAGACTGCGCGCCCGCGGCTCCTGTACACGAGCCGCCGCGGGCGCCGCTCCCGCTGGTAAGCGCTACGCCGTCGGAACCGCGGCGCCGTGCTTCTCGAGCGTCTCGTCGAGGAAGCGGCCGATCGCGGCCGCCGGATGCGCGCCGACGAAGCCGGTGACGGGCTCGCCGTTGCGGAACACGGCGACGGTCGGGATGCTCTGAATCCCGTACTGCGCGGCGAGCATCTGCTCCGCGTCGACATCGATCTTCGCAAGCTCGACAGCGCCGGCGCGCTTGGAGACCTCTGCCTCGATCGCGGGGCCGAGCGTGCGGCACGGACCGCACCAGGCGGCCCAGAAGTCGACGACGACGGGTAGTTCGCGCGAACGCTCGATCACGTGCCGCTCGAAGGTCTCCGTGGTGACATCCATCTCGTTCGTCCTTTCGTCAGGAGGTGGCGCCGACGAGGGCGGCAAGCGTCGCGAGCTGCGACTGCACCGAGCCGCAGACCTGCTCACAGAGGGCGAAGACGCCCTCGTCGGCGATGCGGTAGTAGACGTGCGTGCCGTCCTTGCGGCGGGTGAGCATGCCCGCGTCGGCGAGGACGGTGAGGTGCTTCGAGACGTTCTGCTGCCCGGCGCCGAGCTGCTCGGCGAGCGCGCTCACGCTCAGCTCCTCGTCGCGGAGCTGATCGAGAAGGCGTACGCGGAGAGGGTCGCCGAGCACGCGGAAGCGTCGGGCGATCAACTCCGCGAGCTCAGGGGGGAGAGGGCGGGGTAACGTCATGTCTCTTACACTATCAGACTGTTTAGTTGTATAGTGGTGCATATGTACGAGCTCTGGCAGACCGAGTGGTGCCCCGCCTCCCGCCGTGTTCGGCAGCGGCTGACGGAGCTGGGCGTCGACCACCTCAGCCGCCAGGTGCCGGTCGAGAAGGAGGACCGCGTCGTCCTGCGCGAGCGCACGGGCACCGACACGATTCCCGTGCTGGTCACGCCCGACGGCGAGATCGTCGCCGGCGAAACCGCGATCCTCGCGCACCTCGACCGTCACGAGATCGCCCCCGCAGGCGCGCACGCCCACCGGCTCAAGGCCGAGAAGGCGCGCCGCCGCTACCTCGAGGAGGAATGCACATGCCCACCGCAACCGGCTACACGCTGACCCACACCACGACGCTTTCATTCGCCGACGCCGTCGAGCGCGTTCGCGCCGAGCTGCAGAGCGAAGGCTTCGGCGTGCTCACGGAGATCGACGTCCAGGCAACCCTGAAGGAGAAGCTCGACGTCGACGGCGAGCCCTACGTGATTCTCGGCGCCTGCAACCCGCCGCTCGCCCACGAGGCGCTCACGGCCGACCCCGAGCTCGGCACGCTGCTCCCCTGCAACATCGTCGTGTACGAGCGGGACGGCGAGACGCACGTCTCGGCCATCGACGCCGAGCGGATGCTCTCCATCGTCGACCGAGACGACCTCACACCGCTCGCGACCCAGGTGCGCGAGAAGCTCGTCCGCGTAGTCGACCGCGCCACGCGAAACTGAGCATGGGGCTGTTCAGCCGCACTCCGCACACCGACCCGGCCGAGCTCGCCGGCCGGCTCGGCAAGCGTTCCGTCTTCGTCCTCGACGTCCGCCAGCCGGCCGAGTGGCGGCGCGGACACATCCGCGGCGCCGACAACGTTCCGCTCGGCTCGGTCCGGCGCCGGCTCGACAAGCTTCCGCGCGACCGGACGATCGTCACGGTCTGCGCGAGCGGGCACCGGAGCGCCTCGGCCGCCCGCACGCTCCGCCGGGCGGGGTTCGAGGTCGAGAACCTCAAGGGCGGCATGCACGCCTGGAGCCGGCTGGGCCTCCCGGTCGAGAAGCGCAAGCGCTAGTCGCCGGAGTTCCGGCACATAGCGCTACCGAACGACTACAGAGCCGGTTGCGGCCGACCCGTCGGCGAACAGGATCTTGATGGAGAGATCGCCCGGCTGGCTCAACGCGATCTGCGCTGCGTACATCCCACCGGAGGACTGGACCGTCGCCAGCACCATCCACGTTCGGCCCGCGTCGTAGCTGCCCTCGACCGTGACCGCGCCAGGCGGAGCGGCGCCGCGGAGCGCGAGGTTCGACCCGACGGCTGCCGTCGACGGCCCGCTGATCGTGCTGACTGGCGACGCGGGCGCCGGTCTTGCCGGAGTACCTCCGATGTGAAGCGCGGGCAGGAGGGGATGGTGCAGCGGAAGCTGTCCAAGGGCTATTGCGAGGCTCGCGAGAGCCGCGAGCCCTGCTCCGGGTCGGAGTAGGCCGCCTCCCGTCCTGCGCGGTGACGGGTCCAGGCTCGGGTACGTAGCCCCGGAGCCGTAGAAACTCCGGCGCTCTTCATCAGTCCACTTCGCA
The DNA here is from genome assembly GCA_035532455.1 of Gaiellaceae bacterium. GTDB lineage: Bacteria > Actinomycetota > Thermoleophilia > Gaiellales > Gaiellaceae > Palsa-739. The sequence continues at coordinate 6,035 of DATKRA010000059.1, read as the reverse complement.
TAGTCGCGATCGCGCCAGCCCATGCCGGGACCTCATCGGCAGACCGGGCGTCGCGCTGAAGGTGACAGAGCCGCCGGAGTCTCGTCACGTTTCCGGCCGGAGGCCCGGTTACCGTGAGCGGGTGGACCCGCTCGACGGACTGAATCCCGAGCAGCGCCGTGCCGCCGAGGCGGTGCGCGGGCCGGTCTGCATCCTTGCGGGCGCCGGGACCGGGAAGACGACGACGATCACGCGGCGGATCGCGCACCAGGTTGCGACCGGCGTGTTCCGGCCGGACGAGATCATGGCGGTGACGTTCACCGACAAGGCCGGCGGCGAGCTGCGGGCACGCCTCTCGACGCTCGGCGTGACGCGTGTCCGCGCCGGCACGTTCCACTCCGCGGCGCTCCGCCAGCTGCGCCACTTCGCGCCCGACTCGGTCGGCCGGATCCTCCCGTCGAAGGCGCTGCCGCTCCGCCACCTCGGCAACCGTCTGCCGGGCGCGTACAAGTTCCGGCCCGCGGGCGACCTTGCCACCGAGATCGAGTGGGCGAAGAACCGCCGCATCTCACCGGCGGAGTACCTCAGAGCCGCCGCCGACCGCGAGCCGCCGATCCCGCACGACCTCATGGCGCGCATCTACCGCGACTACGAGCGCGGCAAGGCCGAGCAGGGGCTCATGGACTTCGAAGACCTGCTCGAAGGCGCCGTCCGGCTGTTCGAGCAGGACGAGCACGCTGCGGCGACGTTCCGCGCCCAGTACCGCGCCTTCACGGTCGACGAGTACCAGGACGTCAACCTCCTCCAGCAGACGCTCCTCGACCTCTGGCTCGGCGACCGCGACGACCTCTGCGTCGTCGGCGACGACTACCAGTCGATCTACGCGTTCACGGGCGCCGGGCCTGAGCATCTCCTCGCCGTGCCGCGCCGCTTCCCGCACGCGACCGTCGTGAGGCTCGAGGAGAACTACCGCTCGACGCCGCAGGTGCTCGCGCTCGCGAACCGGCTCGTGCCGCGGCTCGGCGGCGCGGAGAAGACACTGCGTCCGACGCGCGCCGACGGGCCGGAGCCCACCGTGAGCGCGTTCCCATCGCCCGAAGACGAGGCGCGTGCGATCGCCGAGCGGATCCGTGCCGACGGCACGCAGCTCGAGCGCGTCGCGATCCTCTGCCGCACGAACGCGCGGCTGACCGACTTCGAGGAGGCGCTCCACGACGCGAAGATCCCGTTCCAGGGCTCGTCGCTCCTCGACCGCGACGCGGCACGGCGGCTCATGAGGCGCCTCGAGCGGAGCGGGGAGGACGCGGCCGCCGCGGTGCGCGCCGCGGCGCTCGAGGCAGGCTGGCTCGAGGAGCTGCCGGAGAAGCTCGGCGAACGCGAGCTCGTCCGCCAGACCGACCTCGCCCGGCTCGTCACGCTCGCGGCGGCCTTCGACGGCGACGCAGCGGCGTTCGTCGTCGACCTGCGCCGACGCTTTGACTCGGGCGGCGACGAAGCGCGCGGCGTCAACCTTCTCACGCTCCACAAGGCGAAGGGCCTCGAGTTCGACACCGTCTTCCTGCCGCGGCTCGAGGAGAAGGAGCTGCCGTCGCGCCAGGCTCGGACGCCGGCTGAGATCGACGAGGAGCGGCGCCTGCTCTACGTCGGGATGACGCGCGCGGAGCGTGTCCTCTGGCTCAGCTGGTCGGGCAAGCGCTCCCGCTTCCTCGTGGAACTCGGCTTCGCCCAGCCGTCGCCGGTCGCGCAGAGCAAGGTCGCGCAGAGCACGGTCGAGTGGACGCCGGTCGCCGAGCGCCTCCGCGCGTGGCGGCTCGAGCGCGCGCGCGAGGACGGCGTTCCGCCGTACGTCGTCTTCCACGACAAGGTTCTCCACGAGATCGCCGCCGCACAGCCGCGGTCGCTCGGCGAGCTGTCCCAGATCGCGGGCGTCGGCCCGGCGAAGCTCGATCGCTACGGCGAGGACGTGCTCGCGCTGCTCTAGGAGCTGATGTCGAGGATGACGACGGGGATCTCGCGGATGCCCTTCGTCTGCTCCTCGTAGTCGGCGAAGCCGGGCCAGTCCTGCTTCTGCTTCTCCCAGATGGTCTCGCGCTCGGCACCTTCCGCCGCACGCGCGTGAGCGGAGAACGTCTCGGTGCCGATCTCGACCTTCACGTCGGAATGCGCGACGAGGTTGTGGAACCAGTCGGGAGTCGTCGGCGCACCGCCCTTCGAGGCGAAGATCGCGACGGAGTTGTCGGAGAGGCGCTGGTACGCGAGCGGGTTGATGCGCTCGGTGCCGGTCTTCGCGCCCGTGTGGTGGAGGAGCAGGAGCGTGCGTCCTTCGAAGTTGCCTCCGACGCGGCCTTCGTTCGCTCGGAACTCCTCGATGACTTGCTGGTTCCAGTCGGTCATCCCGTCTCGACGATAGCTGCGGGCGCCTCCCCTGCGCTTCGTCCCGCCCGCCACGCGTAATGCGCGAGGTACCCGGAGAGCCCGAGCAGGATCAGCGCGTTCACCGGGTGGAACATGCCGATCACCCAGTGGTTGAACCCGGCGGCGGCGAGGATCCCCTGCACGAACGCGAGCACCGCGAGGACGATCCAGCGCACGAGGAGCTTCGTGGGCGGCCAGGCGAGGAGCGCGAGCAGCAGGATCAGGACGGCGCCGATGTCGGACAGGAGGAACCCGACGCCGCGGTGTGCGTCGAGGCTCTTCGCGTTGTCGATCGTCGCGCCGTGCTTCATGTCGAACAGCCCGTAGCCGACGAGGAAAAACTGCACGATCACTCCCACGAAGAAGAGCGAGGTCACGTACTTCAGCACCACCCAAGCGCCGCGCCGCACTGCGTCCATCGTCCGCCTCCCGTCTCGTTGACTCGACGCGAGGGAGCCTACGCGGGGGACGTTCCGGGATCGTTACGGACCCAGACCGTGACGGTCGCAGGCTCGAGCGAGCGGGCCGCGACCGAGGAGAGTTCCGCGAGGACGGAATCGACGTCGATCGCGTCACGGAGGCGGGCTCCGAACGCGGCTACGGTCGCCTCGGCGTCGTAGCGGGCGCGGTTGAAGCGGCGGTCGACGAGCCGCTGCAGCCGGCTCCGCAGCGGACTGAACAAGGCAGCCGCGGCGAGCGTGGCCGCCGCGACGCCGACCGGTGACGAGAACGGCAGCACGCGCGTCGTGAGGAGGATGAGTCCGACGAAGACCCCGACGAGCAGCCCGGTCAGGAGTGCGTAGGAGACGGTTCGGGAGATGAGCCGGTCGATGTCGTACAGCCGGTACTTGAGGATCCCGAAGCCGATCCCGAGCGGCAGCGCGACGATGAAGACGAACATGAACCCGAGCGTGTTCGACTGGGTGGCGACGATCAGGCCGCCCACGGCGAGCGCGCCGCTCGCGAGGAACCACTTCAGCTGCTGGCGCTCGTCCCCGGTCGAGCGGCGGAAGTGGACGATCTGGTACGCGACCATGGAGGCGAAGCACGTCGCGTACCCGACGAGTGCCGCCGTGTTGAGGACCGCTGCGACTCCGTGCACGGGCGCGCTCAGCGCTGAGAGAGAGCCGGACTTGTCGATCGTGAGGTGCCGCTCCGTGAACGCACCGAAGTTCTGCGTGCCAAGCGTGGCCAGAAGGGCGGCGCCGAGGGCGATGTACGCCCAGAACGTCCACCGCCATCGCCCCGGCGGGATCTTCCCGTCGGGGAAGAGGACGATCGGGAGCGGAGCCAAGACGAGCACAGGCACCCACGCCGGCGCGAGGAAGACGGCGAGCCGGCCGAGCGGCAGCGCCCGGTGGACGCGGAAGACGAGCACCGCGTAGTTGGCCGCGTCGATGCTGAGGAGTACGGCAAGCGCAAATGCGAGGAAGATCCAGCCGATCGAGTTGCGCGGGCGGCGGCGCGCGATGAGCAGGCCGACGGCGAAGAACGGGAGCGTGATGATCCCGACCCCTTTGAGTCCCGTTCCGGACGGAATGTCGTGCGACAGCACGAGATTGAGCACAACAAGGCCGATGAACAACGCCAGGATCGCGAGCGTGACCGGCGAGATCCGTCTCACGGCTTGATCCAGACCGAGACGTGCGCGGGCTGGAGGGAGCCGCCCGCGGCGGCCGCGAGCTCGGTGAGGACGGTCTCCGGGTCGACGGCGTCGCGCAGGCGGGCGCCGAAGGCGGCGACAAGAGCTTCGGCGTCGTAGCGCGCGCGGTTGAAGCGGCGGTCGACGAGGCGCTGCAGGCGGCTACGCAGCGGGGCGAAAAGCCCGGCCGCGGCGAGCGTCGAGGCGGCGACGCCGACGGGCGACGAGAACGGCAGCACGCGGGTGGTCAGCAGCACGAGCCCGACGAAGACGCCGACGAGGAGACCGGTCAGGAGCGCGTAGGAGAGCGTCCGCGAGATCAGCCGGTCGATCTCGTACAGCCGGTAGCGCAGGATCCCGATCCCGATCGAGATCGGCAGCGCGATGAGCCCGAGGAAGCCGACCTTGCCGATCGCGGCAAGGACGCCGTGGCTCCCTGAGCCGATCGTCATCGCGAGGAAGAAGCCGAACACCGCGAACGAGCCGCCGGCCAGCAGCCACTTCAGCTGTTGCCGCGTGTCGCCGCTCGAGCGCCGGTAGAGGACGACCTGGCGGACGACCCACGAGAGGGAGATAGCCAGGAAGCCGATCACGACGACCGCGAAGCCGGGGCCGCCGCTGCTGTTGGTGCCGAGCTGCTTGAGCTCGCCCGAGGAGTCGATCCGGAGAGTGTGCTCGGTGAACGCGCCCCAGTCCGTGACCACAAGGTGCTCGACCAGCACCGCCATGAGCGCGATGTACGCGCCGAGCGTCCAGCGCCACGGCCGCGTGACCCTTCCGTCGGGGAAGAAGAGGATCGGCAGGGGCAGAAGGACGAGCATTGATGCCCAGCCCTGGGTCAGGAACACGGCCAGCCGCGAAAGGGGGAGGCCGTGGTGGTCGATGTCGTACGCGCGAACGGCGTAGAAGCCCGCGTCCGCGCCGCCGGTCGCCGTGACAGCGATCGCGAGCAGGAGCCAGCCGATCGGGTTACGCGGCTGCCGGCTGGCGACGAGTGTGCCGACGGCGCCGAACGGGATCATCAGCAGCGGCTGCCCGACCGCGCCGAAGCTGAGCTGATGCGCGAGCGCCGACAACGGGACGCTCGCCGCGATCAGCAGCGCCGCGACGACGCCGAGCAGAAGGGCCACGCGCGAGCGGGTCACGACGCTCTCACCCAGACGCTCACGTGCGTGGGCTGGAGCGACCTGCCGGCCGTGGCGGCAAGCTCGGTGAGCACGGTCTCGGGGTCGATGGCGTCGCGTAGCCGCGCACCGAAGGCTGCGACGGTTGCTTCTGCGTCGTAGCGGGCGCGGTTGAAGTGGCGGTCGACGAGCCGCTGCAGCCGGCCGCGCAGGGGAGAGAAGAGCCCTGCGGCGGCGAGCGTCGACGCCGCCACGCCGACGGGCGACGAGAACGGCAGCACGCGGGTCGTGAGCAGCACGAGCCCGACGAAGACTCCCACAAGCAGCCCCGTCAGCAGCGCGTACGACAGCGTCCGCGATATCAGCCGGTCGATCTCGTACAGGCGGTAGCGGAGAATGCCCACGCCGATCCCGGCCGGGATCCCGAGCAGGCCGATCGTGCCGATCGTCCCGAGGATGAAGAAGACGCCCGAGCTCGATAGTGTGATCGCGAGCATGCCGCCGACGAACCCGGTCCCGGCGCCGAGCAGGAGCGCCTTGAGCTGAGCCCGGCGGATGCCGGTCGCCTGCCGATAGACCGGAATCTGGCTGATCAGCCACGCGACCCCGACGACTCCGAGCATGTCGAAGAAGACGTTCTGCGAGACGGACCACCAGGCCCAGTTCCCGGTCGGATTGTCCCCTTGCACGAGGTTTCCCGTCGGGTCGATGCGGATGTCGTTCGCGACGATGATGTCCGCGGCGAGGGCGTAGGCGCCGGCGAGCCAGACCGCAGCGGAAACAACGAAGGCGCCGAGCGGAATCCGCCAGCGCCCGGAAGGCAGGGACCCGTCCGGGAAGAGGAGGATCGACAGCGCGAAGAGGACGATCGCCGG
>DATKRA010000058.1:0-9084 GCA_035532455.1 Gaiellaceae bacterium | reverse complement strand
GTGGGCTCCGGCATCCGCGGGTCGTTTCCGTTTTGCCCGTTTCAGCAACATTGAGGTGGCCGTGATGCGCATCGCCGCCGCTGCCGACGTCCATGCCTCCGACGCGAGCGCCGAACGGCTCGAGAGGGCGTTCGCCGACCTCGCGGGGAAGGCCGACGTCGTCCTCCTCGCCGGCGACCTCACTACGCGGGGCGAGCCGGAGGAGGCGGAGGTGCTTGCGGCGGCGTGCCGCGGCGTCGACGTCCCCGTCTTCGCGGTGCTCGGCAACCACGACACGCACGCCGGGCGCGTCGACGAGCTGAAGGACGTGCTGGCGAGCGCGGGCGTGCGGGTCCTCGACCGCGAGTTCGCCACGTGTCGCATCGGCGAGCTCGAGCTCGGCGTCGTCGGGACGAAGGGCTTCGTCGGCGGCTTCCCCGGCTCCGCGCTCCCCGACTTCGGCGAGCCGCTCCTGCGCCGCGTCTACGCGGAGACGACCGCCGAGGCGGAGGCGATCGCGTCCGGTTTGCAGGCCGTCGTGCACTGCGACGTCCGCGTCGTGCTCCTCCACTATGCGCCGATTGCCGGCACGCTCGAGGGAGAGCCGGACGGGATCCGCACGTTCCTCGGCTGCGACCGCCTCGCGACGCCCATCGCCGAGAACGGGGCCGACCTCGTCCTCCACGGCCATGCCCATGCGGGCTCGTTCGAGGGGAGGATCGGTGAGATCCCCGTCTACAACGTCGCCGTCCACGTCATCGGTCGCAACTTCTGGATCTTCGAGGTCGACGGGAGCGGGCTGCGGCGCGGGGGCGAGGTCGTCGACATGCACGAGCCGTCCGGCTAGATAGCTTCTCGGGGTGGCAGCCACCGTCGTCCGGATCTCGATCGCCCCCGTGAAGTCGCTCCATCTCGTCCATCCGGAGGAGATCGAGCTGACGAGCGCGGGCGTCGTCGGCGACCGTCGCTTCTGGCTCGTCGACGCCGACGGGCGCCTCGCGAACGGCAAGCGCTTCCCGCAGCTCATGCAGATCCGGCCGGAGTGGGACGAACCCACGCGTCGGCTGGTGTTCGAGCTGCCGGGTGGTGAGCAGATCGACGGCGTCGTCGAGCCCGGCGAGCCGGCCGAAGCGACGCTCTACGGCACGCCGCATCCGTCCCGGCGCGTCGGCGGGCCGTGGGAGGAGGCGATCTCCGAGCTTGCCGGTGAGCCGCTCACGTTGCTCTGGTCGGAGCGCGGCGCGGTCGACCGCGGCAGTGACCAGGGCGGCTGGGCGTCGATCGTCTCGAGGGCGTCGCTCGAGCGGCTGGGGAAGGAAGCCGGCGCTGCGGAGGTTCCCGACGGCCGCCAGTTCCGCATGCTCTTCGAGATCGACGGCGTCGGCGAGCACGAGGAGGACACCTGGCTCGGCTCGCACGTGCGGGTCGGCGAAGCCGTCGTCGCGCCGCTCGGAGACGTCGGGCGGTGCGTCGTCACGACGAGGAGTCCCGACACCGGCGAGTTTGCCTTCCCGACGCTGGACACGCTTGCGGGCTACCGCCGTGAAGGCGTGACGGAGCCGCTGCCGCTCGGCGTCTACTGCAATGTCGTCCGGCCCGGCCGCGTCCGGCTAGGCGATCCGGTCGTCCCCGCATAGCATTACGGCGATGGCTGCCAAGACGCGCGAGCCCGCGAAGGGTCCGGTCGAGAGACTCCATGAGAAAATCGCGACCCGCGACAAGGGCTGGTTCTTCGCCCAGATCGCCGATCGCGTGGCCGAGCGCCGCGCCACGATGGGCCTCTCCCAGCGCGAGCTCGCCGAGCGCTGCGGAACGACGCAGTCGGCCATCGCCCGCCTCGAGCGCGGCGGCCGGCCTCCGCGCATCGACACGCTGCTCCGCATCGCCGACGCGCTCCAGTGCGATCTCGTCGTCGAGCTCGCGCCCCGCGACGAGTAGAAGAAGATGCCCCGCGTCGCGGTCGTCGGCGACTCGATCTCGGCGGGATCGCCGCTCTGGGATCCCGACCCGGCGGTCCGTGCGCGCATCGCTGCTCCCGACGAGCGGAGCCAGTGGCAATGGTGGGCGGCGCAGTCGGACGGCCGGCTCGAGTTCCGGACGTCCGCCGTCTACGGCGAGCGCACGGACCAGATCGCGCGCAGGCTGGAGCTCGTCCTCGGCGGCGCCGACGTGCTCGTCGTCCAGGGCGGGATCAACGACATCGCCCAGCAGCGCCCGGCCGAGGAGGCCGCCCGCAACCTCGAGGCGATGGTCGAGCGCGGGCGGGACGCGGGCCTCGCGGTCGCAGTGCCCGACGTTCTCCCGTGGCCGGCCGGAGACGCGCGCGCCGCGAGCGAGATCGCGCGCCTGAACGAGCTCATATGGGCGATTGGCGGGGTCGCGCATCTCCCGTTCCACGACACTCTCGCGAGTGCGGGCTTCGACTGGAGCGACGACGGCGACCATCCGTCCGTCGAGGGGTACCGCCTGCTCGGGGAGTGCGCCGCGCCGCTGCTCGCCGGGATCAACTAGGCAGGAGGCGGCGCGCGCCGTCGTACTCGGACGAGTACCAGTCGCTCATCGTCGAGACATGGACGACGGCTCCGCTGTGCGGTGCGTCGATCACCCGGTTACGGCCGACGTAGATCCCGACGTGGCTAGCTCCGGCGAAGAAGACGAGATCGCCCGGCTTGAGGTACTTGCGCAGGACGGCCCGCCCGTGCGACAAGTCGCCGTAGCTCGAGTGCGGTAGCGAGATCCCGAAGTGCTGGTAGACGAACCGCACGAGGCCCGAGCAGTCGAACCCGGTGCGGGGAGACGAGCCGCCCCACTCGTACGGGACTCCGACGAATCGTCTCGCGTACTCGACGACCCGCGCGCGCCGCTGCTCCACGCGACGCTTCGCCAGCCAAAGGCGGCGCCTCTGGCTGAGCCTGTGCGAGTGCTTTCGCGTTTGCTGCGTCCCGCCCGCGAGGCCGGGCAGCGGCCGGATGAGTGCCACGAGAAGGAACGTGGCGACTACGAGCAACAGTATGAGAGAGCGGAGTGGCCGCATTGGAAACTGGAGGAACCCGTCGAGGGGGACGCGGCCGATTACCCGGCGGCCGCTCGCTGTCGGCGTGGACTCCTCACAGTTGAGCAGGGGTTCCCGTGACCGGCATACCCCTTCTGGGGGATAGCCGCCACGCTTTTCAAAGAATTGACAGATCGCAGCCGCGGCTTCTTAGGGCCTTCTTCGCCGTCTCTCAGGCCCGGCTCATTCTCGGGCGACTCAATGCAGACGTGCCCAGGCGGACGAGAGTGGAGGCAGGGCGCAGGCGCGCCGAGGTCGCGAAGCGGACGGTGGCCCTGACCGCCGCAACCGGCTTTGCGGTCGCCCTCGTCCTCGTCCGGCAAGGGCATCCCGCGACTGCGATGTCATCGTCGACCAGCACCGGATCGCAGTCCGGGAGCTCTGCTTCCTCCAGGAGTAGGCAGCGCGGTTCCACGCTCGGCGGCGGCGGCTCGATCGCGCCGTCGTCGGGCGGGATCGCGCCGCTGGCGACGTCGACGTCGTGAGCGGAATCGACTGGTACGACGCCCGCGCCGCGGGTGTCGTCGCGTACGCGCTGCTCACCTCGGGAGTCCTGCTCGGGGTGCTGCTCGCAGGTCGTTCGGCGTCTGGATCGCGGCGACCGCGCACGGCATCGGGGCCGGCACCGACGCGACGGCGGGCTGGCTGCGGGTCCTCTACCTCGTCTCGATCGGCAGCCTCGCGCTCGCGCTCACGTGGCGCGCCGGGCGCGACGCGGTCACCCCCGCGCGGGCGCCAGCGCGGAGCGCACGTGATTGACGAGCACACGTGTGCTCGGCCAACCGTTCGTCGCGACGTCGTAGCGCCAGAGAATGCGACCCGAGCCGGAGACGAGCGTCAGCCACGGTGAGTCCTGCACTCCGTAGCCGTCGGCCACGCGGCCGTCTGCGTCGATCGCGATCGGATACGACAGCGCCGGGGTCCTGCGCAGGAGGTCCGAAAGGGCGTGCGCCGACGGCTCGACGTTGGCTTCGTCGATCGCGACGAGCGGTGCGATCGAAGAGTCGAGCGTTGCGTAGCGATTGAGCCCGACGAGGTCGGAGGAGAGATTCGACACCTCGTTCTCCCACGTGTCGAAGAAGAGGAGCAGCCGCGGGCCGTGTCCCGGGCCGAGCTCTACCGTCCCGCCGCGGGGCGCCCGCGGCAGCGTGACGTGCTTGCGCGGTCCGATGAGCGGGATCGGCGCGAGCGACACAGAGTCGCCGACGTGTGGATGGCCGGGTAGGGCGGCGGCGATGCCCCGCGCCATGACCTCGGCGAGCTGGGGGACGCTCGAGTACGACATCTCGGAGATGTAGAGCCGCGTCTCGCGCCCCTGCGGGTCGACGACGAACGTCGCCGGCGTGTGGTCGATCGCTCCCTGGACGACCGCGGCGCCGATCCCGTACCCGCTCCAGACACGCTGCAGCTTCGGCAGCGAGCCGGTGAGGAAGAGCCACTTGTGCAGCATTCCGTGCGCCTGCGAATAGGCCCGCACCCACTTGACCTGCGTCGCATCGGGGTTCGCAGTGACGCCGAGGAGCTGGACGTCAGCAGCTGCCGCGCCAAGCTTCTGCTTCGCCTCGAGCATCGCGGTCGTCGTCAGCGGGCAGATCGTCGTGCACTGCGGATCGTTGAAGCTGAGCACGACGACCTTGCCGCGGAACGAGCTGAGCGAGACCTTCCTCCCGAACTGGTCGGTCAGCGTGAAGGCCGGCGCGACGGTATTGAGCTGCGTGCCCGGATCGAGCCGCGGGTTGGGGACCTGCGGGGCGGCCGGAATGGTCGCCGCGGCTTGGCCCGACGTCTGGGTCGCGGCGGCGATCCCGACACCGCCTCCGATCCCGGCGACGAGCGCCGCACTCCAGACGAGCCAGCGGACAGGCATCGCGGTCAGTATCGCAGCCGTCTGCGGACCTCTGTACGCTGCCGCGCGTGGCCGTGAGCTCCTCACTCAGCGCATCGGGCATCCGCTGGAATCTCGACGATCTCCTCCCGGACGCGGACGCCGCCCGCAGCGCATGGAACGAGCTTCTCGCCCGCGCCCGCGACTTCGCAGAGCGGCGGCGCGGCACCGTTGGCTCCGTCGGCCCCGCCGAGCTCCATGCGCTCCTCTCCGAGCTCGACTCGCTCTACGAGGACATCGCCCGGGCGCGCTTCTACGCGACGGCGCGCGAGCACACCGAGGCGACCGACGCCGAGGCGAACGACCTCGCGACGCTCGCCCGCGACCGCCTTTCCGACCTCGAGAGTCTGCTCCTCTTCGCCGATCTCGAGTGGCTCGCGCTCGAGGATGCGGAGGCCGACGCGTTGCTCGCGGCTCCGGAGCTCGAGCCGTACGCGCACCGTCTCCGGGTCGCGCGCGAGGAGAAGCCGTACGTCCTGCCCGAGGGCGAGGAGCAGGCGCTCAACGCGCGGCGGCCGGCGATCTCCGCGTGGGAGTCGCTCCACGGTCGCGAGCTCGCGACGCTGACGGTCGACTTCGACGCGGGCGAGGGCTCCGAGCCGCACACGCTCGACCGGCTCCTCGCGTATGTCCACCATCCCGATCGCGAGATCCGCCTCGCGGCGCTCGACACGGTCTACGGGGCGCTCGCCGGCGTCGCCGACGTGCAGGCGGCGTGCTACGACGCGATCGTCGGCGACCGGCTCTCGGTCGACCGGCTGCGCGGCGTGCCCGATCCGATGCTGCCGACGAACCAGGCGAACGAGCTCGAAGGCTCCGTCGTCGAGACGATGATCGCCGCCGTCGAGGAGAACTACCCGCTCGCGCGGCGCTGGTTCGTCCGCAAGGCGTCCGTGCTCGGCCTCGATAAGCTCCAGCTCGCCGACCAGTACGCGCCGGTCGGTAGCGACCGCCGCGTCGAGTGGACCGAAGCCGTCGACCTCGTCGACGAGACGCTCGCCGACTTCTCACCGCGCCTCGCGGACATCTTCCGTAGCTGTCTCGAGCGCGGCCACGTCGACGCCGAGCCGCGCTCGGGCAAGGTCGGCGGCGCCTATTGCAGCTCGATCTCGAAGACCGTCCTCCCGTACGTCCTCATGAACTACACCGACCAGCTGCGTGACGTGATCACGCTCGCGCACGAGTTCGGCCACGTCGTGCACGGGACGCTCGCGCTCGAGCGCCAGCCGTACCGCGCGTACCACACGGGGCTCGCGGTGGCCGAGGTGCCGTCGACGTTCACCCAGCTCCTCGTGGTCGAGCGCCTGATCGAGCGGGAAGACGACCCGTCGACGCGCGCGATGCTCCTCGCCGACCGCGCCGAGAGCGCGATGGCGTCGATCTTCCGTCAATCGATGATGGCGCGGTTCGAGCAGCGGGCGTACGGGATCCGCGGCGAAGGCAAGGCGCTGACGAGCGACCGGCTCGCCGGTGTCTGGATCGAGGAGAACGAGCGCTACTACGGCGACGCGCTCGACCTGCCGGAGGGCTACCGGCTCGGCTGGTCGTACATCCCACACTTCATCCACGTCCGCTTCTACACGTACGCGTACGCGTTCGCGCACCTCGTCGCGTTCTCGCTCCTCGCGCGGTACCGCGAGGATCGCGAGGCGTTCGTCCCGGCGTGGCTCGAGCTGCTCGGGAACGGGGGGTCACGCTCGCCGCAGGATCTTCTCCAGCCGGTCGGCGTCGACCTCCGCGATCCGGAGACGTGGGCGCTCGCGTTCGGCGAGTTCGACCGCTGCATCGCGGAGGCCGAAGCCGGCCTCGACGCGCTCAACGCCTCCTAGTGTCCTGAGGCGGTAGTTGGCAGGGTCCCGCCGTTGGGTGGCGAAGTCGTCGTGGTCATCGGCGACGATAGGGGGCGGTTATGGGGCAGCTTGCGGAGGTCGTGCTTGACGATCAGGAGCGGGAGACGCTTGAGCGGTGGGCTCGGCGGCCGAAGAGTTCGCAGGCGTTGGCGTTGCGCTGCCGGATCGTGTTGGCGGCCGCGGAGGGCCACGCGAGCAAGGAGATCGCGGCCGATCTTGGTTGCAATCACAACACCGTCAGCAAGTGGCGGGGCCGGTTCGCGCGTCGCCGTTTGGATGGCCTGCACGATGGGCCGCGGCCGGGCAAGTCGCGCTCGATCAGTGATGAGGACGTCGAGCGGGTGATCGTCAAGACGCTCGAGGAGCAGCCGACGGATGCGACGCACTGGTCGACGCGGTCGATGGCGGCGGCGACCGGGATGAGTCAGAGCGCGGTCAGCCGGATCTGGCGGGCGTTCGCGCTCAAGCCGCACCAGGTTGAGTCGTTCAAGCTGTCGCCGGATCCGCAGTTCATCGACAAGGTCAGAGACGTCGTCGGGATCTATCTCAACCCGCCCGAGGCGGCCGTCGTGTTGTGTGTCGATGAGAAGTCGCAGATCCAGGCGCTCGACCGCTCGGCGCCCGTGCTGCCGTTGATGCCCGGGGTGCCTGCACGGCAGACTCACGACTACATCCGCAACGGCACCACGAATCTGTACGCGGCGCTCGACGTCGCCTCCGGTCAGGTGATCTCCGAGATGACGCCGCGGCTTCAAGTGAAGAGAGCGTCCAACTCCGACCGCAGTGACGAGGGCCGGGGCCTCCCGGGGGACCCCTCGCGGGGCCTCCCCGGGGCCGCCCCCGGCTCGACCTCGGACCGCCGCGAGCTACCCAGCGCTAAGGGCGGCATTTACTGGGCGATGCATCAAGGAGCACTTCGACCACTGGCGCAGGCCACGATCCCTCACCCGGAACGGTGCGCGATATTGCACGATCATCAAGAATCTCGGGAGCTATCAATGGAGGTTTCGATGATTGCCCACGTCGCAACGTTCGAGGGAACCGCTGAGCAACTCGACGAGGCCATACGGCTAATCCGTGAGGAGGTGGACCCTCAGAACATACGGAAGCCCGGCTACATCGAAGGTTTATTCCTCGTCGACCGTGACGCAGGCTCGGGCCTCTTGATCGGCTTGTGGGAAAACGAGCCGGCGATCGAGAGCGCCGAAGAGCGCTCGACCGCAGAAGGGCGTACGGGTGCCCTAGAAGCAACCGGTGGTCGGCGTACGAGCGTTCGACGCTACGAGGTCGCCTCTCTTGTCAGGGGTCATTCGTGAACACTGGCCCAGCCCACTCCCGCACCCCAGAGCGGCGTAGACTCCGCCTGTGGACGTGCATAGAAGTCGACGCGTTCTTCTGGCGAGCGCAGCCGCAGCTGCGGGCGTGCTGGTCATCTGCGGAGGAAGTGACGCGTCAACGACGCGCCGATCCGGGGACATTCGGTTCTCGGTCAGCGGAGTGGCACCGTCAGGAGTCACCGTCAAGGACATCGAAACCTCGGTCAACTCCGGACCAGGCGGTGTCGTGGCGAAGCTTTTGAGCCGAGACGCACACCTCCCGTATCACACCACGCTGCGAATCGTCGATCCCCGAGCGACCCTGTACGCCCTCAACGTAGGACTCGCCGGGCACGGCCACCTCACATGCACGATCCGGATCGGCCGTATCAGCGACACGGGCCACGTAACGGGTCTCGGGCCGCGAAAGAGCGTGCTCTGCGTTGCGATTCTCCAGTGGTCAGCCCGACTCGGCCGCTGGGTCCCGGCCTGAGGCCTCGCGCGGACCGGCTCGGGTGACTGTGAGACTCGCGCAGGCGAGACCGCTCCACGCGCGGGCTAGGGCACAACCGTTGCGGATCCGTCGGATACGTCTTCGAGCCGGCGTTTGTTCCGGCGCAGGTAGTCGTCGAGTTGGTGGCGTGGAACGAGGCTGGGACGGATGCCGCACGCCACTGTTTGCAGTTCGCCCTCGCGGATCAGCGCGCGAATCTCGTCCACGGAGCAGCGGAGCTCAGCAGCGACCTCCTGGACGGTGAGCGGTGCGGGCCGGTTCATGGCCGAAGTATCGCTCGCCGCGGACAACCACGTTCAGGCGGCGGCCAAGCCCTCGCGGCGGAGGAGCTCGCGCGCTCTCGCCGCGTTGTCGGCTCCCGCTACGAGGATGACAAGGACGCCGCCGTACTCCGGCGAGACGTGGCGCAGCTCGAAGTCCTCGATGTTGATCTGCGCTGCGCCGAGGATCTGCGTGATCCGCGCGAGGACGCCGGGGCGGTCGGGGAC
>DATKRA010000057.1:0-13198 GCA_035532455.1 Gaiellaceae bacterium | reverse complement strand
GGCCTCTTGCAGGTCGCCGGAGTGCGCGCCCGCGTGCGGCCGGACCCTCAGGCTCGCGTGCTCCGGTTCATCCACTACTTCCGAAGTGACTATCGCCGCCAGGAGATCTTCGCCGTGACGAGCCGCGTCGGCTCCGACGGGCAGCTCTGGGATCGGATCAGCCTGCCCGGCCGCCCGAACGGGCAGATGGGCTGGATCCCGGCCTGGTCGGTGCGGTTGAAGCCGACGGTGGCGAAAGTCGTGGTTCACCGCCGCTCGCGCACGATCGATCTCTACTGGCACGGCAAGCACGTGTGGCACGCGATCATCGCGGTCGGTGCTCCCGGGATGGAGACGCCGCTCGGCCTCTACTACGCGACCGCGCGCTTCGTCCCGCACGGCGACCCGTACCTCAGCGTCTTCGCGGTCGAGACGAGCGGCTACTCGAAGCTCTCCGAGTGGCCGGGCGGCGGCGTCTTCGGTATCCACGGTACGCCCGAGCCGTGGCTGCTCGGCAAGGCGGTGTCGCACGGCTGCATCCGCGTTTCGGCGCGGACGGCTCTGAAGCTCCGCCGGTACGTACCGCTCGGAACGCCGATCCTGATCACGCGGACGTAGCTATCCGAGCCGTACTTCGGCCCAGGTGCGGGCGAGGCCGTCGGCGAGCGGCGTGGTTGCGCGCCAGCCGAGCTCGCGTTCCGCCCGGCTCGCGTCGATGACGCTGCGCTGCAAGTCCCCCGGCCGCGCGGCAGCGAAGTTCGGTTCCCGGTCGACCCCCGCTGCGCGGGCGCAGAGACGGTAGAGGTCGAGGACGCTCGTAGCGACTCCGGTCCCGACGTTGTACGTGCCGGCGCCCGTCTCGGCGGCGCGGAGGAACGCCGCGGCGACGTCGCTCACATGGACGAAGTCGCGCACCTGCGCGCCGTCCCCGAAGATCACGCAGGTCTCGCCCCGCGCGAGGCGGTCGAGGAAGATGGCGCCGACGCCGCCCTCGAGCTCGGGGGTCTGCCGCGGGCCGTAGACGTTCGCGAGGCGGAGAACGACGTGGCTCGTCCCGTGCAGGCGGTTCCAGCCGGCGATGTACTCCTCTCCCGCGAGCTTCGAGACCGCGTACGGGGAGAGCGGCAGACGGGCGTGATCCTCCGTCGCAGGCGCGTCGCACTCGCCGTAGATCGCGCCGCCGCTCGAGGTGAAGACGACGCGCGCGCCTGCAGCGCGGGCCGCCTCGAGAACGTGCACCGTGCCGACGACGTTGACCTCGGCGTCGAACGCCGGCCGCTCGACCGACGTGCCGACGTCGGCCTGGGCGGCGAGATGCAGGACGACGTCCGGCCGGATCTCCGCTCCCAGCGTCTCGACGGCGGGATCGCGGATGTCGAGCTCGTGGAGCTCGGCGCCTGCGGCCAGGTTCGCGCGCGAGCCGGTCGAGAGGTTGTCGACGACGTGCACCTCGTCCCCGCGCGCCAACAGGGCGTCCACGACATGGGAGCCGATGAAGCCCGCGCCACCTGTGACGAGCGTCCGCACGCGCCGTATCCTAGGCGGCGAGGCGCCCCTGAACCATGCGGTTCGCCGCTTCGCTCGGCGTGATGCCGTCCGCGTCCGCTTCGGCAAACAGGGTGCGCAGGGTGTCGGCGATTCCGGCCAGGCCCTTCTCCGTCTGCTGCTCGTCCCAGCCCTCGTCGACGACGCCGATCAGATAGATCACGCCGCCCGAGTTGACGACGTAGTCGGGGGCGAAGAGGATCCCGCGCTCGGCGAGCCGGTCGGCGTCGGCGGGCTCGGCGAGCTGGTTGTTCGCCGCGCCGGCGACCGCGCGACAGGCGAGCCGCGGGATCGTCTCGGTGTTGAGGATCCCGCCGACGGCGCACGGCGCGTAGACGTCGACCTCCGTCTCGATCGCGCGCTCCACCGGAACCGTCTCGAAGCCGGTCGCCGCAGCGCGCCCCTCGTCGACGTCGCTCACGAGCACGTGCGCGCCCGCGGCGGAGAGCTCGTTGGCGAGGTTCGCGCCGACCGCGCCGACACCCTGGACGAGGACACTGCGGCCGGAGAGATCCGCCGACCCGAAGACGTGCTCGACCGTCGCGCGGATGGCGTGGAAGACGCCCCGCGCGGTGCCGGGACCGCTGTCGCCGCCGCTCTTCGACGCGCCGTAGACCCACGGGCACGTCTCCGCGACGACGTCGAGGTCGTCCGGCTTGATGTTCATGTCGCCGGCGGTGCGGTAGGTCCCGCCGAGCGAGGCGACGAGCTCGCCGTAGCGGAGGAGGAGCTTGCGGCGCGCCTCGCCCGTCGGCAGCTCTCCCGGCACCGCGAGCACGGCCTTGCCGCCGCCGCGCGGATAGCCGGTCCCCGCGAGCTTCTGCGTCATCGCTGCCGACAGCCGCAGCACGTCCTTGAGGCCGTCCGCCGGCGTCGGGTAGACGCGCATTCGCGTGCCGCCGACCGCCGGGCCGAGGACGGTGGAGTGAACGCCGACGAACATCCACGCACCGGTCTCGGAGTCGTGCCGGATGACGGCGTGCTCGCCGTCCCACTGCGCCAGCAGGGCCTCGAAGTCCATGCCCAGACGCTACACTCCGCCGCCGGTATGGCCGGCGAACGCACCAAGCTCCTCGTCACGCAGCGCGAGCTCCTCGGTTCGGCCGAGACGCGCCGCCTGCGCAAGGCGGGCATCGTTCCGGGCGTGCTCTACGGGACCGGCGAGCCGATTGCGATCTCCGTGCAGGAGCGCGAGCTGCGCCGCGCGCTTACCGGCGCCGCGGGCCTCCATTCGATCCTCGACGTCGAGATCGACGGCAAGGGCTCCACGCACGCCTCGATCCTCAAGGAGTTCCAGGTCGATCCCGTGCGCGGAGGCGTGACGCACGTCGACTTGCAGGAGGTACGGCTCGACCAGACGATCAACGCCGCAGTCTCCGTCAACCTCTCCGGCGGCGACGTTGCCCCCGGCGTGAAGGAAGGCGGCGTCCTCTCGCAGGTGCTGCGCGAGGTCACGGTCGAGGCGCTCCCGCTCGAAGTTCCCGAGCACATCGATTTCGACGTTTCCGAGATGGAGATCGGCGGCACGCTGCGCCTCGCCGAGCTCGTCGCTCCCGAAGGCGTCACGATCCTCGGCGATCCGGAGTCCGTCGTCGCGACGATCACGGCCCCGACGCGGGAAGTCGAGCCGGAGCTCACCGAGGAGGAGCTCGCCGCGGCCGAAGCCGAGGAGGCCGAGGGCGAGGCTGCCGGCGAGGGCGGCGAGGAAGCTCCCGCCGACGCCGAGGCGGAAACCTCCGGCGACGAAGCACCCGCCGAGGAGTAACCCTGTACCTCGTCGTCGGTCTGGGGAACCCGGGCCGCGAGCACGCCCGGAATCGCCACAACGCGGGCTGGATGGTCGTCGACGAGCTTGCGCGCCGGCACGACGGCTCGTGGCGCGCGAAGTTCTCCGGCCAGATGGCGGAGGTGCGCGTGGGCGGGGAGAAGCTCGCGCTCCTCAAGCCGGAGACGTACATGAACGACTCCGGCCGCTCGGTCGGGCCGGCGGCGGCGTTCTTCAAGCTCGAGGCGAGCGACGTGCTCGTCGTCCACGACGAGGGCGACTTCGACCTCGGCCGCCTCGAGCTCAAGGCCGGCGGCGGGCTGGCCGGCCACAACGGTCTCCGCTCGATCGCGCCGGTGCTCGGCACGCAGGACTTCCTCCGGCTGCGGATCGGAGTCGGCCGTCCAGAGCGCGGCGACCGCCGCCCGCTCGCCGACTGGGTGCTCGCGAACTTCGAGCCGCACGAGCACGCCGAAGAGATCGTCGCGCGCGCCGCGGACGCGGTCGAGACGCTCGTCGCCGACGGCTTGGCACAGGCTCAACTCCGGATCAACGCGAAATAATCACTCGCGGAGCGCCGCGTGGGCTCCCGGCTGCAGCTCGAGCCCTACCGCGATGCGGTCGAGAACGTCGAGTAGGTGGAGTAGCTCGCGCTCGCCGAGCATGCGCGTGACCTCCTCGTCGAACTGCTGCGCCTGCCGCTCCGCCTGCTGCAAGAGCTTCGTGCCCTTCGGAGTGAGATGGAGCGTGCGCACCCGGCGGTCACGGGCGTGCGGCCTCCGCTCGAGCAGGCCGCGTCCTTCGAGCTCGTCGACGACTGCGACCATCCAGCTGGGGGAGATGTGCAGATGATCGGCGAGCGTCGTCTGCGATTCGCCTTCGCTCGCGGCCACTGCGCGAAGCAGAGCGAACTCGCCCGGCTCGAGCGAGAGCGGCCCGAGCAGCTCGTGGAACTTCCGCGAGACGGCGTAGCCGAGACTCGAAAGCATGAAGGCGACGCTCCGGAACGGCGGCGTCGAGTTGCCATCGGCCATGCGGATATGCTACAGCTACCAAATCGTTCACGCCAGAACGATTCGCGTCCAAACGAAATAGGAGTCGCCGTGCTCGCTCGTCTCGCTCACATCGTCGCGCGCCATCGCTGGAAGGTGATCGGCGCCTGGATCGTCCTCACGCTCTTCGGCGTGGTTGCCGGCTGGCGGGTGAGCCACCGTTGGTACCAGAGCTTCTCGATCCCCGGCTACTCCGCGTACGAGACCAATCAGCGGACCCTGCAGGAGTTCGGGACCGGGATCCGCCCGCCGGAGGTCGTCGTCTTCCACACGTCCGGCGAAGCGACGCAGAGCTCGGCGATCGAGGCTGCGATGGCCCGCGCCGCGGCGGCGGTGCCGGGCGCGCGGACGAGCTCGTACTTCTCGACGCACAACCTCATGTACGTCTCGCGCGACCGGCACACGACCTTCGAGGAGATCTACCCGCCGGGCCCGGCGACGTTCTCGACGCGGAGCGGCGCGACCGACATCCTTGCCGCCGCGCAGAAAGGACTACCCAGCGGGATCAAGGCGAACGTGACCGGCCACGACCCGCTCGAGGAGGCGAGCTCGCACGGCAGCGGCGGCGGCAACGTCCTCGTCGAGGCGCTGATCGGAGGCCTCGGCGCGATCGTCATCCTCCTCTTCGTCTTCGGGACGCTGCCCGCGATGCTCATGCCGATTGCCGTTGCGATCGCCGCGATCCTCAACACGTTCACGCTCGTGTGGGCGCTGACGTACGTCACGAGCGTCTCGATCATCGTCCAGTTCCTCATCGCGCTCGTCGGCCTCGGCGTGGCGATCGACTACGCGCTGTTGATGATCTTCCGCTTCCGCGACGAGTTGCGCGAAGGGGAGGACGTCGAGACGGCGCTTGTCGAGACCATGACCCACGCCGGCCGCTCGGTGATCGTCTCGGGCTCGACGGTGGCGGTCGGCTTGCTCTCGATGCTCATCCTGCCGCTGCCGTTCATCCGCTCGATCGGGATCGGCGGGATGCTCATTCCGGCCGTCTCGGTGCTCGCGGCGATCACGCTCATGCCGGCGCTGCTCGCGGTGCTCGGCGAGCGGATCAACTCCTGGCGCGTGATGCCGAAGCGGTTCGTCGACCACGGCCATCCGGAGGACGGCGCGTGGGGACGCTGGGCGCGCTTCGTCCTGCGCCGGCCGTGGCAGGTCGCTGCCGTCGGACTCGCGATCGTCGGCGTGCTCGTCGCGATCGGCGTCCAGCTCAACCCGAACGAGTCGCAGCTGAAGGACTTCCCCGGCACCGGCACGGCGATCGCCGGCCGCCAGATGCTCGCGAACGCGGGCATCTCGCCCGGCGTGATGAAACCGTTGGTGACCCTCTCTCGCGGGGGCAACGCGCAGTACTTGGCGGTCCAGGAGAGCCGGGTTCCCGGCATCGTCGGCGCTGCTGCTCCGGGAGGCGCGGGTTGGCAGCGCGGTCCCTTCGCGCTTGTGGAGGCGTTCCCAGCGGTCGACGGCGCGGCCCCCGGCATCCAGGGTGTGATCGATCGCGTCAACGGCGTCCTTCCGGGGTTCGCAACGCTCGGCGGCCCGGCGGCAGTCGACCGCGACTTCATCCACGCGGTCTACGGCAACTTCCCGTACGTCCTTGCCTTCGTCCTCGTGCTGACGCTCCTGCTCCTGACCCGCGCCTTCCGCTCGATCGTCCTCCCGATCAAGGCGGCGATCCTCAACCTCATCTCGCTCGGCGCGGCGTTCGGGATCATCGTCTTCATCTTCCAGATGGGCCACGGCTCGTCGCTCTGGAACATCGCCGCGACGCAGGCGATCACGGCCTGGATCCCGCTGATGATCTTCGCGTTCCTGTTCGGCCTCTCGATGGACTACGAGGTCTTCATGCTCACGCGGATGCGGGAGGCGTACGACGAGACCGGATCGACCGACCGCGCGATCGAGCTCGGCCTTGCGCGGACGGGGAAGCTCGTCACGAGCGCCGCGCTCATCCTCATGTTCGCGTTCCTCGTTCTCTCGTCGAGCCCCGGCTTCGAGATCAAGGAGTTCGCCATCGGTCTCGCGGCGGGGATCATCTTCGACGCGACGGTGATCCGCGCGCTCCTCGTGCCGGCGCTGATGAAGCTGCTCGGCGAGGCGAACTGGTGGCTGCCGCACTGGACGCGGCGCGTGCTGTTCATTCCGCCGGAGCCGCAGCCGGCGGTCGAAGCGGAGTCGTAGCCCCGCGCACGGCGCGCACGTCGCGGACGAAGACGACGACCGCGAGGCTCGGGACGCACATGAGGAGCCCGGCGAGGACGAGCGTCGTGTGCACGCCGATGGCAGTCGCCAGCGGCCCCGAGAGCGCCTGACCGACGGGGAGGAGGCAGAGCGAGAGGAGCACGTCGACCGAGGCGACGCGCGCGAGGCGGCTCGGATCGACCTCCTGCTGGTACGCCGTCTCCCAGAGCGTGTTACCGAGGAGAAGCGCGCCGCCGAAGAGCAGGCCGGCTGCCATGACGGCCGGCAGCGGGAACGGCTGGAGGAGCGTGAACGGCAGCAGCGCGCTCAGCGGGAAGATCGCGAACGCAGTGGCGACCGGATGGCTCGGACGGATCCGGTAGGCGATGAGTCCGCCGAGCACGCCGCCAACGGCCGCCGAGCCGCCGACGAGGCCCCACGCCCACGGCCCGCCGAGCTTGTCCATGACCGCGAGGGAGCCGTGCACGACGTAGACGCCGACGCCGAAGTTCATGACCGCCAGCGCGAGGAAGCCGGCAGTGAGCCAGCGGTGGCGGCGTACCTCCCGCCAGCCGTCGGCGAGGTCACTCAAGAAGCGCTGGGCGGCCGGCCGTGCGTGCGCCTCGACGCGCATTGCGGCGACGAACAGGACGCTGACGAGAAAGCTGCCCGCGTCGATCGCAAAAACCCAGCCGGCGCCGGCGACCGCGACGATGGTGCCGGAGACGCCCGGCCCGAAGATGCTCGCCGCGCTGCGCGACATCGCAATGAGCGCGTTCCCTTCTTGCAGTCGCTCGCCGCTCACGGTCTGCGGGATCAGCGCGAGCGATGCGGGATTGAACGAACCCGCTGCCGCTCCCGCGATCGCCTGCAGCAGCGCGATCTCCCACACGTGTACGGCGCCGCGGAAAAGGAGGATCGCGGTCACGCTCTGCGTGCCAACGCGGACGAGGTCGGCCGAGATCATCACGACCCGGCGCGGCAGCCGGTCCGCGAACACGCCTCCGGCGAGCGTCGTCGATGCGCTGCCCCCGAAGTAGCAGGCGAGGACGAGACCGACGCCCGTTGGGCTGCGGAGGACATGGCCGACCTCCCAGATCAGCGCGACAGGGATGAGCGAGTCGCCGACAGTGGAGCCGGTCCGCGCGAGCCAGAGCAGCCGGAACGGGCGTTCCTTCAGCGGCCCGAGATGCGCGACCCCACGCATGCCCTCCAATGTACGCCGTAGAGCTTCGGAGTACCATCGATTCCCGCGGAACCGCCGGTTCCGCCGTTCGTCATGGACCGTCCGGTACTTCACGCCGTAGTTCGCGAGCTCGTCGATGACGAGCGCGTCGCTGCGTTCCTCGACGCGCTGCCGACCCGTGCGCGGGTCTCCGAAGCTGCTCTGCCGCTGCTCCTCGCAACGCTTCACGAGCGGCTCGCGCGCGGACTTGTCGTCCTGTTGCCGGAGGACGCGGACGCGCGCGACGCGGCCGAGGCGGCGGCGTGGTTCCTCGGTGACGACGCGGTCGGGCTCCTGCCGAGCCGCGGTGTCTCGTACGAGTCGGGCCTGGCGCCGCCTCCGCACCTCGTCGGCGAGCGGGCGCGGGCGCTCCACGTCCTCGAGCGCGGCGGGCTCGTCTGCGCGTCGGCGCGCGCGCTCGCGGAGGGACTTCCGCCGGCCGAGGCGCGTCCGGCTCCGGTCGAGGCGCGACCCGGGCTCGAGCCCGGCGTCGAGGGGTTCGCCGAAGCGCTTGCGCTCGCCGGCTACGACCGGATGGAGCGTGTGGACGACCGCGGGCAGTTCGCCGTGCGCGGCGGCATCGTCGACGTCTTCCCGACCACGGGCCGCGAGCCGCTCCGCGTCGAGTTCTTCGGCGACGAGATCGAGTCGGTGCGCGCGTTCTCGCCCTTCACGCAGCGCGCCCTCCATCCGGTCGCCGAGGCAACGCTCTATCCGGCCGCCGAGCGTGCACTCGACCCACTTAGTGACAACTTGTCACTAAGTCCGGAGGAGGGGGACGAGCGGAGGGTTGACGTTCCCGACGACCTCGTGGCGGCGCTCGACGCGACACCCGACTTCGTCTTCCAGCCGGATGCGGTGCGCCGCGTCTGGGACGAGGACGGCGTGGAAGAGCTCTCGCTCGAGGGGGCGACCGAGCTCGATCCGTTCCCGCAGACGCAGCCCTTCGCGTTCGAGGCGCAGAAGCCGGCGATCGCAGCGCGCGGCCTCGCCGAGGCGGAGAACGAGCTTGCTGCGCTCCTCCGCACCGGCCAGCGCGTCGTCGTCACGTTCGCGCACCGCGGCGAGGCGCTGCGGACGCAGAACCTTCTCCGCCGCGTCGAGGCGCGCGTCCTCGAGCCGGGCGAGGAACTGCCCGAGGAGCCGGAGATCCTCTTCGCGATCTCGCCGGCGCGGCGCGGCTTCGTCTGGCGCGACCTCGGCCTCGTCCTCCTGCCCGACCACCAGGTCTTCCGCCGCCGCGCGCCACGCGAGCGCCGCCTCGGCGGCCGCGCGCTCCAGAGCTTCGCCGACCTCCGCACCGGCGACTACGTCGTCCATGAGGACCACGGCGTCGGCAAGCTCCTCGGCTTCGAGACGAAGACCGTGGCGAGCGTGACGCGCGACTACCTCCTCCTCGCGTTCCGCGGCGAGGACCGGCTCTACGTCCCGCACGAGCAGCTCGGCAAGGTCTCGCGCTACGTCGGCGCCGATGCCGGCGCGCCCGCGCTCTCGAAGCTCGGCGGGAAGGCGTGGCAGACGATGAAGTCGCGTGCGCGGGAGTCCGTCCGCGAGCTCGCCGGCGAGCTGATCAACCTCTACGCCCAGCGGCAGACGCGCGAGGGCATCGCGTACGACCTCTCGCACGAGTGGCTGCCGCGGCTCGAGGCGTCCTTCCCCTTCCGGGAGACGCCCGACCAGGAAGCGGCGATCGAGGCTGTGAAGGAGGATCTCGAGACGCCGCGCCCGATGGACCGCCTCGTCTGCGGCGACGTCGGCTTCGGCAAGACCGAGGTTGCGGTGCGCGCCGCGTTCGCCGTAGCGGTCAACGGCAAGCAGGTGCTCCTCCTCGCGCCGACGACGATCCTCGCCGAGCAGCACTTCAACACCTTCCGCGAGCGCTACCGCGACTTCCCGGTCCGCGTCGAGATGGTCTCGCGCTTCGTCGCGCCGAAGGACACGAAGCGGATCCTCGCCGACTTCAGCGCCGGCAAGGTCGACGTCCTCATCGGCACGCACCGCGTCCTCTCGCGGGACGTGATCCCGAAGGAGCTCGGCCTCGTGATCCTCGACGAGGAGCAGCGGTTCGGCGTCGCGCAGAAGGAACTCCTCAAGTCGCTGCGCCTCGAGGTGGACGTGCTCACGCTGAGCGCCACGCCGATCCCGCGCACGCTCCACCTATCGCTCGCGGGCATGCGCGACATCTCGATCATCGAGACGCCGCCCGAGGGACGGCTCCCCATCCGGACGACCGTGGGGGAGTACGACGAGGAGCTCGTCAAGCTCGCCCTCGAGCGCGAAGCGGAGCGCGACGGGCAGGCGTTCTTCCTCCACAACCGCGTCGAGACGATCGAGGAGCGGGCCGCCGCGCTGCAGCAGCTCTGCCCGAAGCTCCGGTTTCTCGTCGCGCACGGGCAGATGAAGGAGAAGGAGCTCGAGGAACAGATGCACGCGTTCCTCCGTGGCGACGCGGACGTGCTCGTCTCGACGACGATCATCGAGTCGGGAATCGACATCCCGCAGGCGAACACGCTCATCGTCGAGCGCGCCGACATGCTCGGCCTCTCGCAGCTGTACCAGATCCGCGGCCGCGTGGGCCGCTCCGACGCCACAGCGTACGCGTACCTCTTCTATCCCGACGCGCGCGAGCTGACCGACGAGGCGCGGGCGCGCCTCTCGACCCTCGCCGACCACACGGAGCTCGGTGCGGGCTTCGCGATCGCGATGCGCGACCTCGAGATCCGTGGCGCCGGCGAACTGCTCGGCGCGGAGCAGTCCGGCCACGTCGCCGCGGTCGGCTTCGAGCTCTACGTCGAGATGCTCAACGAGGCGGTCGCGGAGATGCAGGGGCAGAAGCGGATCGCCGCGCGGCCGGTTCGGGTCGATGCCCGGGTCGACGCGTACGTCCCGTCCGCGTACGTCGACTCGGAAGCGCTCCGCATCGACGTCCACCGCCGGCTCGCGCTCGCGGAGACGGAGGACGAGCTGCGCGAGCTCCAGCTCGCGCTCGAGGACCGCTTCGGCCCGCTCCCCGAGCCGGTCGAGAACCTCTTCCGGATCCAGGAGGCGAAGATCAAGGTCGCCCTCCTCGGCGCGGATTACCTCGTCTTCCAGGGCGGGAAGGCGACCGTCGGCAGGCTCGTGCTCGGGTCGGGCGAGCTGCGCGAGCTCCGCGACCGCGCCAAGACGGCCATCTACGCATCGTCGAGCCAGGAAGTGAGCATGCGCGGGCAGGAGGAGATCGCCCAGGCCGTCGCGCTGGTCGATGCTATCTTGGACGCGCGCCGGGCGGCTTGAAGCCCTTTTCTCGTGTCGGCGCTCCCCGCGGACCTCGACTCACTGGATGGAAATGAAGACTCGCCTTCTCTTTCTGCCTCTGCTGCTCATGCTCGCCGCCTCTCTCGCCGCGTGCGGCGGGGGCTCCCAGGCGGTTCCCGCGAACGCAGTCGCGGAGGTCGGCGGGACGCCGATCACGACGCACGACTTCAACGTGTACCTCGCGCAGTCCGTTGCCGTCTACAAGCAGCAGAACGGCGGGACGGCGCCGACGCCCGGGAGCCCGCAGTACACGGGGATGCGCGACCAGGTCGTGGCCTACCTCGTGGAGTCCGCCGAGCTGGTTCAGCAGGCGCAGAAGGAGAACATCTCCGTGACCCAGGGCGAGGTGAACAAGTTCCTCACGAATGTCGCGAAGACCAGATTCGGCGGAAGCATGGCGAAGCTCGCGGCCGCGCTGAAGGCTCAGGGCCTATCGATGCAGACGGCGCGGCAGGAGGTGTACAACAACCTCATTTCGCAGAAGCTCCACACGAAGGTCACCTCGGGCGCGAAGGTGACCACGGCCCAGGAGCAGGCCTACTACACCCAGAACAGCGCGCAGTACAGCACCCCGGCCGGGAAGACGCGCAGTGTCGAGCACATCCTCGTCAAGTCGAAGAGCCTTGCGGACATGATCGAGCAGAAACTGAGGAACGGCGCGAGCTTCGCAAAATTGGCGAAGCAGTACTCCAAGGACCCGGGAAGCGCCGCGCTGGGCGGAAAGTACACGGCGACGGGTGGGGAGGTTCCCGCCTACGACCAAGCGGCGTTCTCGCTCAAGACCGGGGCTCTTTCGGCGCCGGTCGACGCCACGTCCGCCGCGAACGGCTCGTACGGTTGGTTCATCATCAAGGCGCTCGGCCCCCTGAAGACGACGGCGGCACATACGACGCCGTTCAGCCAGGCGGAGCCGACCATCCACCAGACCCTTCTCCAGCAGGCGCAGGACAAGCTGTGGCAGCAGTGGATCTCCGACCTCGTGAAGCAGTACCAGGGGAAGGTGGGCTACCAGAGCGGCTACGCGCCGCCGACGACGACCGCGCTGCCGACGACGACCTGACGTGGAGGGGCTCGCTGCGGCCCTCCTCGAGCTCCAGGCCCTGACGGAGCGGCTGCGCCGCGAGTGCCCGTGGGATCGCGAGCAGACGGCGCAGACGATCGTGCCGCACACCGTCGAGGAGGCGTACGAGGTCGCCGACGCCGCGCTCGCGGCCGACGACGCAAAGCTGCTCGACGAGCTCGGCGACCTGCTCTTTCAGGTCTATTTCCTCTCGCTGCTGCTGGAGGAGCGCGGCGCAGGCGATCTCGCCGAGGTCGCGCGCGGCGTGCACGCGAAGCTCGTCCGCCGGCATCCGCACGTGTTCGGCGACGTCGAGGCGGAGACGGCCGAGCGCGTTCGCTCGAACTGGGAGCGGATCAAGGTCGAGCAGGAGGGGCGCGAGGG
Source organism: Gaiellaceae bacterium (assembly GCA_035532455.1). Taxonomy (GTDB): domain Bacteria; phylum Actinomycetota; class Thermoleophilia; order Gaiellales; family Gaiellaceae; genus Palsa-739. The sequence continues at coordinate 710 of DATKRA010000057.1, read as the reverse complement.
GATCTTCCACGACGTCGCCGAAGGGCTCCCGGGCCTTCTCTACGCGCGGAAGGTCCAGCAGCGCGCGAAGGCGGTCGGGTTCGAGTACCCCGACCTCGCCGGCGCGATGGCCGACCTCGAGGACGAGCTGCGCGAGCTGAAGGAGGAGCCGTCCGCCGACGAGCTCGGCGACGTCCTCTTCGCTGCCGTCAATGTCTCCCGCAAGCTCGACGCCGATCCCGAGCTCGAGCTGCGGCGCGCGGCCCGGCGGTTCCGCCGGCGCGTGGAAGTTGCTGAGGCGCTCGCGGCGGCGGCCGGTGAGAATTGGAGCGAGCTGCCGCTCGAGCGGCAGGATGCGTACTACGACCGGGCCAAGGAGCAGACCGAGTGACCGAGATCAGCCACGTCCATGCACGCCAAGTCCTCGACTCGCGCGGGAACCCGACCGTCGAGGTGGAGGTCAACGGCGGTCGCGCGATCGTGCCGTCGGGCGCCTCGACCGGCGTGCACGAGGCGGTCGAGCTCCGCGACGGCGGCCCGGCATGGGGAGGCAAGGGCGTCGCGCGGGCCGTCGCGAACGTCAACGGCGAGATCGCCGACGCGATCCGCGGTCTCGACGTCATGGATCAGGAGGCGCTCGACCGCCGGCTCATCGAGCTCGACGGCACGCCGAACAAGGGCCGCCTCGGTGCGAACGCGATCCTCGGCGTCTCGCTCGCGAACGCGAAGGC
>DATKRA010000056.1:0-37205 GCA_035532455.1 Gaiellaceae bacterium | reverse complement strand
CGAGGAGCGAGAAGGCGCTGAGGATGAGTCCGCGGTGCATGCCCGCGAGCGCCGCGATCACGACGATCGCGAACGCGATCCAGTCGACGAGGGTCACTGCGGGAGCGTAGATGGTTGATGGCATGAGATCGCCTGTTCGCGGCGTGAGCTGGTGCGTCTGGGGCGCCGCGGCGGACGCTTCTCGCTGCTGGTGGCAGCGGGAAGCGGGCGACGTGGCGAAGCGCGCGCCTAGCCGGAGGCCGGCTCCGCGGGCCGCAGGCTAGGCGCGCGCGGCCCAGGCGTGCCAGCTCACGACGCGGACACGCGAGCTCGTGACGTCGACCATCTAGCACTGACCAGGGCTACACTGGGCCGTCCGCGGGGGGCGTAGCTCAGTTGGTTAGAGCGCCGGCCTGTCACGCCGGAGGTCGCGGGTTCGAGTCCCGTCGCTCCCGTAGTTCGTCAAAGAGCCGCTTCCCTGCTCAGGGAGCATTTACGCGCCTTTTACTCCGCCGAGACTCGACCGTTACGCCAGGCTGGGAGACTCGCCGTAGTCAGTTTCTCCAGAGTCCGACACGGGGGTATGAGAAATGAAACGGTTCATGTTGGCTTTCGTCGCCGCTGCGGTGCTCGCGCCGGTTGCTGCATTCGCGGGGACGTCGCAGAGCACAACCCGTGCTCAGCAAGACTGTACGAGGTTGCGGGCGACGATGGGCTCGACCGCGTTCTACCAGGCATACCCGACCTTCGGAGCCTGCGTATCCGCCTACGCGCCGGTTGAGAACCAGGTCCAGGCGAGCGCCCAGGCCACCTGCACGGCGCAGCAGTCCGACCCGACCTTCGCGGCGAGCCATAACGGCAAGACGTTCGTCCAGTACTACGGCACGGGGCCGAGCGGCAAGAACGCGTTCGGCAGGTGCGTCTCGATCGTCGCCAGCGCAAACGCGAGGGCAGAGCAGGGCGGCCGCCTCAACCCGGCTCAGATGTGCCGCTCGATCCGCTCGCAGCTCGGCACGGCTCTCTTCGCCAAGACGTACGGCAAGAACGCCAATGACCACAACGCGTTCGGCAAGTGCGTCTCTGCGACCGCCAAGTCACAGGTCGCGAACGAGGTCTCGGCGTCGAGCTCGTGCAGATCGCAGCAGTCGGACTCGACCTTCGCGGTCAATCACGGCGGCAAGACGTTCGAGCAGTACTACGGGACGAATGCCGACGGGTCCAACGCCTTCGGCAAGTGCGTCTCGAGCACCGCGCAGGCGTCCTCCCGCGCGCAGGGCAAGGCAGTCGTCAACGCTGCCCGCTCCTGCCAGAGCGAGCAGAAGGCCGATCCTGCAGCGTTCAAGAGCAAGTACGGGACGTTCGGAAAATGCGTCTCGTCGAAGGCGAAGGCGTAAGTAGCAGACACCGAACGCATAGCACTCCGAGGAGAGCCGGCTTGCCGGCTCTCCTCGTTTCTGCGGCGACTACGACGAGCCCGGCGTAGGGTTGGCACCGTGAAGCACGTTGTCATCCTCGGCGCCGGCTTCGGCGGGCTCGAGCTCTCGAGCCGCCTCGCCGCCGAGCTCGCCGGCGAGGTGCGCGTCACGTTGATCGACCGCAACGACGGCTTCACGTTCGGCTTCTCGAAGCTCGACATCCTCTTCGGCGAGACAGATGCGGCGGCCGTGAAGCTCCTTTACAGCGACATCGCGAAGCCCGGCGTCGAGTTCCGGCAGGAGACGATCACGGCGATCGACCCCGCTGCTCGCCGCGTCACGACCGACGCGGGTGAGTACGACGCCGACATCCTCGTCGTCGCGCTCGGCGCGGAGTACGACGTCGCTGCGACACTGGGCTTCGCCGCGGGCGGCTACGAGTACTACTCGATCCCCGGTGCGGAGCGACTGCGCGACGCGCTCCCGGGCTTCACCGGCGGGACGATCCTCCTCGCGATCCTCGGCCAGCCGTTCAAGTGCCCGCCGGCGCCGTTCGAGGGCGCTTTCCTCCTGCACGACCAGCTCGTCGAGCGTGGCATCCGCGACCGCACCGAGCTGCGCGTGTTCGCGCCGATGGCCGTGCCTGTGCCGATCACGCCGGAGGTCTCGCAGCGCTTCCTCGACGAGCTCGCGGCCCGCGGCATCGAGTTCGTGCCGGGCACGACCGTCACGGCCCTCGACCCCGCCGCGAAGGAAGCCGTGCTCGAGAGCGGCGAGCGACATCCGTACGACCTCTTCATCGGCGTCCCGATCCACCGCGTGCCGGCCGTCGTCGCCGAGTCGGGACTCGCGCCGGACGGATGGGTCGCCGTCGACCGCGACACGCTGCTGACTCCGTTCCCCGATGTCTACGCCGTCGGCGACGTCGTGGCGCTGCCGATGGCGAAGGCGGGCGTGTTCGCCGAGAACGCCGCTGGTGTCGTCGCCGACGGCATCGTGGCGCGGCTCCGCGGAGAGGAGCCGCCGCGTCGCTACGAGGGAGACGGCAACTGCTATCTCGAGTTCGGAAGCGGCCGCGTCGCGCAGATCCAGGCGAGCTTCTTCGGCGGGCCTTCTCCGACGGCCGCGGTCATCGGCCCGACGGAGGCACTGACGGACGACAAGAAGGAGTTCGCCGCGGTCAGGCGCGCGCGCTGGTTCGGGTAACCGGCTCTACTGCGTCTTCGCGAAGCGGTGAACCGCGGCGAGAAGCTCCTCCGCCTTCGCCTGAGCCGCCGCGTCGTCGCCCGACGCCATCGCTCCGGCGACGCAGTGCTTCACGTGCCCGTCGAGGATCTGGAACGCGAGGCTGTCGAGCGCGGTCGAGACGGCGCCGATCTGCGTGAGGATGTCGATGCAGTAGCGGTCCTCGTCGACCATCTTCTCGATCCCGCGGATCTGGCCCTCGATCCGGTGGAGGCGCTTGGTGAGCGTCTCCTTCTGGTCGTGGTAGCCGTAGTGGACGTGCTCGGTCGCGGCGTCGGTCACTGGAGGACTCCCTGGCGTTGGCTGCGGAAGCGGCGCAGTCGCAGGCTGTTGCTGACGACGAAGAGGCTGGAGCCGGCCATCGCGCCCGCGGCGATCATCGGGTTGAGCAGTCCGGCAACCGCCAGCGGGATGGCGGCGACGTTGTAGGCGAAGGCCCAGAAGAGGTTGCCCTTGATCGTGGCGAGCGTCCGGCGCGCGAGCCGGATCGCGTCGGCGGCCGCGCGCAGGTCGCCCGAGACCAGAGTCAGATCGGACGCCTCGATCGCAACGTCGGTTCCGGTCCCGATCGCGAGGCCAAGGTCGGCCTGGGCGAGCGCGGGGGCGTCGTTGATGCCGTCGCCGACCATCGCGACCGTCTCCCCCTCGCCCTGGAGGCGCTTGATCTCGGCGACCTTGTCCTCGGGGTAGACCTCGGCGAGCACGCGCTCGATGCCGACCTCGGCCGCGACGCGTTCGGCCGTCTCGCGAGAGTCCCCGGTCAGCAGCACCGGCGTGAGCCCGAGCGCCTTCAGCTCGGCGATCGCCTCCGCACTCGTCGGCTTGACCGTGTCGCGAACGGTGAGAGTGGCGCGCGGGGCGCCGTCCCAGCTGACCTCGATCTGCCCGCCACGGCGTCCCACCGTGATCTCGTGGCCGTCAACGACACCGTGAACGCCGACACCCGCTTCGTTCCAGAACTCGCTCACACTCGGCAGGTCTCCGACCTCGGCGCGCGCAGCACGCGCGACTGCCTGCGCAATCGGATGCTCGGAGGCGGACTCGACCGAGCCGGCAAGGCGCATGACTTCCGCCCTCGTCGTGCCGTTCAGCAGCGCGACCTCGGCCAGTTCCATCTTCCCCTCGGTAACGGTGCCCGTCTTGTCGAGGACGATGGTCGAGATCCGCCGGGTCTGCTCGAGCACTTCGGGCCCCTTGAGCAGGATGCCGAGCTGCGCACCGCGGCCCGTTCCGACCATCAGCGCTGTCGGAGTCGCGAGCCCCATCGCGCAGGGGCAGGCGATGATCAGGACGGCGACTCCGGCGGTGAACGCGGTCGCCGTGGAGGAGCCGGCGAGCAGCCAGCCGGCGAGCGTGGCGAGCGCAACCGCCATGACGATCGGGACGAAGATCGCCGAGATGCGGTCTGCGAGTCGCTGCACCGACGCCTTCCCCGCCTGAGCCTGTTCGACGAGGCGCGCGATCTGGGCGAGCGCGGTGTCGGCGCCGACCTTCGTCGCGCGAACGACGAGCCGGCCGGACGTGTTGATCGTGCCGCCGGCGAGCTCGGCGCCGACGCCGACCTCGACGGGAACGGGCTCCCCGGTCAGCATCGATTGGTCGACCGCAGATGCCCCGTCGACGACCACTCCGTCAGTCGCGATCTTCTCTCCAGGGCGCACGACGAACACATCGCCGACCCGCAGCTCCTCGATCCGGACGAGAACCTCCTGGCCGTCGGTGAGGACGCGGGCCTCCTTCGCGCCGAGCTCGAGGAGCGCGCGAATGGCGGCGCCCGAGCGGCGGCGCGCGCGGGCCTCGAAGAAGCGGCCGAGGAGGATCAGCGCGGTGATCACCGCGGCGACCTCGAAGTACGGGTCAGCGGCGAGACTGCCGAGCAGGACGACCGTCGACCAGGTCCAGGCGGCGAGCGTGCCGAGCGAGACGAGCGTGTCCATCGTCGCGGCTCCGTGCCGGGCGTTGAGGAGGGCCACGCGGTGGAACTCGGCGCCGCCCCAGAAGACGACCGGCGTCGCGAGCGCGAGTGACACCCACTCCCAGCCCGAGAACTGCAGCGGCGTGACCATCGCGAGCAGCGCGAGCGGAATCGAGAGAGCGACGGCGACGATCAGCCTGTGCGGCGGCGCATCGTGCTCGTGGGCGTGCCCGGCGGCGCGGCCATGCTCGGCCGGCTCGGCGTGGTAGCCGACTCGCTCGATCGCAGCGAGGAGCGACTCGGGAGAGACGACGGCAGGGTCGTAGGAGACCGCTGCGATCTCCGTCGCGAAGTTGACCGTCGCCTCGACGCCCTCGAGCTTGTTGAGGCTCCGTTCGATCCTCGCTGCGCACGAGGCGCACGTCATTCCGTCGAGGGCGAGGGAGGTCGCGGCCATCGCTACAGCGCGACCTCGTAGCCTGCTTCGTCGATTGCGGCGATGATCGCCTGCTCGTCGAGAGGATCGCCGCTGACGGCCACGATCTTCGTCTCCAGGTCGACTTCGACGGCCTCGACACCTGGCAGCAACCCGACCTCGCTCGTGATCGCCGCCTGGCAGTGGGCGCACGAAACGCCCGGAACGCTGTACGTGAGTGTGCTCATGGTCTCCTCCGACTCGTTTCGACCAAAAACCCTATGGGGGTATCTAATAGTACGACGGCCACATGCAGGCGTCGGGCCGGGCATTCGCTGATACGCCTGTGGGGGTTTATACGGAACTACGCCCGGTTACCGGCGACACCGGCTCCCGCCGCCGCAGGAGCAGGCCGCCGACGACGAGGAGGAGGACTTCGACGACGGTCAGCGCGAGCCGGTTGAGCGCGACCGCGCCGAGCGCACGCCCCGGTGTCGTGACCGCGAGCAGGAGCCCGTACATCGACGCCTCCCGCGGGCCGAGTCCCGACGGCGCAAAGACGAAGAGCACCGCGACGATCGCGCCGACGGCAGCCGTCCCGCCGAGGAAGACGATCGACGCAGCCTCGGGGTGCGCGCCGACCGAACGGAGCAGCAGCCAGAGCGCGAAACCGCCGAGCACCCACGTCCCCGCATAGAAGACGAGCAACCCGGTGAGCGTCCGCGCGCGAATATCCGGCAACTCGCGCGCGTAGCCGAATCGCCGCAGCACCTTGTGTGCGAGGGGCCGGAAGACGCGCGGCTGGACGAGGATCGCGAGCACGACACCGAAGACGATGACCGGCGCGAGCGACGCGTTGGCGTCGTCGACGAATGCGAGACCGAACACGAAGACGATTACGCCCGCGACGGCGGAAAGGCCGGCCTCGAGGAGCATCGACGACGTGACGAGCGCCGCGTCGGTCACGCCGGCGCGCCGGGCGGCGACGACGCGCGCTGCGGGCGTCCAGATCCCCCCGGGCACGTACTTCGCGAGCATCGAGATCATCTCGGCGCGAAGCGCGGCGGGATACGAGAGCTCGATCCCCCACTCCGAAAGGATCCACGTCCAGCCGAGGACGAAAACGAGGTAGTACGCGCCGAGCGCGCAGCAGCCGAGGCCGAAGACGACGTAGTTCGCGTGGTCGAGCGCGTGGCCGGCGCCGTGGAGCGAGCCGCGCAGCGCCCAGACGAACAGGCCGAAGAACAGCGCGAGCAGCCCGATCTGCACCGCGCCGAACAACCGGCGGTGCGCCGAGGAGAACGCCGCGACCCTGGCGAGCCTGGACATCAGTCCAGCGTAAGCACCACGGCACCACGTACCGCACCTCGGCGCAGGCGGTCAAGCGCCTCGTTCGCCTGCTCGAGCGGGACCGCCTCGACCTCGGTGCGGATCCGGACCTGCGACGCGAGCGCGAGGAACTCCTCGCCGTCCTGCCGCGTGAGGTTGGCGACCGAGCGGATGGAGCGCTCCTCCCAGAGCAGCTCGTACGGGAAGCTCGGGATGTCGCTCATGTGGATCCCGGCGCACACGACCGCGCCGCCGCGCGCGAGCGAACGCAGCGCCGCGGGGACGAGCTCGCCGGCGGGCGCGAAGATGATGGCGGCGTCGAGATCCTCCGGCGCAGGCTCGTCCGACCAGCCGGCCCACTCGCAGCCGAGCTCGAGCGCGAACGCGCGCGCGGCCTCGTCGCCGTGCCGCACGAACCCGAACAGCCGCCTGCCCTCATGGCGCGCGACCTGGGCGACGATGTGGGCGGAGGCGCCGAAGCCGTAGAGACCGACGCGCTCGGCGTCGCCGGCGAGGCGCAGCGAGCGGTAGCCGATGAGCCCGGCGCAGAGGAGCGGCGCGGCCTCGGCGTCGCTGTAGCCGTCGGGAATCGGGAGGCAGTAGCGCTCGTCGGCGACGACCCACTCCGCGTAGCCGCCGTCGAGGTCGTAGCCCGTGAACCGCGCCGCCTCGCAGAGATTCTCGCGGCCGGCGGCGCAGTAGCGGCACGTCCCATCCGTCCAGCCGAGCCACGGCACGCCGAGCCGGCGGCCGTCCTCCGTCCGTCCGACGATCTGGTGCCCGGGAACGAGCGGCAGCTTCGGATGCGCCAGCTCGCCGTCGACGACGTGGAGGTCGGTGCGGCAGACGCCGCAGGCCGCGACGCGCAGGAGTACCTGTCCGGGCTCCGGCTCGGGGACGGGCAGCTCCTCGAGCCGCAGCGGCTCGCCGGCCGCGTGGAGGACCATCGCGCGCACGACTACATTCTCCTCGTGGAGAGCACGTTGCCGTACGCCTGGTACGCGGATCCGGAGATCCTGCGCCGCGAGGAGGAGCGGATCCTGCGCCCGGCCTGGCAGTACGCCGGCCACACGGGGCAGCTCGGGCTCGCTGGAAGCATCGCCGGCAAAGCCGGCGACGCCCGGCGGGAAGACCCCGGCGCCAAAGGCGCCGGTGGAGCCGGCTTCTTCGCGACGCGCTCCGGCCGCACGCCGGTCGTCGTGACGCGAGACGGCGACGGCGTCATCCGCGCGTTCGTCAACGTCTGCCGGCACCGCGGTTCCGTCATCGCGGAGGGCGAGAGCGCCCGCGAGACCCTCCAGTGCCCGTACCACGCGTGGACGTACGGGCTCGACGGCCGCCTGCGCGCGGCGCCGCGGAGCGACGAGGAGTCGGACTTCCCGCGCGGCGAGCTCGGCCTGGTCCCGGTTGCCGTCGACACGTGGGGGCCGTTCGTCTTCGTCAACGCCGGGGCGGATCCGGAACCGCTCTCCGACGCGCTCGGCTCGCTGCCCGCACAGGTGGCGGAGCTGCTCGACGTCGACGCCCTCGTCCACCACTCCCGCTGGGAGGCGGAGATCGCCGCGAACTGGAAGATCGTCTGCGAGAACTTCCTCGAGTGCTACCACTGCCAGGTCGCGCATCCTGCGTTCAGCGACCTCGTGGACGTCTCGCCGGACGCGTACCTCCTCTCCACCGAAGGGAACCTCTCGACGCAGCGCGGCGTCCTGCGGACGGCGACCCCGGAGGACGAGCTGCCGCGCGCACAGTTCCACTTCCTCTGGCCGAACCTCGGCATCAACATCTTCGGGGGTAAGCCAAATATCTCGATCGGCCCGATCGTCCCGCTCGCGCCCGACCGGACGTACCGCTTCCTCGACTACTTCTTCGGAGCCGGCGTCGACGCGGACTGGATCGCCGAGCTCCTCGCCTTCGACGACCAGGTCGGCAGGGAGGACCGGAAGCTCGTCGAGGACGTCCACCGCGGCGTCGCGTCGGGCGCGGTCGAGCGCGGTGTCCTCATGGGCCGCAGCGAACAGCTCATCGGCCACTTCCAACAGCTCACGGCGGCGGCTCTCGCATGAGGATCCTCGTCAGAGCTCCCGTGGGGGAGGACGTCGGCTCGTGGCAGCCGCTCGGATGGCGCGAAGCGCCTGACTTCTCCCGACTCGCGGTTGAGCACGCGGATTTCCGCGCCGCGCTCGCCTCGGCCGGCGCGGAGGTGCTGGAGGCTCGCGGGGAGCCCGGGAATCTCGACTCGATCTACGTCTACGACCCCGCGCTCATCGCACCGGGCGGGCGCGCGATCCTGCTCAATCCGGGGAAGGCGCGGCGGCGAGGTGAGCCCCAGGCGCTGGAGCCCGATCTCGAGGCGGCGGGAATCACGATCGCGGGAAGGCTCGTGGAGAGCGAGTTCGCGGAGGGCGGGGACACGGTGTGGCTCGACGAGTCGACGCTTCTGGTCGGTCGGACCTACCGCACGAACGACGCCGGAATCGCGGCGTTGCGGCGACTGCTTCCCGGCGTCGAGGTGCTCGCGTTCGCGCTGCCGCACTACCGCGGGAGCGGTGAGGTTCTCCACCTGCGGTCTCTCCTGAACCCCGTCTCGCCGGAGCTCATGGTCGCCTACCTCCCGCTTCTGCCGGTGCCGCTCGTCGAGCTGCTCGAGGCACGCGGCGTCCGCCTCGTCGAGGTTCCGGACGAGGAGTTCGAGACGATGGGACCGAACGTGCTCGGCCTCGCCGGCGGCGGTCGGGCCCTCGCGCTCGCCGGCAACGACGAGACTCGCCGGCGGCTCGAGGCGGCCGGCGTCGAGGTGCTCGTCTACGCCGGCGACGAGATCTCGCGCAAGGGCGAAGGCGGGCCGACCTGCCTCACGTTGCCGCTCCCGTTGCCGCTCGACTAGCCCGAGCCGGGACGCAGCGATAGTGTCACGCATTCCCGCCGATTCGACTACAGAGGAGGACCCCCGTTGAACCGTCTTCTCCCGCTGCTTGGAGTCGCTGCGCTGACTGCCATGCTCGCCGCGTGCGGAGGTAGTAGCTCGGCTCCAACGACCACGTCTTCGAGTGGCCCGCCGACGCTCCATCCGGGCAAGCTCGTCGTCGGCTTCGATTTGCCGGCGACTGCGTTCTGGAACGGCCAGGCGTCCGGCAACACGATCAAGAATCCCTCAGGCTTCGAGTACGGACTGGCCCTCGACGTCGCTCAGCAGCTCGGGATCAGCAAGAACAACGTCACGTTCCTGCGAGCGCCGTTCGCCACGATCCTCCTTGCGGGGAAGAAGCCGTACGACTTCGCGATGGAGGAGACGACGATCACCGCGCAGCGCGCGCAGGTGGTCGGCTTCTCGTCGTCGTACTTCGATGCGAACCAGGGCGTCCTGATCGCCAAGGGCGTGACACCGCCGACGTCGATCGCCGACCTCAAGAGCTTGAAGACGTGCGCGCAAGCTGGGACGACGGGCCTCGACTGGATCCAGCACAAGCTGCATCCGACGACGGCGCCGCTCGTGTACTCGGCGTCCAACGCCTCCGCGTTCACCGCGGTGCAGTCGGGCGCGTGCCAGGCCCTGATCCTCGACGTGCCGATCATCGAAGCCCAGAACCAGGCTCAGCCGGGCGCGTTCGGCGGCGTGGTCGGCCAGATCGACACGCACGAGGGCTACGGCGCGGTCTTTGCCCATGGCAGCCCGCTGATCCCGTTCGTGAGCCGCGCGATCAAGACGCTGCAGGCGAACGGAACGATCAGCAAGCTCACGAAGCGCTGGTTCGGCTTCGACCCGGCGAAGGTACCGGTCCTGAAATAGGCAGGGAAGCGATCTAACCGCCTAACACGGAGGAGGTCGAGTGGGGCAATTTCTCCATGAGTTCTTCAACCCGCTCGACTTCCTCCGGTCGGCGCCGCAGGTCTGGAACGGGTTCCTGTTCAACCTGAAGTTGATGGTCGTCGCAGAGGCGTTCATCCTCGTGCTCGCGCTGGCGCTGGCGATCGTGCGCGGCCTGCCCGGGCGTGGCGCGGCTCCCCTGCGGTGGCTCGCGATCGCGTACACCGACGTTTTCCGCGGTACGCCGCTCCTGCTCGTGCTCTTCATGGTGCAAGGGTTCGCGACCCTGAATTACGCGGGGTTGTCGAGCGACACACTGTTCCGCAACGGCGCGATCGCCCTGATCCTCGTTTACACCGCCTACGTCACCGAGGTCTATCGGGCCGGAATCGAGTCCGTCCATCCGAGCCAGCGGATGGCCGCGCGCTCACTCGGGTTGAGCTACATGCAGACGATGCGCTACGTCGTCCTGCCGCAGGCGATCAGACGCGTCGTCCCGCCGCTCCTCAACGACTTCATCGGCCTGCAGAAAGACACCGTGCTGATCACCGTCATCGGCCTGACCGAAGCGCTGGCAGCCGCCAACTTCTTCCAGTCGGACTACGCCAACTTCACGGGCCTCACCGTCACGGCGGTGTTCTTCATCTTCCTCACGATCCCGCTCGCCCGCTTCACCGACCACATCATCAAGGAGCGGGAGAAGCGCGAGCGGGCGCAGGGCGTATGAGCGCGAACGGGCACTTCGTCTCGATCCAGGGCGTGCGCAAGCGCTTCGACAACCTCGAGGTACTGCACGGGATCGACCTCGACGTCGGCGAGCACAACGTCGTCTGCCTGATCGGCGCATCGGGCTCGGGCAAGTCCACGCTCCTGCGCTGCATCAACCTGCTCGAGCGCGTCGACGCCGGCACGATCGTCGTCGACGGTGAGACGATCACAAGCGCGAAGGTCGACGTGAACCGGCTGCGCCAGAAGATCGGGATCGTCTTCCAGGCCTACAACCTCTTCCCGCACATGACAGTGCTGCAAAATCTGACGCTGGCGCCGCGCAAGGCTCTGGGCGTGTCGCGCGCCGACTCCCTCGATCGCGCGAGAACGCTCCTCCGCCGCATCGGCCTCGAGGAGAAGGCCGATGAGTTCCCCGACCGCCTCTCGGGCGGACAGCAGCAGCGCGTCGCGATCGCCCGTGCACTCGCGATGGAGCCGAAGCTGATGCTGCTCGACGAGATCACGTCGGCGCTCGACCCGCAGCTGATCGGCGAAGTTCTCGAGCTCGTGCGCGAGCTCGCCGAGTCGGGGATGACGATGATCGTCGCCACCCACGAGATGAGCTTCGCGCGTGAGGTGGCGAACAAGATCTGCTTCCTCGACGCCGGCGTCATCCACGAAGAGGGGACGCCCGAGGAGATCCTCTCCGCGCCCCGTGAAGAGCGGACGCGCGAGTTTCTCGCCCGCGTGCTGGAAGCGGGCCGGCTGTGAGCAGGTTGCAGGGGGCGTCGAAGGCTCCACCCGCCGTCGCGGGCATCCTCGCGTTGCCGCTCTTCTTCCTCGGGCTCTTGGCGTTCGCCTTGAGATTCGACAAGCCGTCGCACCACAAGACGCCGAGCGGAGCGCTCACCCTCGGAGACCCGACGAAGGGCACGTTGGGGACGATCTACCTGCTCGCCTTGCTGGTGGCGCTGGCGGTCGTCTTCGTCGGTCTGTTCGCGATGCTGCTGCGCTCGCGGCTCGCGGTGCTCGTGCCCGCCGGCGCGGCCATCCTTGCTTCGATCCTGCTGATCCTCCCTCTCTCGACCTGGGCCGCCCAGCATGCTGCGCGATATCCGCTCGGTGTCGACAACATCCCGTCGCGCAGCCCGCAAGATCTGGCTCTTCGCGGTGAGTGGGAGCAGGAGACCGTCACTGCCGCACGCCAGATTGCGTTCGCGACGATCGGGATCGCGGTTGGAGCGATCCTCGTCACGGTCGCGCTCGAGGTTCGCAGGCGGCGCGGCCGCGACCGGATATTGATCGAGCCTCCGCCGGCCGAGCTGCAGACCGGCGGCGCACCGCCCATCGTCGGGCCCTGAGCTGCCCAGACCGGTGAGCTTGTAAGCAATTCGTTCAGATCCGTAGCCTGGTTACAGGTTATCTGTAACCTGGTTACCGATGGCAGAGGCAACGAGGCGCAGGCCCGACGTCATGGCGGTCGCAGACCGTCTCCGGCCCACGCTCCTCCAGCTCGCCCGCGAGCTGCGCCGCGAGAAGATCGCCGGCGTCTCGCCACATCAGGTCGGACTGCTCGCCGCGATCAAGTACGCGCCCGGCGTCACGGTCGGCGAGCTCGCCGCCGACGAGCGCGTCTCCACGGCCGCGATGTCGAAGCGCGTCTCGCGGCTCGAGCGCGACGGTCTCGTCACGCGCACGCAGAGCGAGGCCGACCGCCGCTGTGTCGGGCTGACGCTGACGGACGAGGGCCAGCGCACGCTGCGCCGCGTCCGTTCCCGCCGCACCGCCTGGCTCGCTAGCCGCCTCGACACGCTGTCGCCCGACGAGCTCGCCGCGGTCGGCGCAGCCGTCGACGCGCTCGGCCATCTTCTCGCCGACGAGGAGGGCCGCCGATGACGACCGCCCGGCGCACCTTCGTCAGCCTCCGCTACCGCAATTACCGGCTCTTCTTCGGCGGCCAGATGATCTCCCAGACCGGATCGTGGATGCAGCGGATCGCGCTCGCCTGGTACATCCTCGACCTGACCCACAACAACGCGTTCGACGTCGGCGTGATGGCGTTTGCGCAGTTCACCCCGTACATGCTCTTCGGCCTGTTCGCCGGCGTGATCACCGACCGGCTCGACGCGCGCCGCCTCGTCCTCGCAACGCAGGTCGGCCAGACGATCATGGCCGCGCTGCTCGCCTGGCTCGCGCTCGCACACCTCGCGGAGCCGTGGATGCTGTACACGATCGCCTTCGTCAACGGGACAATCCTCGTCCTCGACGTCCCCTCCCGCCAGCAGCTCACGTACCGGATGGTCGGGCGCGAGTCGCTGCCGAACGCGATCGCCCTCAACTCGAGCCTGTTCAACGCGTCGCGGATCTTCGGCCCGTCGGCCGCGGGACTACTGCTCGTCGCCGGCGTAGGCGTCTGTTTCCTCGTGAACGCGCTGAGCTTCCTCGCCGTGCTGATCGGACTGCTCTTGATGCGGACGAGGGAGTTCTTCCCGGTGGAGGAGTTCGAGCGCCCGAGCATCATCGCCGGCACGAAGGAGGGGCTCGCGTACGTCAGGACGCAGCCGCGGATGATCGCCGTCCTCGGGCTGACGTTCATGCTCAGCACGTTCGCCTTCAACTTCAACGTCACGCTGCCGGTGCTCGCAAGGGTCACGCTGCACGGCAACGGCCCCGTGTTCGGGTTCCTCTCCGCGGTCTTCGGCGCGGGCGCGCTGGTGGGCGCACTCGTCGCCGCGTCGAGGACGCGCGCGTCGACGAAGGTCCTGCTCCTGGGCGCCGCCATCTTCACGGCGGCGGAGCTACTCCTCGCGCCTGCCCGGAATGAGCTCCTCGCGGGGCTGCTGCTCTTCCTCGTCGGTGCGGGCTTCACCGCGTGGTCGGCTAATTCGAACGCGACCATCCAGCTCGCCGCGCCTGACCGGCTCCGCGGCCGGATCATCGGCCTCTACTTCTACGCGTTCAACGGAACGGGAGCCGTCGCCGGGCTCCTCGCCGGCTGGCTCTGCTCCCGCGGCGGCACCGAGCTCGCCTTCGCCGTCGGAGCCCTCGTCGGCCTCGCCTCGGTCGTCGCAACCGCGATCGCGCTCGGCTGGACGCCGCGGTTCGCGCCCTTGCGCCGCCGCGTACACGCCTGACAGCTGAGAGACTCCGCGCGTGGACGTCGCGCGCACGCCGGACGAGCGTTTCGCCGGACTGCCGGACTACCCGTTCACGCCGAACTGGCTCGACCTCGACGGCCTGCGGATGCACTACGTCGACGAGGGGAAGGGCGCGCCTGTCCTCCTTCTCCACGGCGAGCCGACGTGGTCGTTCCTCTGGCGGCACACGATCCCCCGCGTCGTCGCGACCGGACGGCGCGCGGTCGCTCCCGACCTGATCGGCTTCGGCCGCTCCGACAAGCCGGCGGATCAAGGCTGGTACACGTACGACCGCCACGTCGAGGCGGTCACGCGGCTCGTCGTCGACCTCGACCTGCGCGATCTCGCGGTCGTCGTCCACGACTGGGGAGGCCTGATCGGGCTGCGTGTCGCCGTGGAGAACGCGGATCGCGTCGAGCGCCTCGTCATCCTCGACACCGGCGTCTGGTCGGGACGCGCGCCGAGCGAGACGTGGCTGCGGTTTCGCGAAGCCGTGCGGAGCGTCGGCGGGGAGCTGGACATCGCGCGGCTCGTCGAAGGCGGAACGCATCGCGGCCTGACCGACGAGATCCGCGCCGCCTACAACGCTCCGTTTCCGACGCCGGAGTCGAAGGCGGGTGCGCTCGCCTTCCCGGAACTGGTCCCCGTCGAGCCCGATCACCCAACAGCGGAGGCGCTCGTCCCCGTGCGCGAAGGCCTATCCCGCTGGGACAAGCCGGCGCACGTCATCTGGGGCGCGGAGGACGCCGTCCTCCCGACAGCCGTGGCGGAGCGTTTCATCACGTTGATCCCGGCCGCGACAGGCCCGGAGCTGATCGCGGGCGCGGGTCACTTCCTCCAGGAGGACGCCCCGGCCGAAATCGCGGCCGCGATCGTTCGCGCGGTATCGTCCCGCGAAAGCACCGACGGAGACGAGTAGCGGGACCCGCCGGAGCCGAGAGAGCCGCCGGTCGCTGTGAAGGCGGACTCCGGTCCCCGCGAACGACACTCCCGAGCTGCGGGAAGAACGGCTTCGGCCCAGTAGACCCCGCCGGCCCGCCCCCGTCACCGGGCCACGACGAGGCCGCCGCGAGGCGGCGAAGTGCGGTGGCACCGCGGGAGCGCCTCCCGCCCGCACCTCCAGGCGGAGACCGAAGGAGGTGTGAACCGTGCAACGCATCCACGTACGAGAGTTGACGGGCCGCACCGGCGAGCGCGTCCGCGTCGCCGGCTGGCTCCACCACCAGCGACAGCTGAGCAAGCTGACGTTCCTCCTCCTGCGCGACCGGAGCGGGATCGCGCAAGTCATCGTCGCGCGACCGGAGGCGATCGCCGAGCTGGCGGTGCTCGAGAGCGAGTCGGTGCTCGAGGTCGAGGGCGTCGTCGTCGCAGCGCCGCAGGCGCCGGGGGGCGTCGAGCTGCACGAGCCGGAGCTGCGCGTGCTCGCGCCGGCGGCCGCGCCGCCGCCGGTCGACCTGCGGCTGGCGGTTCCGAAGGAGCAGCTCCCGACGCGGCTCGATCACGCGCCGGTCGCGCTTCGCCACCCGCGCGCGCGGGCGACGTTCGAGCTGGCGGCCGCGTCCGTGGCCGGCTTCCGAACGGCGCTCGATCGGCTCGGCTTCGTCGAGATCCAGACACCGAAGGTCGTCGGGACGGCGACAGAGAGCGGAGCCAACGTCTTCCGCCTCGACTGGTTCGGGCGACCGGCATTCCTCGCGCAGAGTCCGCAGTTCTACAAGCAGACGATGGTCGGCGTGTTCGAGCGCGTCTACGAGGTCGGGCCGGTCTTCCGTGCCGAGCCGCACGACACGGCGCGACATCTCGCCGAGTACGTCTCACTCGATGTCGAGTTCGGGTTCGTCCGCGACCACTTCGACGTGATGGCCGTGCTGCGGGAGGTCGTCGCCGGGATGGTCGAAGGGATGCGCGAGCGGGCGCCCGACGCGGTAGAGCGGCTGGGCATCGAGCTGCCGGAAGTGCCGGACGAGATTCCGTGGCTGCACTTCTCCGAGACCGGCGTCGACGATGTCGATCTCGCGCCCGCGGACGAGCGGCGGCTCGGACAGCAGTACGGCGACTTCGTCTTCCTCACCGGCTACCCGATGGCGAAGCGCCCGTTCTACACGCATCCGGAGCACGGACGGCCCAAGTACTCGAACAGCTTCGACCTGATCTTCCGCGGACTCGAGCTCGTCACCGGCGGCCAGCGACTGCACCGCTACGAGGACTACGTCGCAGCGCTCGAGGCGCGCGGCGAGGATCCCAACGCGTACGCCGGCTACCTCGAGGCGTTCCGCCACGGGATGCCGCCGCACGGCGGTTTTGCAATCGGGCTCGAGCGCTGGCTCGCGCGGCTACTCGGGGTGGCGAACATCCGCGAGACGGCGCTCTTTCCGCGCGACCGGAGCCGGCTCACGCCGTGAGCGCTCTAGCTGACAACCCAAGTCTCGCCGGAGTGCAGTAGCTCCGCGAGATCGCCGGCGCCGCGCTTTGCTACCGCGGTCTCCAGCTGTTCTGCCATCAGGTCGTCGTAGACCGGACGTGACACGTTGCGGAAGACGCCGACCGGCGTGCCGCCGTGCGTGCCTTGCGTTACGCGCGATAGCGCGAACGCCAAAGACGGCTCGGTGTGCGTCGCGTCGTGGACGAGGACGCCGTCGTCGCTCGCCGCGCACTCTTCGATCGTCCCGTCCGGCAGCTGGCGCAGGGCCTTCTCCCCGTCCTTGCCCCACGTGATCGGCTCGCCCTGCCGCAGCGCGATCCGGTTCACGCCCTCCTTGTCGTCGCGCACGAACTCCCACGCGTCGTCGTTGAAGATCGGGCAGTTCTGGAGGATCTCGACGAACGCGCTGCCGCGATGCTCGGCCGCCGCGCGCAGCACGTCGGTCATGCCCTTCTTGTCCGTGTCGATCGCGCGGCCGACGAACGTCGCCTCGGCGCCGATCGCGAGCGAGACGGGATTGAAGGGCCAGTCGAGCGAGCCCATCGGCGTCGACTTCGTCACCTTCCCCAGCTCGGACGTCGGCGAGTACTGCCCCTTCGTCAGCCCGTAGATCTTGTTGTTGAAGAGGAGGATCTTGAGGTTGACGTTGCGGCGCAGCGTGTGGATCAGGTGGTTGCCGCCGATCGAGAGCGCGTCGCCGTCGCCGGTCACGACCCAGACGGAGAGGTCGGGGCGGCTCGTCGCGAGCCCGGTCGCGATCGCCGGCGCACGGCCGTGGATCGAGTGGAGCCCGTACGTGTTCATGTAGTACGGGAAGCGCGCCGCGCAGCCGATCCCGCTCACGAAGACGGTGTTCTCGCGCTCGATCCCGAGCTCCGGCATGAACGACTGCATCGCCGCGAGGATCGCGTAGTCGCCGCAGCCCGGGCACCAGCGCACCTCCTGGTCGGTGCGGAAGTCCTTCGCGGTCAGCTGCGTGTGGCCGTTGCCGTGGCTCAATGCGGCCTCTCGTAGTCGCGCTTGGTGTCGGCGTACGAGTTCCATGGCGCCGAGTCAGCAGTCCCGCCGCGCGTCGCCATATCGGTCGGCTCGAGCTTGCCAACGTGCGCCGGCCGGATTGCGTTGTTGATCTTGGTCAGCAGTCCACGAACCTTCATAGCGACTCCCCTTTCACTACGACTCCACCAGTGCCTCGATCGCGTCCTTGATCTCGGCCGCGCGCAGCGGCACGCCGCGGATGCGGTTGTAGCCGTGCGCGTCGACGAGGAACTGCGAGCGGACGAGCTGCAGCAGCTGGCCCATGTTCATCTCCGGGATCAGCACCTTCTCGTAGCGGCGCACGACCTCGCCGGTGTTGCGCGGGAACGGGTTGAGGTAGCGCAGGTGCGCGTGCGCAACCTTGTGCCCCGCGGCGCGCGCGCGGCGGACGCCGGCTGCGATCGGCCCGTACGTCCCGCCCCAGCCGAGCACGAGCACGGTCGCGTCGCCGTCCGGGTCGTCGACCGCGAGCTCGGGGATGTCGCCCGCGATTCCCGCGACCTTCTGCGCGCGCATGCGCGTCATGTGGTCGTGGTTGTCGGGGTCGTACGAGATGTTCCCCGTGCGGTCGGCCTTCTCGATCCCGCCGATCCGGTGCTCGAGACCCGGCGTGCCCGGCACGGCCCACGGCCGCGCGAGCGTCTCGGGGTCGCGGAGGTACGGGAGGAACTCGTCGCCCGCATTCGGCTCGGTCGCGAACGTCGGCGTGAGGTCGGGCAGCGTGTCTAGCTCGGGCAGGAGCCACGGCTCGGAGCCGTTCGCGAGGTACGCGTCGGAGAGGAGATAGACCGGCGTGCGGAACTTGAGCGCGATCCGGCACGCCTCGATCGCGGCTTCGAAGCAGTCCGACGGCGAGCTCGCCGCGACGACCGGGACCGGCGACTCGCCGTTCCGGCCGTACATCACCATCAGCAGGTCGCCCTGCTCCGGCTTCGTCGGCATCCCCGTCGACGGTCCGGCGCGCTGGATGTCGCAGATGACGAGCGGCAGCTCGAGCATGATCGCGAGGCCGACCGTCTCCGCTTTCAGCACCACGCCGGGGCCGGCGGACGTCGTGATGCCGAGCGCGCCGCCGAAGCTCGCGCCGACCGCAGCGCCTGCGGCCGCGATCTCGTCCTCCGCCTGGAACGTCCGGACGCCGAACTCCTTGTAGCCCGCGAGCTCCTCGAGGATCGAGCTCGCCGGCGTGATCGGATACGCGCCGAGGAAGAGCGGCAGCCCAGAGAGGCGCGACGCGGCGACGACGCCGAGCGACAGCGCCTGGTTGCCGGTGATGTTGCGGTACGTCCCCGGCGTGAGCTTCGCGGGCTTCACCTCGTACGTCACCGCGAACGTCTCGGTCGTCTCCCCGAAGGCGTAGCCGGACTGCAACGCCTTGAGGTTCGCCTCGTAGATCTCCGGGCGCTTCGCCGCGAACTTCTCCTCGAGGAACTGCACGGTCGGCTCGATCGAGCGCCCGTAGAGCCACGACATCAGGCCGAGCGAGAACATGTTCTTCGAGCGCTCGGCCTCGCGCGGCGTCACTCCCGCGACGTCCTTCAGCGCGCCGACCGTGAGCGTCGTCAACGGGATGGCATGGAGCTGGTACTCGTCGAGCGAGCCGTCCTCGAGCGGGCTCTGCGCGTAGCCGGCCTTCTGGAGGTTGCGGTCGGTGAACGCGTCGGCGTCGACGATGAGCGTCCCGCCCTTCGGCAGGTCGGCGATGTTCGTCTTCAACGCGGCGGGGTTCATCGCGACGAGGACGTTCGGCGCGTCTCCCGGCGTGAGGATGTCGTGATCGGCGAAGTGGAGCTGGAAGCCCGAGACGCCCGGCAGCGAGCCGGCGGGCGCGCGAATCTCTGCGGGGAAGTCGGGCAGCGTGGAGATGTCGTTGCCGAGGATCGCCGCCTCCGACGTGAACTGCGAGCCGGTCAGCTGCATGCCGTCGCCGGAGTCGCCGCAGAAGCGGACGATGACCTCCGAGAGCTGCTCGACGGGCTTGCTGCTCACCTCAGGAGGTATAGCGCACGGGACGTACGCTGACTACGCAGTAATCCGTGAGAAAGAGTCGGTCAGTCCGCTTCTGCGAGCAGCGCGGCGACGTCGAGCGGGCGCGTGAACATCGTGAACTCGCCGTCCGCCGTCTTCGGCCACTCCTCCTGCAGGCGGTCGCGGTAGAGCTCGACGCCGTTGCCGTCGGGATCGTCGAGGTAGATCGCCTCCGACACGCCGTGGTCGCTCGCGCCCGTCAGCGGGATGCCGGCGTCGAGGACGCGCTTCACGGCCTGCGCGAGCGTGCGGCGGTCGGGGAAGCGGATCGCCGAGTGGTAAAGACCGGTCGAGTGCGGCGGCGGCGGGCCGGCTCCCTGCGACTCCCATGTGTTGAGGCCGATGTGGTGGTGATAGCCGCCCGCGGAGATGAACGCGGCCTGGTCGCCGATGCGCACCATGACATCGAAGCCGAGCACGCCTTCGTAGAACGCGAGCGCGCGGTCGATGTCCGACACCTTGAGATGGACGTGGCCGATGTCCACGCGGGGATCGAGCGTTGCCATTCCCTGGACCTTACCCCTGGGTGTGCTTGATCTCCGACTCCTTCTGCTGCGCCTGGGCGAGCGTCAGCTGCCCGCTGCAGACCTCGGCGTTGAGCTCGTTCTCCTGCTGGTCCATCTGCGACGCGCGCGGATACGGCTCGGGCCAGAGGTTGCGCGGGTCGGTCGGGCTGCCGCCGAGCTCGAGGCTGATCAGGTGATCCTCCTGGTAGCCGGACAGCGGGCCGCTCTCGCCGTACGCCCGCATCTGCCTCCGCTTCAGCGCCTCGGTGTACGACTCCGGCGGGCGGATCGTCGACGTCCAGCCGCGCCTGCAGATCGTCGAGCGGATGTTCGCCTGCGTCACGTCCGGGTTGAGGACACCCGGCGTGTGCCGCGGGTCGGCAACGATCCCGTGCGTGGCGCCACCTCGGGGCGCGAGCGCGACGACGACGATCGCAATCGCGACCGCCGCCAGTACCAGATCTCCGCGCGATACCTTCTCCACCGTGCCGAACATAGGCCGGACGGCACGTCGCCGCAATTCACTCTTCCGGCCGTGTCCTCGAAGGCGAGTAGGCTCGGACACATGGTCGAGATCGCCGTAAAGCCGCGTGGGCCGTACTCTCTCGCGCTCTCGGCGCGGCTCGCGAGCGACGCGACGAGACGCTTTCGCGACGGAGTTTTCACAGCTCGGTATACCGGCGCCCTCGCCCACGCTTGGCAGTCGCCCGACGGCACGGTGACGGTCCGTTCCGACTCTGCCGCGGCCGCGGAGAAGCTCCGCTGGGTACTCGCCCTCGACGACGACCACTCCGAGTTCCTGCGCCGGTTCCGCAACGACCCGCTCATCGGCCGGGCGACCGTCCACCTGCGCGGCCTCCGCCCGGTGCGGACGGCGACCGTCGCGCAGGCACTGCTCCGCGCCGTCTGCGGTCAGCTCATCGACGCCAAAACGGCACGCGCCCGTGAACGAACGATCATCAGAGCGTCACAGAACTGTGGACCGGTACCTGGTACCGATCTACTCGAACCTCCGCAAACCTCCTCGTTGGCGGGGCTTGCGCCGTTCGAGTTGCGGCGGCTCGGCCTCGGTGAGCGGCGCGGCGCGTCGCTCGTCCGGCTGTGCCGCAGCCTCGAACTCGAACGCCTCCACGACGTTCCGACCGAAACCGTCGTCTCCCGGATCGAGCGCGAGCGCGGGCTCGGGCCGTGGTCGGCCGGCGTCGTCTGCCTCGAGGGGCTCGGCCGGTACGAGCACGGCCTCGTCGGCGACCTCGGCCTCGTCAAGTACCTCCGGGCGGTCCGCGGCCGCGAAGTCGAGACGCGGGAGACGGCGGAACTGCTCGAGCCCTACGGCGAGTGGGCCGGCCTCGCGAGCGTCTATCTCCTCCTCGGCCTCGCCCGCGGCCTCGTCCCGCGGCCCGCGGCGAACGCGGCCTGATCCGTATGAGCGACGTCGTGATCGAGGTCGTCGACGATCCCGCGCGTGTCTGCGCGGAGCGGCTCGCGGCACAGGCGCGCGCCGGCGGCTCGATCGTCCTCACCGGCGGCTCGACTCCGCAGCGCGCGTACGAGATCGCGGCGGAACTCGAGCCCGACTGGAGCCGCGTCGACGTCTGGTGGGGAGACGAGCGGTGCGTGCCGCCCGACGACGCGCGGTCGAACTTCGCGATGGCGAAGGAGGCGCTTCTCGACCGGCTCGCCGTCGCGCCGCGCTCCGTCCACCGGATGGAGAGCGTCGAGCAGTACTCCCGCGAGCTTGCCGGCGCGGGGACGTTCGATCTTGTCCTTCTCGGCCTCGGCCCCGACGGGCACGTCGCGTCGCTCTTCCCGAACTTCCCCACGCTCGACGTCACCGACCGCGACGTCGTCGGCACGCCCGCCGGCCACGAGCCGTTCGTCGACCGGATCACGCTGACGCTGCCGCGGCTCCGCAACGCGCGCGCGGTGCTCTTCCTCGTCACCGGCGCGGACAAGGCAGACGCAGTCGCGCGCGCGCTCGCCGGCGAGCCCTCGCGAGCGACGCCCGGCAGCCTCGTCCGAGGCGCGACGACCCACGCGATCCTCGACCGCGCCGCAGCCGCGAAGCTCTAACGCCCGGCGGCGACGAGGCCGCGGTACCACTCGAAGCTGTCCTTCGGGACGCGCTCGAGTGTCGGGTAGTCGACGTAGACGAGGCCGAAGCGGCGGCCGTAGCCGAGGCTCCACTCGTAGTTGTCGAGCAGCGACCAGACGAAGTAGCCCTGCACGGGCACGCCGTCGTCCATCGCGCGCGCGACGGCCCGGAGATAGCCGTCGAGATAGGCGATGCGCTCGGGATCGTGGACGCGACCGTCGTGCCCGCGGATGTCGCCGAACGCGGCGCCGTTCTCGGTCACGTAGATGGACGTCGCCCCCCACTCGCGATGCGCGCGCACGAGCAGCTCGTACAGGCCGTCCGGGTAGACCTCCCAGCCCATCTCGGTGAGAGGACCGTCCGGTGCGCGCACCTCGAGCGGCGGCCCGCCGCCCGGATCCGCGCGGAGGATCGAGCGGGAGTAGTTGTTGACGCCGAGCCAGTCGAGCGGCGCCGCGATCGCGGCCATGTCGCCGTCCCGGACCGGCGGCTCGAGCGGCGCGAGCACCTCGAGGGCGAGATCGGGATAGCGCCCGAGCATGACCGGCTCGAACCAGAGGCGGTTCCGGATCGCGTCCCCCACCGCCGCGGCCTCGACGTCCGCCGGGTCGTCGCTCGCCGGATGGCACGGCCACGAGTCGATGATGATCCCGACCTGAGCGCCGGGAGCTTCGCGCCGGATCGCGTCCACCGCCCAGCCGTGCGAGAGGAGGACGTGATGCGCCGCGGCAATCGCGGCCGCGTCGTCGCGGCGGCCCGGCGCATGGACGCCGAGCGCGTACCCGAGCCATGCCGTGCAGAACGGCTCGTTGTGCGTCGACCAGTCGTGGACGCGGTCGCCGAGGCGTCCCGCGACGGCCTCCGCCAGCTCGACGAAGGCCTCTGCGGTGGAGCGCGAGGGCCAGCCTCCCTCGTCCTCGAGCCGCTGCGGAAGATCCCAGTGGTAGAGGTTGAGGAACGGCCGGATCCCCGCCGCGAGCAGCTCGTCGACGAGCCGGTCGTAGAAGTCGAGGCCGCGCGGCTCGACCCGGCCGCGGCCGTCGGGAAGGATGCGGGGCCACGAGACCGAGAAACGGAAGGCGTCGAGGCCGAGCTCGCGCATCAGCGCGACGTCCTCGGGATAGCGGTGGAAGAAATCGCACGCCACGTCGCCCGACTCGCCGTTGCGGACTGCGCCGGGAACGGTCGCGAACGTGTCCCAGATCCCTGCCGCCCGCCCGTCCTCGCGCGTCGCGCCCTCGATCTGGTACGCCGAGGTCGCCGCTCCCCAGAGGAAGCCGGGCGGGAAGCTCGGATAGTCAGCTCGCTGCAACAAGATGCCCCTCCTCGACGAGGAATAGCTCCGGCGCCGCGGTCCCGGGCGCGGCGCCGTTCGCCGCAGCCGCGACCGCATCCGCGCCGCCCGTGCCGTTGGTCCGCCACTTCTTGTGCACGAGCGGCACCGACGCAAGCAGGTCCTTCGTGTACGGATGGCGCGCGTCGCCGAACACCTTCTCCGTCTCCCCCATCTCGACGATGGAGCCGTGGCGGAGGATGATCGTCGTATCGCTGATGTAGTTGCCGAGCGACAGGTCGTGGGTGATGAAGAGGATCCCGAGCCCACGGCTCTTGAGGTCGGCGAGCAGGTTGAGCACGTCGATCCGGGTCGAGGCGTCGAGCATGCTGATGATCTCGTCGGCGACGAAATAGCGGATCTCGAGCAGCAGCGCCCGCGCGACGAGCAGCCGCTGTAGCTGGCCGCCGCTCAGCTGGTGCGGATACTTGCGGAGGACGTCCCCGGGGTTGAGCGCGACCGACTCGAGCGCGTCGCGGACCCGCTGGTTCCACTCGTCGGCGCCGACGCGCGGGAAGAACTCCGCATGGATCATCCCGAAGATCCGGTCGGCCTTGAAGATCGGGTTGTAGGAGCTGAACGGATCCTGGAAGACGCCCTGCACGTGGCGGTAGTACTCCTTGAGCGCGTCCCGGCGCAGCCGGCTGATCTCGGCGTCGTCACAGACGATCGAGCCGCTCGTCGGTTTGAGGAGGCGGAGCACCATGCGCCCGATCGTCGACTTGCCGCTCCCGCTCTCCCCGATCAGCGACACGACCTCTCCGGGCTGCACGTCGAAGCTGATGTCGCGAACCGCGGCGAGCTTGCTGCGCCCGAACGCGCCGACGCGGTAGGTCTTCGAGACGTGCTCGAGCCGGAGCATCAGCGAGCCTCCACCAGGACGGACGGTGCCGCGGGCGCCACGGGTGCGGCCTCCCAGCAGGCGATGCCGCGGCCGTCCTCCTCGACCCACGGCGGCTCCTGGAGGCAGCGGTCGGTCGCGAGCGGGCAGCGGTCGCGGAAGCGGCAGCCGGTCGGGGGGTCGAGCAGCGACGGCGGCCGGCCCGGGATGCCGTGGAGCTCCTGCTCCGCGTGGCGCACGCCGACCTCGGGGAGCGACGAGATGAGCAGCCGCGTGTACGGGTGCCGCGGGCTCGAGACGATCTCCTCCGCCGGCGCCTTCTCCGCGAGCTTGCCGGCATACATGACGAGGATCGTGTCGGCGACCTGGAAGAGCACGGCGATGTCGTGCGTGATGACGATCGTGCTCTTCACGAAACCGCGATCGCGGAACTCGACGAGCGTCTGCGCGACGGCCTTCTGCGTCGAGACGTCGAGCGCGGACGTGATCTCGTCAGCGATCAGGAGCGACGGGTCGAGCAGCGTCGAGATCACCATCACGACGCGCTGCTTCATCCCGCCCGACAGCTCGATCGGATAGAGGCCGAGCACGTCCGGGCCGAGGCCGACGAGCTCGAGCCGGCGCTCGAGCTCCTGCTGGACGCCGTTCCCGCTCGCGCCGCGCGTGCGCAGCAGCTCGTGGATCATGCGGCCGATCTTCCGGGTCGGGTTGAGCGCGCTCATCGCGTATTGCGGGACGATCGAGACGTGGCGGAACCGGAAGTCGTTCATCGCCGCGTCGTCCCAGATCGGCAGCTCCTCGCCGTCGAGCACGACGTGCCCGCCGACGTAGCGCATGCGGCCGTCGAGCCGGATCAGCCCCTTGCCGAGCGTCGACTTGCCGCAGCCGGACTCCCCGGCCAACCCCATGATCTCGCCGTCGGCGACGTCGAACGAGACGCCGTCGAGCGCCTTCACGTCGCCGGCGAGGGTGCGGTAGTAGACGCGGAGGTCTTCGACGTGGAGGCTCACGTCACATCTCCCGCAGCTTCGGGTTGAAGACCTCGTCGAGGCCGACGTTCATCACGTAGAGGGACCCGACGATCGCCATGATCGCGAGGCCCGGCGGCAGGAACCACCACCAGAGGTGCAACTGCAGCGCGGCGTTCTGCACCGACAGCTGCATCATCATCCCGAGCGAGATCGTGTTCGACGGCCCGAGGCCGATGAAGTCCAGCGTCGCCGCGATCAGGATCGCGCCTCCGAACAGGAGGATGAACATCATGAACAGGTAGCTCGACATGTTCGGCGCGATCTCCCGGAAGATGATCTTCCAGCTCGAGCGGCCGGACAGGCGCGCAAGGTCGACGAAGTCGCGCGAGACGAGCGAGAACGTCTGGGCGCGCAGCGCGCGAGCGGCCCACGGCCACGAGGTGAAGCCGATGAAGACCGACTCGGTCATGATCCCGCGCACCCGTAGGTAGGACGCGATCACGAGAAGGAGCGCGAACGTCGGGATCACGAGCACGACGTTCGTGAGCATGTTCAGCACCTCGTCGACGACGCCGCCGCGATAGCCGGCGGTGAAGCCGACGAGCATCCCGATCCCGGCCGCGATGCCGCCGCCGAGAGCGCCGACGATGAACGCGAGCCGGAGCCCGTTGACGAACTGCGAGAAGACGTCCTGACCCTGCAGCGTCGTCCCGAACCAGTAGCCGTCGTGCGTCGTCGGCGCGGCCGCGAGGTCGCCGCCGTACGCGAGCGGAGCGTGGCTCGCCAGCAGCGGCCCGACGATCGCGAACAGCAGCATCGCCACCGTCACCGAGATGCCGAAGACGAGCTTCCGGTTGCCGAGCGCGAAGTGCACAGCCTCCCGGAGGCTGGACATCGGCTTCGGGCCGCCAAGCGCCTTGAGCTGCGGGGTGTCCGCCGGAGCGGCGAGCGCGGTGGGCGGAGCCGAGCTCACGACCCTCCTCCCGCCATCATGCCGGTCCGCGTGCGCGGGTCGACGATCAGATAGGCGATGTCGATCAGGAAGTTGGCGACGAGGACCCCGATGATGATGAAGAGGAAGATCCCCTGGATCACGAAGTAGTCCTCGTTCGTGATCGCGCGGTAGATCTGGTAGCCGAGGCCCGGATACGAGAAGACGATCTCGGTCACGAGCGCCCCGCCGAGGATCGTGCCGAGCGAGAGCGCGAGCCCGGTGATCTGCGGCAGCATCGCGTTCCGGAAGGCGTACTTGCGGATCAGCCGCTGCGGTGCCCCGAGCGCGCCGAGGTAGTGCGCGTAGTCCGACTCGAGCTCGTAGATGATCATGTTCCGCATCCCGATCGCCCAGCCGCCGAACGAGACGAGGAAGAGCGACATGAACGGCAGGAACCAGTGGTACGCCAGGCTCCCGATGAACGCCCAGGTGAACCCGCGCGTGGCGGTCGGGTCGTATCCGTAGCCGACCGGGAAGACGCGCCAGATCACGGCGAGCGTCCAGGAGAGGATGATCGCAAGCCACATGTACGGAGTCGCCGTCAGCGCGTAGCCGAGCGGCAGCACCGTGTTGTCGAGCACCTTGCGGCGGGCGGCGAGAGCGCCGACCTTGTTGCCGGCGTACCAGCTGAGCAGGATCGCCGGAATCAGGAGCCCGAGCGTGTACGGCGCCGCGTGGACGATGATCGACGTCACCGACGACGGGAACTGGAGGATGCTCGTCCCGAGGTCGCCGTGGAAGAGCGAGACCCAGAAGTACCAGTACTGCTTCCATAGCGGCAGGTCGAGGTTGAACGCCCGCATGTAGTGCGCGTACAGCTGCTGCGCGACCTTCGGATCCTGGATCTGGATCCGCCCCATCAGCGTCAGCACCGGATTGCCGGGCATGAGATGAGGAATCGACCAGTCGATCGTCACGGCGAGCACGAAGGTCAGGCCGTAGACGAAGAGCTTTCTCAGGAAGTAGCGCAGCATGAGCGTCTCCAAGCGTCGAGGTGGGCGTCCCTCCCGGCGAGACCGGGAGGGACGCTACGACGTCTGATCGCGGCTTTAGTCGCCGCTCACCTCGGCGCGAGGTGCGTGATCATGTCGATGCCGGTCATCTGGAGATAGCCGCGCCACATGGCAGGCATGTACTTGCGGCTAGTCGTCGAGGATGGCCAGTTCTTCCAGTGCTGGGACGTGAACTGCGCCCACACGCCGTTGTACCAGAGCGGAATCATGGGCAGCCTCTGCATCAGGATCGTCTGCAGCTGCTTGTTGATGCTCATGATCGTCGTCTTCTGAGACGGCGGCGTCTTGTCCAGCCGTTGCACGAGCTTCCAGGCGGTGGTGTTGTTGTACCGCTCGAAGTTCGCGAACGTCTGGCCCGTGCCCTTGGTGATGACGGGCATGTGGAAGATGCCGTTCCAGTACGTCCACGGGTTGTCGCTGATCTGGTAGGCGTTGTCGATCACGAGATCGAACTTGCCGGTGTTGCGATCCGACTGCCAGGTGTTGTAGTCCTTCACCTTGGCAGTGATCCGGATCCCGGCCGCCTTCGCGTTGGCGATGATCATGTCGCGGGCGGCCTCCCAGTCGGACCAACCCTGCGGCACCGAGATGTCGAGGTTGATGGCCGACCCGTCCTTGTTCGTGAAGTAGCCGCCGACCAGCTTGTAGCCGTGAGCCTTCAGCAGCGCCTTGGCTGCCGAGGTGCTGTACTTGAAGCCGTACTTCGTGACGGCGGTCCTGTTCACGTACTTGTTCCAGGTCGGAAGCAGGCCGGTCGAGTTCGCCGTCCGGACGAGACCGGACTCGGCGACCGACGCATACTGCTTCGGGTTGAGCGCCTCGGCGAGCGCCTTCCGGAAGTACAGATCGTTGAGCGGCTTGACCCTCGTGTTCGGCTCGAGCCATGCCGTGTTCGCCGAGAGCATGTACGGCGAGGACTTGTAGTACGTCTGCACCTTCCCCTGCTTCACGAGCGTGTTGACACCCGGGAGGAAGTTGTTGTTCAGATCCTCCACACCCGCGAGAACCGCGTTGAGGCTGTTCGTGTTGCTCGTGTTGACGAGGTCGATGATGTACTTCGGCTTCGGCGACGGCGAGAGGTGCTGAGCAGCCGCCCACCACGTCGACTTCCTGACGAAGACGACACGCGTCGTCGGATCCCAGCCGGTCGTGTCGATCTTGTACGGACCGGTGCCGACCGGATTAGCCGGGCTGTAGGTCGTCAGCTTCGCCGAGGACGTGATCAACGGCCTCGCCTGGGTCGGGCTGATCATCGGCAGGTTCCACATCAGGTTCTGCCACTGGACGTAGTTCGGCGTCCCCTTGAAGTTGAAGACGACCGTGTTGCCCTTGACCGGGATCGTCCTCACGTTCTGCCAGAGGTTGTTCCAGAAGGCGGTGTTGAAGTGCCCGAGCCCGACGTTGTATTTCACGTCGTTGCCCGTGAACGCCTTCCCGTCGGCCCACTTGATGCCGGAGCGGACGACGAGCGTGTACTGCTTCGGTCCTGTCCACTTCGCCGACTTCGCGAGCCAGTTGATGTACACGTCCTTGATCGGGTCGTAGCGCAGCAGCGTCTCGTTCACGAGACCGACCATTCCGGCCGCGTAGTTCCCGACGTAAGGGTTCGTGCCCGCGATGTTGCCCCACTGGGTTCCGCTCGTGATCAACGTCGCGTCACGCGGATAACCCGCCGCGGGCGCACGGCCACTGCCGGACGCCGCTGAGCTGAAGACGATCATGGCCAGTGCTGCCAGCGCTAGGCCGGCGGCCGTTCTCGTCCAGATGCGTTTCATCTTGAAGCCTCCCTCCCTGACCGTTAAGGCTGCAGGGGTCTGGTGGTTCCTCATTGGCTCTGAGCATTGCGAGGAAGCTCCGGCACGTCATCCGCAACTGCGCTGTTCCAGCTCGCGGGTTTCCACGAGGACTTTCCACCGTCTCGGGCCGCTGCTATCGTCGCGCCCCTGCGCCGAGGGGTTGTGTGACGAGGAGACGGACGGCGGCAGCGGCGCTGCTCGCGGCCCTTGGGCTGCTCGTGCCCGCTGCGGCGGTTGCGCGCTCCTCAGGCCCCGCGCACATCCCGATCCTCGGGGTCGTGCCGCACGTCGGCGCCCACCGAACGCGCGCCGCCGCTTCAAGCCCGCAGGACCTCGTCCTGCAGGAGTCGCCGTGCACGCTGAGCAGCTCGCCGTACGCGTGCTGGACGATGCCGACCAACACGGCGTACGCGATCTACTGGGTCCCGAGCGGCTTCACGGTCGACGCGAACTACGAGACGCTGATCGACCGGTACTTCCGCGACGTCGCCGCAGCGAGCGGCAGCGCGACGAACGTCAACTCCGTCGCCACGCAGTACTACGACAGCACGTCGTCCGTGGCGTACGAGTCGACGTTCGGCGGCTTGTACGTCGACACGACTCCCTTCCCGGCCAGTGGGTGCAGCGACGGAGTCGACAGCGTCTGTCTCACCGACGCCCAGATCCAGACCGAGATCCAGAAGGTGCTCACGGCGACGGGCTGGCACGGCAGCACGACGACGACGTTCTTCGTCATGACGCCCGAGGGAGTCGGATCCTGCTACGACAACGTCACCGGCCAGTGCACGACGACCACGTACTGCGCGTACCACGGCGGCTTCTACGACGCGAACCACGAGCCGGTCGTCTACGCGAACGAGCCGTACGCCGCGACGATGGTCGATGCGAACGGCCGCAAGGTCTGCACGGACGGGACATCCCCGAACGCGGACGACGCGGACGCGACGATCAGCACGATCAGCCACGAGCAGAACGAGGCGATCACGGACCCCGCGGGAGACGCCTGGCTAAGCGGCTCCGGTCAGGAGATCGGCGACCTGTGCGCCTGGCAGTTCGGGACGCCGCTCGGTGGAACGGTGGGCACCGACGCCTATAACCAGGTGATCAACGGCCACCGCTACTGGCTCCAGGAGGAGTACAGCAACGAGGGCGGCGCCTGCCTCCAGCGCTACACGCCGGCGGTCGCGCCGAGCAGGTTCGCGGCCCCGGCACTGACCGGAGCCGCCGCAGAGGGCGAGCTCCTCTCCACCACCGACGGAGCCTGGAAGCACGCTCCGAGCGGCTACGCCTATCAGTGGCAGCGCTGCGCTGCCGGCCACACCGGGTGCGTGGACATCGCCGGCGCCGAGGGAGCGACCTACCGCGTCGCGGCCACCGACGTCGGGCACACGATCCGCGCCGAGGTGAAGGCGCAGAACGCGGCGGGAAGCTCGCCCTTCGCCGCGTCTGCGCCGACGCTTCCCGTCGTCCCCGTCCCGTCGCTCACGGCGCAGCCGGTTCTCTCCGGACCGGCAGTCGTCGGCAAGGAGCTCCACACGACGACCGGGTTCTGGAACTCGACGGTCACCGTCGCATACGAGTGGCTCCGCTGCGACACGGACGGCAGCGCGTGCAGCTCGATCCCGGGCGCGACCATAGCCCTCTACCGCCTCGCACCCGCCGACGCCGGTCACACGATCGAGGCGCGCGTCTCCGGAACGAGCGCGGCCGGCACGGCGACGTCGGTCGCGAACCGGACAGGCGTCGTCGAGGCCGTGCCTCTCGCGACGAGCGGCCCGCGCGTCGAAGGGCGCGCCCGAGTCGGCAGCCGGCTGTCGGCGCGCCGCGGCATGTGGACGGACGTACCGGTGTCCTTCGCGTACCAGTGGCTCCGCTGCGACGGCCGGGGCGTCGGCTGCGTGGAGATCGCCGGGGCGACGCGCTCGACCTACCGGCTGCGGGGCCGGGACGCCAGGCACCGGCTGCGCGTGCGCGTCACGGCCACCGGCTCCGCAGGCAGCGGGACGGCGACCTCGCCGGCGAGCCCCCGCGTCACTGCGCGCGTGTAGCCGGAGTTGCCGCAAGCGCTTCGAGCGCCAGGGCCGTGTCGGGAACCGGCAAGTCCTCGAGGTAGCCGTCCCGCCCCTCGTAAGACCGACGGACGTCGGCGACGGCGACCGAGAACGCGTCGACGTCACCGGCCGCGAGCGCCCGCAGCGCCGCGGCGACGTCCGCCGGGAACGGAGCGTCGAGCGTCGCCGCAACCGCCGCCGCCTCGTCGTTCCGGCCGAGGACGAGCAGCGCGAGCGTCGCGGCATAGCGTCCGATCGGCGACTCGGCCTCCGCCGCGCCCGCCTCGAGCGCCCACGAAGCAGCAAGTGACAACTTGTCACAAGCGTTGTCAGCGATGAGGAGCGCCTTCATCGCCGCGATTGGCCGGCCCCACGCATCGCGCGGAGCTCCCGCGTCCCAGCTCTCGCGATAGCGCGCCGCAGAACGCACGAGCCAGTCCGACGCTCCGGCACGGTCGCCGTCCATGAGCAGGCACAGCCCCGCCGCCCACGCCGCGTTCGCCAGCTGCACGAGCTGGCGCTCGTCGTGGTCACGGCCCTCTCCCGCCTCGTACCGCGCAGCCGCCTGCCTGTACTTCTCGCGCCAGTCCATCCCTGGAGATTAGGCTCGATTCGACATGGCGAACGACGACTGGCGGATCACGATCGAAGTGGATGAATCGGAGGCCGGTGGCATCGTCGACCGGCTCGCCGGTGAACTTGGGGCCGAGGCACGCGAGCTCGCCGCCGACTTGAAGCAGCACCGGCTTGCCATCTCCCGCGACGGCGAGACGATCTTCATCTACGCCGACTCGCGCGACGCGGCCGAGAAGGCGCACAGCGTCGTCAAGGCGGAGCTTCGCGCGAACGGCATCGAGGCGAAGACGACCACGGTCGAGCACTGGCTCGACGCCGAGGAGCGCTGGGACGACGATCCGCCCGGCGAGACCTGGGAGCAGCAGGAGCTCGATCGCGGCTACGCGCCGTGGGAGGTGCGTGTCGAGTGCAACTCTCGGCAGGAAGCCGGCGACCTCGCAGCCCGCCTCGAAGCGGAGGGATACAAGCCGCTCCGTCACTCCAACTACCTCATCGTCGGCACGGCGAGCCACGACGATGCGGAGGTACTGGCGAAGCACCTCCATGGGGAAGTGGAGGTCGGCGGCGACGTCGTGCTCGAGGCGATGTCCGAGTCCTCCACGCCGTTTGCCGTATTCGGCGGCCTCGGCGCATAGCGACGGTTGACGCCCCCGCATTGCGGGGTATCCTTGTATCTGCGTCGCTCGTGGGGATGAACCGAGCGCGTACCTCTTGAAAGACCTGCAGCACCGAGTGTGCTGCGCATATGCAAGAAGCGATTCAGGAGCCGACCCATTCTCAGTCGGCGGCCGACCCGCTAGTCGCCGCCGCTGCCCGCGCTGAAGCGTGGGCGGACGAGCCGTTCCTCCGGAGCGGCGAGGATCCCGCGCAGGCGCTCGCGGAGGGCACCGCGCGCCGGCGCGCGCTCGACGACGCGGTCGCGGAGATGGACGGCGGCGCGAAGACTCCGTCGTCGAAGTGGAAGGTGCGCTACGGGCTGTTGCTCGGCCTCGAGCGGATCCTCGCCGAGCCCGAGCCGCGCACCGCGGGGGGCACGGCGCTCCGCCGCCACCAGATCGACGCGCTCGCCGGGATGCTCACCGAGCTCATCGCCGCGAGCCAGCGCCACGACGAGGCCACGAACGGCAACGGCCACGCGCCGACTGCCGAGGAGCTCGCCGAGCTGGAAGTCGAGGACGAGGACGAGGACTCGACCCTCGTCGTCGACATCGAGGACGCGGAGCTCCCGGAGGAGCCGCAGCCGCAGAACGATCCCGGCGCGATCCGGCGCTACCGGTTCCGCCACCCGACCGCGTCGGGCAAGACGATCGCCGCCGCCGGCTTCGTCGAGGCGGCCCGCACGCTCGGCGTCCTGATCCTCACCCACCGCCGCCTGCTCGTCTCCCAGTTCACGCGCGACCTCACGACCGAGGGCTACGGCGACCGCTTCTGCGACGTGATCGAGACCGGCGGAAAGCTCCCGAAGAAGGCGCCGCTCACGATCCAGACATACGCGTGGTTCGCGCGCCATGTCGACTCGATCGACCGCGACGCGTACCAGCTCATCATCTGCGACGAGGCGCACACGGCGCTCGGGGAGAAGACCTCGGCCGCGATCCGCTCCTTCCCCGAGCCCATCTACATCGGCATGACGGCGACCGAGCAGCTGATCGCGAAGCAGGTCTCCGACGTCTTCCCCGCCTCGGTCGACGACCTGCCGCTGCAGGACGCCGCGCGCCGCGGGCTCATCGCGCCGCTGCGCGACCTCCGCGTGCCGCCCGTCGCGGCGGTCAACTCGGTGCCGATCGTCGGCGGCGACTTCGACCAGGAGATCCTTGCGAAGACGCTCGACCATCAGGCGCTGAACATGGCTGCCGCGAGCCTCTACCGCGACCGTTTCGACAACACGCCGGGGATCGTCTACGCGGCCGGCGTCGAGCACGCGTACAACCTCGCGACGGAGTTCCGCGCCGCGGGGCTGAAGGCGGAGGCGGTCTCCGGCAAGACGCCGCCGGTGCGCCTCGCCGAGACGCTCGCCGCGTACGAGCGCGGCGAGATCAACGTCCTCATCAACGCGCAGCTCCTCGCCGAGGGCTGGAACTCGCCGCGCGCGACGGTCTGCATGCACCTCGCGCCGACTGCGTCGAAGCGCGTCTACCAGCAGCGGATCGGGCGGATCATGCGCATGCATCCGCGCAAGGAGGCCGGCATCGTCGTCGACTTCGTCCCGAAGGGTGCGACGCACAACGAGCGCGCCGTCTCGCTCCACTCGCTCCTCGACGCGGACTTCTACCGCGAGGGAGCGCGCGTCACGCCCGCGCCGCGCCGCCGTTCACAGCGACGCGCCCGCCGCCGCCTGACGCCGGCGCCGTGGCTCGTGCCGGTCACGCCCGACGTCCGCCGGCGCGTCGGCGTCATCCAGCGGGAGTGGCAGCGGATCGACCCGAAGTACCTCGACGAGGACGAGCAGCGCTACTGGGCGACGATCGCCGGCCGGCAGATCCGCTTCGACGAGCGCGCGAGCTTCGTCCAGAAGCTCACCGACCGCAGTGCGAGCAAGGCGGCACTCGAGCAGTTCCTCACGACCGCGGCGGCCGAGAACCCGAACCGCCGGCTGCGGATGATGGCGTTGCAGGACCGCGTCTCGATGCGCGTCGAGCGCGCCGAGTTCGACGACCTCGTCACGCTCGTGACGCAGGCGCCGACGTGGGAGAAGGAGCGGCTCGCCGGGATCCGCATACTCCTCCGCGCGATCGCCGAGGACAAGCCCGACGCGCCGGAGCAGATCCTCGAGCGCTGGACGTGGAAGCTCGCCCGCACGACGCGCAAGACGCAGGACCGCCGCGCGTCGTCGGAGTACCCGGAAGCCAAGCGGCTGCTCGGCGCGCTCGCGAACTCACGCGGCCACCGCCACGAGGAGAACGCCGCGAGGCTCGTCAAGGCCGCGCTCGAGCTGCCGCTGCCGGTCGGCGCGGCGCTCCTCGCTTCGGCGGAGGGCTACACGCCGCGCGCGACGAAGCTCCTCGACGAGGCGCGCGAGAACCTCGGCACGATCCAGGAAGTCGCGCTCGCGCTGTCCGAGAACCTCCCCGCGCCGAAACAGAGCTCGAACCGGAACCGCCGTCGACGCCGGAAACGCAAGAAGCCGGAGGCAGCGAAGCCCGAAGCGCAGCAGCAGGAGAAGCAGGAGACGCCCGCCGAGGCCGCACCAGCAGCCGAAGAGGTGCAGTAGCACGTTCTGGCAGGTAGCGCGCCACGGTCTTGGTCATGGCCGATGACAGCATCCGCCTGAACATCACCCTGGCCGGATGAGTGCGCCTCCACCCGGGCACCGCGTCGAGCTCGAGTGCCGGCTTCACTCGCCGAGCGACACGCTGGCCAGGATGTCGCCCTCCTGCGGGGGCTGGAGCGTGCTCGTCGACGGGAACTGGAAGTAGTACTGCGGTGGCACGTTGCCCGTCGTTTGCGCCGTGACCATCGTGATGGTGTTGCAGTTCATCGAGGCCCGCATCCAGGGCGCTCCTTCCTGCCGGCAGTTGCCCCGCGACCAGATCTGGCCCATGAAGGCTCCGCCGGTGCCGAAGATGCCGCTGTCGTTGCCGCGCAGGTCGAGGTTCCCGTACGTGTAGATCGTCATCATGTTCACGTTTGGGTCCCAGTGGTTCTCGAGTGAGGTCGGCACCGTCGGCGGGCCGTAGGCGAAGGCGTCGGCGCTGTACTGGCAGTCGTAGGTCCCGTCGCCTCCGGCGCACGTGTTCGGGCTCTGCGTGTGCGCCCAGTTGAGCGACTTGGCCCCCGCATTGCCGTTGCTGTAGAGGAAGATCGAGCCGAGGCCGTGGTAGTCGACACTCTGGTTCTCGTTCGCATTGGGAGTGACCCACGATCCCATGAAGAAGATCTGACCCTTGATCGTGAGGACGCCGCTGACCGCGCAGTTGGGGATCTGCGGGACGGCGGTCGAGCAGGGGTTGGGATGGGCGTCCTGGTTCCTCAACCACGACAACTCGCCGATCACTTCACCGCCGGCGTCCTTCGAGATGCACGTGTAGCTGCCGGTGGTGGGCGTCAGGTTCACGTTCCCGGTCGAGGTGAAGCTCGGCACCGTGCCGCTCGACACCGTGCACCGGTGGGTCGGTCCGGGGGCGGCGTGGGCACGCCAGTACGTCCACGGGAGCGTCGAGTACGCGTCGTCGGTCGGGCACCCGTCGTCGGGACACTGAATCCGAGGTAGATGAAGTTCCGTGTTCTGAGGCGGCTCGAGCGTGTGGTTGTCGGTGGTGAAGATGTGGTCGAGCAGGGTGCAGGGCCGGACGTGGAGCGTGCGGAGGTTGCGGAACGCGCACTTGCCTGTCCCGACGACGATCCCGCCGCCGATCGAGACCTGCAACGAGTCGAGCGGGGCGTCGGCTGCGCCGACGCCGGAGTCGGGCCGGCCGGTCGGCAAGGTCCCTCCGCTGCATTTCTGCCCCTTGCTGTCCGTGTCGACGCAGACGTTGCCACCAATCTCGATCGGCCAGGTAGCGAGGATCCCCGGGTTGTCCGCGTCGCCGAGACAGACGCTGCCGGCGGCTGCAACAGGGTTGTTCATCGTCGCCCGGATCCACCAGTCGCACCTGTTCGGGTCATTCGACGACAGCGCCGTCGAGTCGGCGTAGATCCTGTTCCAGTAGGCGAACGTTTGGGGATTGCTCTTGTAGAACGGAGCGGCGACGGCGCGTGCCGATAGGCTCGATTTCTCGATGCCGAGCAGCGTCCCGAAGAAGTTCGAGGTGTTTCGCCGTAGCCACACCTCGACCTTGTTGCTGTCGCCGTTGTACGGATAGACGTAACAGCCCGGAGGATCAAGCGGGGGCTGCGTGGCCGTGACGGTGTCGGGGCAGGGGCGGAGCCCGGTCGACTCGCTCGAGTTCCCGTCCGTGCCGTTCGCAGCGTTGAGGCCCGCGTATTTCCCCGCGAACTCGCCGCAGGCACTCGAGTTGCTCAGCGCGCAGTGGCCCAGCCCAACCTCGACGGCGGCGGCGAGCGCCGCGGCATCGGCGGCGTTCTGGAGCGACTGCCTGTTCTGAAACAGGTTCCCGCCATCGATGACGAGTCCAGCCATGAGCAGGAGAGCAACCAGCGCAGCAGCGAACAGCGGGAGGACCTGGCCCTCCTCACGGTCGAGGCGCAGCGACGCGAGTAGGCGAGGCAAGGTCAACATGAGGTGGTCACCTGCGTGAGCGAAACCCGACCCACCCGGGCACCGGGTAGCCACCTAGTCTCCGCTCCAGGCAACCACGGCCGCAGCCGGGAAAACGCTGATCCCGCGGGTCGGGATTCCCGCTGCCGTCCGCGACGCAGGACGCAGGATCGCCGCGCGTCGTCGGAGTACCCGCAGGCGAAGCAGCTGCTCGGAGCGCTCGCGCACTCGCGCGGCATGGCCACGAGGAGAACGCCGCGAGACTCGTCAAGGCCGCGCTCGAGCTGCCGCTGCCGGTCGGCGCGGCGCTCCTCGCCTCCGCCGAGGGCTACACGCCGCGCGCGACGAAGCTCATCGACGAGGCGCGCGAGAACCTCGGCACGATCCAGGAAGTCGCGCTCGCGCTGTCCGAGAACCTCCCCGCACCGAAGCAGA
>DATKRA010000055.1:0-18832 GCA_035532455.1 Gaiellaceae bacterium | reverse complement strand
CGCGAGAGCTGGACGTTGAGCTCCTGCAGGCCGCGCGGCACGCGTACGGCCCAGCCCTTGTCGCGAAAGTGCCGCTTGATCTCGCCGATGATGTTCGGCGTCGCGTACGTCGTCAGCTCGAACCCGCGGTTGATGTCGAAGCGGTCGATCGCCTTGATCAGCCCGATCGCGCCGATCTGGATGAGATCGTCGAGCTGCTCGCCGCGGTACGCGTAGCGCCGCGCGAGCGAGCGGACGAGCGACATGTAGTGCTCGATGAGCTTCTCGCGCGCCTGGAGGTCGCCCTCCTCGTGGTAGCGGCGAAGGAGGATCTTGTCGTCGACCCGCGTCATGCGCCGATCGTGCCACCGCCGAAGGCGGGGTCTTGCGGCCGGGCGTCGGCGGCTTTGCCGCCGGCGCTTCCAGCCATCGTTTGCTTGGTCAGCTCGATCCAGGCTCCGTCCTCGCGCGACTCGAACTCGTGCGAGTCGCATACGGTCTCGAGGACGCGCTGGAGGTCGAGTTCGCCGTCGCGCGCGTCGGTGGGCCGGAGCGTCTCGGGCTCGAACGGGCCGATCTCCGCTCGCACGATTCCCGGCTCGGCGCTGAGGACGACGGTCAGGTCACCCTCGTCCTCGCGTAGCGCGAGCACGGCCTCGAAGGCGACCTGGATGTCTTCGAGGTCGTCATACGTGACGTCGAGACGCGACGCGAGGCCGCCCGTGACGAGATGGACGATGGGCCGGAAGTCCTCCTCGGCCGGAATGACGAGCCGGATCTGTTCGGTGGTCACGCGTCTCCTGCGTCTCGTAGCTTCTGCGCAAGGTCTTCCTCGCGCAGCGACGCCGCGTGCTTCCCCGCCTGCACCGCGTGACGCCAGTCGCGGCGGCTCTTGAAATCGGAGGCGCCGGAGCTGACACCTGCTGCGAGACCCGAGACCTTCTGCACCGGGCGAGTCACGGCCATGCTCACCGCGCGCACGGCGGTATCGACGCTGTCCGCGGCGTCGACGGCGCTGTCGGTTATGCGATCGACCTTGTCGAGCTGGCCGTTCACGCGATCGATGCTCCCTCCAACCTTGTCCAGAACCGGGAGGAGTGTTTCCTCCGCCCCTCGGATCAACGATGAAAGGCGCGCGACGGTTTCGGCCAGTCGCACGAGGAGCCACGCGGCCGAGAGGCCGACGGCGATCAGGAACACGGCGAGGGCGAGTCGCCACAGATCCCCCCACGTGAATGCCGCGACCAGCATCCGAGTGTCGATCTTAGTCCGCACGCGTGATGGTCCCCTGTCCGACGACCAGATCGCCGTCGTAGAGAACCGCCGCCTGGCCCGGCGCGACGCCGTACGCCGGCTCGTCGAGGCGCAGGCGGAAACCTGCTGTGGTCTTCTCCACCGAAGCAGGAAGAGCCGCTGAGCGGTAGCGGAGCTTCACCTCGGCGCGCGTCACGTCGGCATGGAGACGGCCCCGCACCTCCACGGTGCTGCGGCCCAGCGACTCGCGTGGGCCGACGACGACGGCGTTCGCGGCGGGACGGCTGCCGAGGACGTAGAGCGGCTCGGGCGCGGCCAGCCCGAGACCGCGGCGCTGGCCGGGCGTGAACCGCCAGAAGCCTTCGTGCCGGCCGAGCTCGCATCCGTCCTCGTCGACGATCGGGCCGGGCGCGGCGGCCAGGCCCTGCCGGCCGAGGAAGGCGCGGTAGTCGTCGCCGGCGAGGAAGCACGCCTCCTGGCTCTCGGGCCGATGTGCAGCGGCGAGCCCGGCGCGCTCGGCCTCGGCGCGGGTCGCGTCCTTGTCCTGCTCGCCGAGCGGGAAGGCGACGCGCGCGAGCTTCTTCGGGTCGAGCGACGCGAGCATGTAGCTCTGATCCTTCGCCGGGTCGGCGGCGCGCGCGAGGAAGAGCTTGCCGTCGCGCGCGACGATTCGCGCGTAGTGGCCCGTCGCGAGCCGCGTTGCGCCCGCGCGGCGGGCGAAGGCGAGCAACTCGGCAAAGCGGAAGCCGCCGTTGCAGCGGATGCACGGGTTCGGCGTCGTCCCGCGCGCGTACCCGCGCACGAACGGCGCGACGACAGCGCGGCGGAACTCCTCACGGAGATCGAGAGTGACGTGCGGCACGCCGAGCCGGTGGCACGTCTCGCGCGCAGCGATGACGCTGTCGGGCGAGCAGCACGCGCGCTCGGAGTCCGGTCCCTCCGGATCGAGCCAGAGCCGGAGCGTCACGCCGACGGCGTCCGGCAGGAAGCGGAGTAACGCGACTGCGCTGTCGACGCCGCCGCTCATCGCCACTGCGACGCGCGTCGACGACGCGGGCGCGCGGAAGGCCGGCCCGAGCGCGTTCGCGAGCGCATCGGAGGCGAGGGTCTCTCCCCCAACCGCCGCGGCCTCGAGCAGCGTCAGTCCCGCGAGATCGCGGTCCAGACCGGGCGCGTCGGCCTCGACGATCCGGTCGCCGTCGACGCGGAGCCGCACCGCGGCCCACTCACCGCCGCGACTGGAATCCCCAAAGAGTTCCTCCACGGGTCGCACGGTAGTGGGTTGAGGCCATGACCATCGGCTGCCCCACCGAGAGTTTTGGCAAGAAGTTGCGACGTTCCGCGCACGACTGCCCCGGCATTCTCCGTTCCCCGTGGGTGGGTGGGGGTTTGGGACGGGACCAACTCGGTCTTGGCGCTCATGACCAGCTCTCGCTCGCGACGTCATCTACAACGGCGAGCTGTGCCACGGCGGGGGAGGTGCGATCGAAAAGTAGTGGGCCCGGACTAGGGAACCTGATTTCTCAGGTGGGTGCCCTGCCAGGCAAGCCTGGACGCGGGCTCCCTTCATGGTGCTGTTGGTTCACCATATTGTCCGGGCCCACCGGGAACTTAGCTCACGCCGGTGGGTCTACCAAGCGGATGCCGAGCTCCTTCAGCGCGGCGTCCGTGTACGGCGTCGGCGCGCCGGTGAGCGGGTCGGAGCCGCTCGAGACCTTCGGGAACGCGTTCATCTGGCGGATGTCCGGCTCGCCCGCGAGCCGCGCGCAGAAGCGGTCGATTCCCATCGCGAACCCGCCGTGCGGCGGCGCGCCCATCGCAAGCGCCTCGAGGAGGAAGCCGAATTTGTCGCGCTGCTCCTCCTCGCCGAGGCCCATCGTGCGGAAGACGCGCTGCTGCATGTCGACGTCGTGGATCCGGATCGAGCCGGAGCCGAGCTCCCAGCCGTTCCAGACGAGGTCGTAGTGCTGGCCGCGCACACCCGCGGGGTTCGACTCGTCCCAGCCGTCGGTTCCGGGGGCGGGCGCCGTGAACGGGTGGTGCATGAACGTCCACGCGCCCGTCTCCTCGTCGCGTTTGAACAGCGGGAAGTCGACGACCCAGTGGAAAACGTCGGTCTCGGGGATCAGGCCAAGCTCACCCGCGACCTCGAGCCGGAGCAGGCCGAGCACCTTCTCGACCATCTCCTGCTCGTCGGCGACGAAGAACGCCGTCTCCCCTTCCGCGACGCCGAACGACGCGAGCTCGGCCTCCGACAGGAACTTCGAGATCTGCGACAGCATCGCGAGCCCCTTCGCGCCCCACTCCTTCGCGAAGCCCTCGAGCCGCTCGTGCTCGGAGCGCGAGAACGTCTTCGGCACGACGATGTAGCGGACGGACGGCGCGTTCTTGAAGACGCCGAACTCCGAGCCGCGCGTGATCTCGGTCGCGTCCTGGATCTCCATCCCGAAGCGCATGTCCGGCTTGTCGGAGCCGAAGCGGAGCATCGCCTCGTCGTAGGCGATCTGCGGGAACGGGCGCGACGGTG
Organism: Gaiellaceae bacterium; assembly: GCA_035532455.1. Lineage (GTDB taxonomy): Bacteria > Actinomycetota > Thermoleophilia > Gaiellales > Gaiellaceae > Palsa-739. The sequence continues at coordinate 15,072 of DATKRA010000055.1, read as the reverse complement.
GCGTCTTCCCCACCGCCTCGAAGGCGCCGACGACGGCGGCCTCCATCACGTCGAGCACCTCCTGCTGCTCGACGAACGCCATCTCGAGGTCGAGCTGACGGAACTCGAACTGCCGGTCGGCGCGAAGATCCTCGTCCCGCCAGCACGTCGCTATCTGGTAGTAGCGATCGATTCCGCCGACCATGCAGAGCTGCTTGAAGAGCTGCGGCGACTGCGCGAGGGCGAAGAACTTGCCCGGCTGCAGACGGACGGGAACGAGGAAGTCGCGCGCGCCCTCGGGCGTGCCGCGCGTCATCGACGGCGTCCACACGTCGACGAAACCGAGATCGTCCATCGTGCGCCGCATGCCGGCGACCGCCGTGTGCGAGATGCGGAGGTTGCGCTGCATCCTGTCCGTCCGCATGTCGAGCCAGCGGTAGCGGAGGCGCGTGTTCTCGTCGACGTTCTCATCGTCGAGCTGGAACGGGAGCGGCGTCGAGCGCGACAGGATGCGGAGCTCGTCGACCTGGATCTCGACCTCGCCGGTCGCGAGGTTCGGGTTCACCGCGCCGCCTTCGCGCGCGACGACCTCGCCCTCCGCCTGGACGACGAACTCGTTGCGGAGTTCATGCGCCGTGTCGGACTCCTTGAGGACGAGCTGGATCTTCCCCGTGTGGTCGCGGAGGTCGATGAAGACGAGCCCGCCGTGGTCGCGGCGCGTATCGACCCAGCCGGCGACCGTGACCCGCCGGCCGGCGTCGGCCGCGCGCAACTCGCCGCACATGACATCGCGCCAGGCCATTTATCCGCTCCGGCGCCGCGCATGTCGGCGCCTCCGCTCGTTGATGAGCTCCGTCGAGCCTACGCTCATGGCTAGAGCTCCGCTATGTCCGTCACGACGCGGTCGTCCTCCCCGCGCCGGCGCACCTGATACGTCCCGTCGGCGCGCGCGACGACGACCGTCTCCGCGCCGAGCCTTTGCGCCTGCGTGAGCTGCCCCTTCATCGAGCGGCCAGCGTAGTCGGTGTCGACGGCGCGGCCCGCCGCTCGCCAGGCGGCGATCTGCGGCAGGAGGGTGTCGCGCAGCTCGGGCGACTCAGCGGCGACGAAGATGTCGAGGCGCGGCGCCTCAGGCTCGGCTCCCTCACGCTCCAGCGCAAGAACGAGGCGCTCGAGCCCGATGCCGACGCCGATGCCGGGCGTGGGCTGGCCGCCGACCGCCTCGACGAGGCCGTCGTAGCGGCCGCCACCGCACAGGGTCGAGTTGGCGTTCTCCTCCGGCCCGACGAACTCGAAGGTCGTGCGCGCGTAGTAGTCGAGCCCGCGCACGAGCGTCGGGTCGAGCGTGTACGTGATCCCGTATGCGTCGAGATACGCCTTGACCGCGTCGAAGTGCGCACGGCAGTCGCCGCAGAGCGAGTCGCCGATCTTCGGCGCGAGGTCGAGCGCGGCGCGAACCCGCTCGTTCTTCACGTCGAAGACCTGCATGACGCTCGTCGCGCGCTTGTGCGCGACCTCCTCGTCGTTCGCGAGCTCGGGATGGCCGTCGAGCCACTCCTCGAGCTTCGCGACGTACTGCGGCCGGCAGTTTGCGTCGCCGATCGAGTTGAGGAGCAGCGACCACTCCGTCACGCCGAGGCGGCGCAGCAGCTCCGCGTAGAACTGGATGACTTCTGCATCGATCGCGGGGTCAGAGGAGCCGATCGCCTCGAGCGAGAGCTGCCAGTGCTCGCGATAGCGGCCACGTCCGGGCCGGCCGTAGCGGTACATCGGCGCGATCGTGTATGCCTTGACCGGCTGCGGCTCCTGCGCGAGGCCGTGCTCGACGTACGCGCGCGCGATCGGAGCCGTGCCCTCGGGACGGAGCGTGAGCGAGCGCTCGCTGCGGTCCTCGAACGTGTACATCTCCTTGTGAACGACGTCGGAGGCCGCGCCCGACGTCCGCTCGAAGAGCGCCGTCTCCTCGAAGCCCGGCGTCTGGATGCGCGACCAGCCGTACTGCGCGCACTGCTCCTCGATCGTGCGGACGACGTGCCACCAGAGACGGTCGGCCGGCAGGACGTCGTGCGTCCCGCGCGGCGCCTGGAACTTCTCGCTCACGCTTCTGCACGGAGCTCGGCGAGGAACGGGTTGCGGGCGAGCTCCATCCCAAGGGTCGTCTCCGCGCCGTGGCCGGGATGGACGACCGTCTCCGGCGGGAGCCGGTCGGCGAGCATGCGGACGGAGTCGAGGAGCGTGTCCCAGTCGGCGCCGGGCAGGTCGACGCGTCCGACCGAGCCGGCGAAGAGCAGGTCGCCGCTGAAGAGCTCCCCGTCGGCGTAATACGCGACGTGCGCGGGCGAGTGACCGGGAACGGCGAGGCACTCGAACGAGATTCCCGCGACCTCGATCGTCTCGCCGCCCGAGACGAGGTGCTCCGGCGCGTACGAGCGGCCTTGCACGCCGACCGGCGCGAACTCCGGAAAACGCTCGAGCCGCTCGCGTTCCCCTTCTGTCATCCAGACCTCGGCGCCCGTTCCCTCCGCGAGGTCGGCAACGCCGCCGAGGTGGTCGAAGTGGCCGTGCGTGACGAGGATCCCGGCGGTGGAGGCGCCGAGCCGCGCGAGCTCGAGGCGCAGCAACGCCGCGTCCGCACCCGGGTCGATGACGGCTGCTTCGGTTGCGTTGCGGTCCGTGCGGACGACGTAACAGTTCGTCTGCAGCGGTCCGAGCGCGTATCTGTCCACCACGAGTGGCATGGCGGCGAGTCTAGAGAGTGGCTACGACGCCGCGGCGCCGGGAACGGCCCAGAGCTTTGCCGTCGTTCAGCGCTTCCGCGGCTGTTCGCCCTGCCTGCGCTGCCAGCGGCGATAGATGAAGCGGTCGAAGTAGTAGGTGAATGGGACGAAGAGCGCCGTGTAGAGGAGTGAGAGGAGCAGCGCGGAGGCGTACTGGTGCTGGCCGTTCTTCGACTTGAAGAGGAGCGCGGACATCGCGAAGATCACGGCGCCGAGGATGAGCGAGCGCCTCCCCGAGCGGCGCCACGACGGCACCGCAGGTGGGCGGGCCGCGCTCGACGATCGCTGTTGCGGGCGCTTCTGCTCGGGCTTCTTCCCGTCCTGGCGCCGCTCGCGTGCCGGCGTCGCGACCTCGTCCGGCGGCTCCTCGAGCTCGTTCCCCTCGCCGTCCACCCAGACGGTCTCGTACTCGTGGCGCCGCTCTTTTTGCATGCGCCTGCGCTGCTTCCGCGTCGGCATGCGCCTACGCTAGCGCGCCGCCGACGACGACCCGGGAGACGACCCGGCCGCCGAGGTGGTAGGCGAGGTAGCGCCAGTCGGGCGCGTCGAGGAGCGCAATGTCGGCGCGGAAGCCGGGCGCCAGGCGGCCGATCCGGTCGGCGCGGCCGAGCACGTGAGCGGAGTTCACGGTGCACGCGGAGAGCGCCTCCGCCGGCGACAGGTGGAGCTGCGTCGCGGCGAGCGAGCAGACGAGCGGCAGGCTCTCAGTGAACGAGCTACCAGGGTTGAAATCCGTCGCGAGCGCGACCGCGGCGCCGGCGTCGACGAGCGCTCGCGCCGGCGGCATGGGCCGATCGAGGAAGAGCGCGCTCGCCGGCAGGAGCACGCCCGTGACGTCGCTCGCGGCGAGCGCGCGCACGCCGTCTTCTCCGGTCGCCTCGAGGTGGTCGACGGACCGCGCGCCGAGCTCGATCGCGAGCGGGATCGCGCCCGACTCCGTGAACTGGTCGCCGTGCAGGCGGAGTGCGAGGCCGGCGTCGCAGCACGCCTCGAGGTAGCGGCGCGCCTGTGCGGCGTCGAAGGCGCCACGCTCGAGGAAGACGTCGGCGGCTTCTGCGATCTCGGCCGCGTCAGGGAGCACCTCGGCGAGCGCGAAGTCGAGGTACGCGCCGGCGTCGTCGAACTCCGGAGGGACGGCGTGCGCGCCGAGCCAGGTCGGGACGCCGCCCGCGTCGCGGATCGCGCGCAGCGACGCGAGCTCGGTCTCACGGTCGAGGCCGTAGCCCGACTTCGCCTCGAACGTCGACGTGCCGGCGGCACGCATCCAGTCGCGGTGGTGCTCGACAGCGGCGCGCAGGCCGTCCTCGCCGAGCGCGCGCGTCGCGCGAACGGTGGAGAGGATCCCGCCGCCGGCCGCGTGCAGCTTCTCGTAGCTCGCGCCGCCGGCGCGGAGCGAGAACTCGTCGACCCGGTCCCCGCCGAACGCGGCGTGCGTGTGGCAGTCGACGAGTCCCGGCACGGCGCAGAGCCCGCGCCCGTCGAGCTCCACGACGTCGCCGCCCAGCGCGGGAAGGTTGCGCATCCGCCCCACCGCCTCGATCGTCTCGCCGTCGCAGAGGACGAACGCGTCCTCGAGCACGTCGACCTCCCCGAGTGCCGCACCACGAAGCGGCGCCTCGCGGCCGGCGGGCGTTGCGAGCTGCGCAAGGTCGCGGACGAGGAGCTTCACTGGTCCCGCTTCACTGGGCCGGCTGAGGAATCGTCAGGCCGCCTGCCTCCGCAGCCTCGATCGCCTCGGGATAGCCCGCGTCGACATGCCGGAGCACGCCCATGCCAGGATCGGTGGTGAGCACCCGCTCGAGCCGCTCTGCCTGCGCATCGGTGCCGTCGGCGAGGACGACCATCCCCGCATGGATCGCGTTGCCGATCCCGACGCCGCCGCCGTGATGGACGCTGACCCATGTCGCGCCGGCCGCGGTGTTGATCAGCGCGTTGAGGATCGGCCAGTCGGCGATCGCGTCGGAGCCGTCGCGCATCGCCTCCGTCTCGCGGTACGGCGAGGCGACCGAGCCGGCGTCGAGGTGATCCCGCCCGATCACGACCGGCGCCTTGACCTCGCCGCTGCGGACGAGCTCGTTGATGGCGAGCCCTGCCTTCGCGCGGTCGCCGTAGCCGAGCCAGCAGATCCGCGCAGGCAGGCCCTGGAAGGCCACGCGCTCGGGCGCGAGCTCGAACCACCGCTGCAGGAGCGGATCGTCGGGGAACAGCTCCTTGAGCGCCGCGTCGATCGCTGCGATGTCCGCCGGATCGCCCGAGAGCGCCGCCCAGCGGAACGGCCCGACGCCGCGACAGAAGAGCGGCCGGATATAGGCCGGGACGAAGCCCGGGTATGAGAAGGCCTCCGTTACGCCACCGTCAGCGGCCTCACCTCGCAGGTTGTTGCCATAGTCGAAAACATACGCGCCGTGCCGGACGTACTCGAGCAGCCCCTCGACGTGGCGCACGATCGACTTCCGCGCGAGGCGGAGGTACTCATCGGGATCGGACGCGCGGAGCGCAGCGGCGTCCTCGACCGAGTAACCGCGCGGGATGTAGCCGGTGAGCGGGTCGTGCGCGGCGGTCTGATCGGTGATCAGGTCGAACTCCTCCCCACGCTCCGCGAGTTCCGGCACGACGTCGGCGGCGTTCCCGAGGAGGCCGACCGAGAGCGGGCGCTTCTCGGCCGCGGCCGCGCGCAGCCGCGCGAGCGCGTCGTCGAGCGAGTCGGTCGCCTCGTCGAGGTAGCGCGTCTCGAGCCGCCGTTCGATGCGCGCCGGGTCGACCTCGATGCAGAGGATCGCCGCGCCGGCCATCGTCCCCGCGAGCGGCTGCGCACCGCCCATCCCGCCGAGGCCCGCCGTGAGAATCGTGCGACCACGCAAATCCGCAGAGCCAAAGTGCTTCTCCCCCGCGGCGGCGAACGTCTGGTACGTGCCCTGGAGGATCCCCTGTGAGCCGATGTAGATCCACGAACCGGCGGTCATCTGGCCGAACATCGTCAGCCCCTCCGCCTCGAGCCGGCGGAACTCGTCCCACGTCGCCCACTTCGGCACGAGGAGCGAGTTTGCGATGAGCACGCGCGGCGCACCCTCGTGCGTCCTGAAGACGCCGACGGGCTTGCCGCTCTGGACGAGCAGCGTCTCATCGTGCCCGAGCGCGAGGAGCGAACCGACGATCGCGCGAAGCGCGTCATGGTTGCGAGCGGCTTTCCCTGAGCCGCCGTAGACGACGAGATCCTCGGGCCGCTCGGCGACCTCGCGGTCGAGGTTGTTGAGGAGCATGCGGAGCGGCGCCTCGGTCGACCACTGCCGCGCGTTGAGCTCGGTGCCGCGCGGCGCGCGGATCGACGAGAGGTCGCCGCAGAGCGCCTCGACGCGAGCGTCGGTCATTCGAGCTCCCCTGCGGCCGCTTCGACCGCACGAACGAACGACCCGTCGCGGATCGCCGCTGCGACCGCCTCGATGTCGGACGCAAGCGAGCGGTCGTCGCGGAGCCGCGGCGAGAGCTCGCGCACCGCCGCCCGCGCGGCGCGCCCTCCGGCGCCCGGCTCGAGCGGAGCGTGGAACTCGACCGCCTGCGCCCCGGCGAGCAGCTCGATCGCGAGCGCGCGCTCGGAGTTCGCGAGCACCTGCCACATCTTCAGCCCGGCGGCGTTCCCCATCGAGACGTGATCCTCCTGGCCGGCGCTCGTCGGGATCGAGTCGACCGACGCCGGATGGCAGAGCGCCTTGTTCTCGGAGACGAGCGACGCCGCCACGTACTGCGGGATCATGAAGCCGCTGTTCAGCCCGCCGTCCGTCGTGAGGAACGCCGGCAGCCCGTCCGACAGGTTCGGGTTGACGAGGCGCTCCACCCGCCGCTCCGAGATGCTCGCGAGCTCGGACACCGCCATCGCCGTCGTGTCGAGCGCGAATGCGAGCGGCTGGCCGTGGAAGTTCCCGTTCGAGACGAGAGCCTCGTCGTCGATGAGCACGAGCGGATTGTCGGTCGCCGCGTTGACCTCGACGCCGACCGTGTACGCCGCGTAGTCGAGGAGGTCGCGGCTCGCGCCGTGCACCTGCGGCGCGCAGCGCAGCGAGTACGCGTCCTGCACCTTGTCGCACCAGCGGTGCGCCTCGATGATCGGCGAGCCCTCGAGGAGCCGGAGGATGTTCGCCGCCGCCGCGACCTGGCCGCGCAGCGGGCGGAGCGCATGGATCTGCGGAAGGAAGGACGTTCGTGAGCCGTTCAGCGCCTCGACCGAGAGCGCGCACGCGATGTCCGCCGCGCGCGCGAGCCGACGGGCGCGGACGAGCCCGAGCGCGAGCATCGCCGCCATGAACTGCGTGCCGTTGATGAGCGAGAGCCCTTCCTTCGCCTCGAGCCGGACGGGCTCGAGACCGGCCCGCGCAAGAGCGTCTGCACCGGACAGGCGCTCGCCGCCGAACCACGCCTCGCCCTCGCCGACGAGCGGCAGCGCGAGGTGCGCGAGCGGCGCGAGATCCCCCGACGCCCCGACGGAGCCGCGCGCCGGCACAACGGGCAGGACGCCACGCTCGAGCAGCGCGAGCAGGAGCTCGACCGTCTCGACCCGCGCCCCCGAGTTGCCCTTCGCGAGCGCGTTCGCGCGCAGGAGCAGCGCGGCGCGGACGACCTCGTCGGGATACGGCTCGCCGACGCCGCACGCATGCGAGCGGAGAAGCCGCAGCTGCAGCTCCTCGGTCTGCTCCTCCGGGATCGACACTGCGACGAAGCGGCCGAAGCCGGTGTTGACGCCGTATGTGTGCTCGCTCGTGCCGTGCGCAGCGCGCTCGACGAGCTCGCGCGCCGCGCGCATGCGGTCGCGCGCCGCGTCCGTCAGCTCCGCCGTCGCGCCCTCGACGGCGACGGCCCACACGTCCTCGACGATGAGGTCGTTGCCGGTGAGACCGATCGCGTTCGCCACGCCGCGAGCCTACGCTCCAACCCCGTGACCGCGCGCAAGTCCTCGTACCGCTCCCTCGCCTCGCTCGAGCGTGACCTCTCCCGCTGCCGTGCCTGTGCCGAGGCCGGTCATCCGCTCCACTCCCTGCCGGTGCGGGCGCCGCTCGCCCGGCCGCCGCAGCGCGCGTATCTCTTCGGCCAGGCGCCCGGCCCGGTCGAAGGCGTCGAACGGCTGCCCTGGCGCGGCAGCGCCGGCCGGAAGCTCCGCGACTGGCTCCAGCTCGGCGAGGATGAGTTCTACGCGTCGTTCTATTGCGCGTCGGTGACGCGGTGCGATCCGGGCCGCTCACCGACGGGCCGCGGCGACCGGACGCCCGAGCCGGACGAGCAGGAGCTGTGCGGGTTCTGGCGCGACTGGGAGCTCGAGCTACTGCGGCCGCGGCTGATCGTCACCGTCGGCCTCCTCGCGCTGAAGCGCCAGCTCGACTTCACGACCCTCACTCCGCGCATCGGCGAGCGCTACGAGCAGGACGGAACGGTCGTCGTCCCGCTCCCGCACCCGTCAGGCGCGAGCAGCTGGCCGTCCGTCGCGGCGAACAAGGAGCGGCTCGATCGCGCGCTCGCGCTCGTGCGCGAGGAGCTGTCGGCTCTCTAGGAGACGCCGAGCTGGCGCATGAGGCCGGCCCAGTCGACGTCTTCCCACATCTCGGCAATCTTTCGGTCGGCCACGCGGCAGATCGTCGTCTGGGTGAACGTGAAGGACGCGCCGCTCGGCTCGATATCGCGGAACGGCCCGCCACTGTGCGTGCCGCGGAACGTGACGCGCTCGGCCACGAGATCGCCCTCGGCGACCTGCATGTCGACCTCCGCCGACAGATCGGGAAAGGCCGCAAGCCACCGCTCGAGCGTCGCCCGCATCGCCTCGATCCCCTCCACGGTGCCACCCATGACGTGCTGACGGATGTCGGAGGAGAAGACTTCGTCGCCGACGTCGGTGCGGTGATCGCGCCACGCCTCCTCCCAGATGCGGCGCGTGAGGGCCTTGTTCCGCTCCAGGTCGGCCACCGGAGGAGCATACGAGGCCGTCGGTACATTCAAAACCGATGAGCTCGGTCCCATACCGCAGCACACTTTTCCGACTTCTCGGCTACCTGCGCCCGTACCGGCGCGGCGTCGCCGTCTCGATCGTGCTCTCCGTCGGCTCGCAGGCGGCGCAGCTCGCGCTGCTCTGGATCACGAGCCGAAACGTGATCGACGGCGCACTTCTCCATCACGACGCGCACAAGCTCTGGCTCGACGTCGCGATCATCGCCGCGCTCGGCGCAGTCTCGGGCGCCTGCATGCTCGGCCGCCGGCTCCTCTCCGGCAAGCAGTCGCTCGACGTGGAGATGGACATGCGCCAGGGCCTCTACTCGCACCTCGTCCGCCTCTCGTTCGGCTTCTACGACCGGCACCAGACGGGCCAGCTGATGTCGCGCGCGACGGTCGACCTGCAAGGCGTGCGGTTTTTTCTCGGGTACGGCCTGATCTTCTTCTTCCAGAACATCCTCACCGTCGTCTCGGTGAGCGTTGTCCTTTTCTTCGTCCAGTGGAAGCTCGCGCTCATCGTTCTCGCGATCACGCCGTTCCTCGTCCTGCTCGCCTACCGGTACAGCCACATCGCGCACCCGACCTTGCGGGACGTGCAGCAGAAGCTCGCCGACGTCGCGACCGTGGCCGAGGAGAACATCGTCGGCGTCCACGTCGTCAAGGCCTTCGCGCAGGAGCCGGCGGAGGAGGCGAAGTTCGCGGTCCGCAACGAAGCGCTGTTCGGGCAGACGATCCACGCGAACCGGCAGCGCGCGATGTACGTACCGCTCCTCTCCTTCCTGCCGCTGCTCGCGCAGGCGACCGTCCTGCTCTTCGGGGCGCGGATGGTCGCCCGCGACCCGGCGTTCGTCGGCTCGTTCGTCTTCTTCAACCTCGCCATCGGCATGGTCGTCATGCCGCTGCGTGGGCTCGGCATGTGGATCGGCCAGGCGCAGCGCGCAACGGCATCGGGTGAGCGCATCTTCCAGGTGCTCGACGAGCCGGAGGAGGTCGCGGACAAGCCCGGCGCGACCGAGCTCCCGGCAGGCGACGGCGAGATCCGCCTCGAGGACGTCTCCTTCGAGTACCTCGCGGGTCGGCCCGTCCTCGAGCACCTCGACCTCGCGCTCGACGCCGGCACGACGCTCGCGCTGATCGGCCACACCGGCTCGGGCAAGACGACGCTCGCCTCGCTCATCCCGCGCTTCTACGACGTCGGCTCAGGCCGCGTCCTCGTCGACGGTGTCGACGTCCGCGACGTGACGCTCAACTCGCTCCGCCACGAGATCGGCGTCATCCCGCAGGATCCGTTCCTCTTCTCGACCACGGTGCGGGAGAACATCGCGTTCGGCCGGCCGGACATGACCGATGACGAGGTCGAGCGCGTTTCGCGGCTCGCCCAGGCGCATGAGTTCGTCGAGCGGCTGCCACAGGGCTACGAGACGGTGATCGGCGAGCGCGGCATCACGCTGTCGGGCGGCCAGCGCCAGCGCATCGCGATCGCACGCGCGCTCGCGCTCGATCCGCGGATCCTCATCCTCGACGACGCGACGGCATCGGTCGACGCGACGACGGAGTCGCAGATCCGCAACGGTTTGCGCGAGGTGATGCGCGGCCGGACGACGCTCATCATCGCCCACCGCCTGTCGACGATCGCACTCGCCGACGAGATCGCCGTTATCGACGGAGGCCGGATCGCGGCGCGCGGCACGCGCGACGAGCTCCTCGGGACGAGCGATATCTACCGCGAGATCCACGATCACGGCCTCCTCGAGCGTCAGTTCGCCGACGCCGTCGAGGCACGTGCCGAGGTGGAGGAAGTGGCGTGAGTCCTGTCCCAACGGGCCACGTCCGGTACCTGCTACCGGCCGTGGCCGTTCCAGCCTTGGCACCTTCAGTCCGCCACGGACGCAAAGTGCCTGCATCTCGGTCGCTTTCAGGTGTCCGTTCGAGACATGTCCGGTACCTGCTACCGGACATGTCCGCGGGAGCCGTCCTGTGAGAGTCCATCAGGCAGGCCATGGCGCGATGTCCCGGCATACGACGTCGCAGGTCGAGGACTGGTCGTGGAACACGACGCGGCGGCGGCTCGGCGTCCTCTGGAGCCTGACGAAGCCGTACCGGCTGCGCACCTTCCTCTCCGTCTTCTCGCTCCTCACGGCGACGGCCGCCGCGCTCGCACCGCCGATCCTCGCGAAGACCGCGTTCAGCGACGCGCTCCGCGGCACGACGGGCACCACGCTCCTCGTCGTCATCGGCATCTTCATCGTCGCCGGCCTCGCCAACTGGGGGATGACGTACGTCGAGACGTACATGACCGGCTGGGTCGGGGAGCGGATCCTGGCCGACCTCCGTCGCCGGCTGTTTGCGCATCTGCAGCGCCTCTCGCTCGGCTTCTACGAGCGGAACCGCGCCGGCGTCCTGATCAGCCGGATGACGAACGACGTCGAGGCGATCGACCAGCTCGTCACCGATGGCGTGACGACGCTCATGCAGAGCACGCTCCTGCTGTGCGGCACTGCTGTGATCCTCCTCGTCCTCGACTGGCGACTCGCGCTCGCGACGCTCGCCGTAATCCCCTTCATGAGCATCGCGACCGCGCTTTTCCGCTCACGCTCGGCGCGCGCCTACTCGGCGGTGCGGGAACGCCTCGGTCTCATGACCGCGACGCTCGCCGAGGACATCGCCGGGATGCGGATGGTGCAGGCATTCACACGTGAGGAGCTTGCGAAGGAGAACTTCGGCACCGTCGCCCGTCGCTACCGCGACTCGAACATGCAGACGGTCGTCCTTAACGCCCTCTACTTCCCGTTCGTCAGCTTCCTCTCGACACTCGCGCTCGCAGTCGTGCTCGGCTACGGCGGTTACCAGTACTTCCACGACCCCACGCCGACCAGGCTCGGGACGCTGCTCGCCTTCATGCTCTACGTCAACAACTTCTTCGACCCGGTTCAGCAGCTCTCGCAGCTGTACAACACGTTCCTCTCGGCCACGGCCGCGCTCGACAAGATCATCGGAGTCCTCGACGAGGAGCCGGAGATCGCCGACGCTCCCGGGGCGAAGCCGCTCGCGCACATCGCCGGCCACGTCCGCTTCGAGGATGTTCGCTTCGCCTACGGGCTCCGCGGCGGAGAGCTCGGGGAGGAAGTGCTCCATGGTCTGAACCTCGACGTCCCGGCGGGGACGACCGCGGCGCTCGTCGGACACACGGGGGCCGGGAAGTCGACGATCGCAAAGCTCATCGCCCGGTTCTACGAGCCGACGAGCGGCCGCATCACGATCGACGGCATGGACCTCAACGACGTGACGCAGGAGTCGTTGCGCAGCCAGCTCGGGATCGTCCCGCAGGAGGGCTTCCTCTTCGCCGGCACCGTCGCCGAGAACATCGCCTTCGGCAAGCCCGGCGCGAAGCCCGAGGAGATCGTCCGCGCAGCGCAGATGGTCGGCGCGCACGAGCTCGTCCTCCGCCTCGAGGACGGCTACGAGACGCAGCTCGGCGAACGCGGCTCGCGACTCTCGCTCGGCCAGCGCCAGCTCATCGCCTTTGCCCGGGCGCTACTCGCCGACCCGCGGATCCTCATCCTCGACGAGGCGACGTCGTCCGTCGACATCGGGACCGAGCGGACGATCGAGCGGGCGCTCCGCACGCTCCTCGCGGATCGCACGTCGTTCGTGATCGCGCACCGCCTCTCGACGATCCGCGACGCCGACCTCATCGTCGTGCTCGAGCACGGCAAGGTCGTCGAGCAGGGCTCGCACGACGAGCTGCTCGCCCGCCAGGGCCTCTACACGAGCCTCTATGGGGATTGGGCCGCCGCCTAGCTCTTGATCGGATAGGCGCTGACCGGCACCACGACGTCGTTAGCCGCCTTGTCGTGCCAGCACTGCTTCTCCTTGTCCCAGAGCATCCAGAGGTAGCCGATGAGGATGGCTATCGCGGACACGATGCTCACGAGCCAGCGGATGAAGGCGCGCCCGTAGCCGATCGAGCCGCCCGTGTTGAAGTCGATGACGCGAATCCCGAGCGCCATCTGTCCGAGCGTCTGGCCGCGCGACGAGCCGATCATCAGGGTGGCGTAGACGAGCCCGATCAGGAGTTGGATGCCGGATCGCCCGCTCGAGTTGTGCGGCTCGATGATGTAAGCGGGGATGCCGATGAGGATCCCGTCGATGATCACGCCGACAAACCGGCGCCAGAATCCCGCACGCGGACCTGATGCGCCCCCGCTATACGCCGGGGGAGCGGTCTCGGGAGGCGGTGGATACATCGTCACGTCTGCACTCCTTTCAGATGAGTGAGAACCGGTGCAACTCGAACAGCCAGAGACCGAGCACGGTCGACGCGACGACCACTCCCGGCACGCGCAGAGCATGGCGGGGGCGTCGGACGATGAGGAAGAGCGCAGCGGCTACGACGCCCACGCCGACCGGGTTCGCCTGGATCGCGCCGACGATGTGGCCGCGAAAGACGTCCTCCACGCTCGTCGTGCCCCCGCACAGCGGACACGGGACGCCGGTCAGCGTTCGGAGCGGGCACGGAAGCCCCGCGTGCCCGGGCAGGAGCGCGAGGATCGGCCCCGCCCCCAGCAGCGCGATGGCAGCGCCGCGCGCGTCGGTGAGATCGAACTCCATCGCCTAGCCGTGGCCGCGCTTCGCGGCGACCAGCCGCTCGAGGAACAGCTCGTCGCTCTCGCCACCGACCGAGCCCCCGATCCTGGGACGAAGCCGGCTCGCGAGCTCGCGCGCGAGCTGCATCCGGGCGCCGTACTCGAGGGCGTCGCGGCGCGAGAGGAAGGCGACGACGGTGTCGAGCTCCTCCTGGCGAATCGCGCTCGTGTCCCAGGCCGGCACCCCGAGAGAGGGCGAGACGCGAACTTCCGGCGGAAGCACGCGGCGGTCGCGGATGACGATCGTGCCGGCCGCGAGATCGCCGAGCCGCTGGTTGCGGCCCGTGATGAGAATCGAGGCGATGCCGACGAGATACCAGCCCGGGAGGATGTCGACGAGGCGCAGCACGTTCCGCACCGCGCTCGTCGCGAAGGTCACGGGCGCGCCGTTCTCCCGCACGACGCGGAGGCCGTTGAGCCGCTTTCCCGGCGTGCGCCCGGAGTTGAGCACCTCGAACGAGACGTCGTAGCCCGTGAACACGAGGAAGAAGCAGACGGCGAAGATCGCCGCTGCGAAGCCGCCCGCACCGGGGTTGATTCCGGCGCCGTAGCCGAGCACGAGGCCGAGGGCCAAGAGGACGGCGCCCTGGATGAGGTAGTCGACGAGCGCCGCCGTGAACCGCGAGCCGACGCCGGCGAGCGTAAGCTCGAGCTGCACCCCTTCGGGCGTGTCGAGCGTCAGGCGATCCTCGAACACCACCCCTATGAGGCTAGACGCATTCATCGCGGCGCGAAACGACGACTGGCACGAGCTGGAGCGGCTCGTCGCGGAGGCGGGCCGACGGCCGGACCGGCTCCCCCCGGCTCGCGTCTTGCGACTCGGCGCGCTCTACCGCGCGGCCGCCGCCGATCTCGCCCGCCTGCGCCGCCGCGCCCCCGGATCGCCGGAGACGGCGCGCCTCGAGGCGCTGGTCGGCAACGCGCGGCACCTCGTGTACAGCTCGCACGGGAGGACCCGTTCGATCCTCGCCTTCTACGGCACCGACTACTGGCGGCTCGTCGCCGAGCGGCGAAAGCAGCTCCTCATCGCCTTCGCGCTCCTGTTCGGCTCGGCGGCCCTCGCCGCGCTGTGGGCTGCGCACGATCCCGCCGCCGCGGCCGGTGTCGTCCCCGGCGAGTTCCAGCGAGCGCTCCAACCCGGGCACCCCTGGCACGACATGTCGGCCGGAGATCAGGCCGCGTTCACGACGGCGATTTTCACGAACAACATCTTCGTCACGCTCTCGGCCTTTGCCGGCGGGATCACGGCCGGGATCGCAACGGCGTTCGCGCTCCTCTACAACGGGCTCATGCTCGGAGTGATCGGCGGTCTCATGACCCAGGCCGGGAACGGCGCCGGCTTCGTAGACCTCGTGACCGCGCACGGAGTTCTCGAGCTCAGCTGCATCCTCGTCGGCGGCGCGGCCGGTCTCAGTCTCGGGTGGTCGATCGTGTCGCCGGGGCTTCGCACCCGGCGAGCATCGTTGCAGCGCGAGGCCCGGCAGTCGCTCCTGCTCGTCGTCGGCACGGCGCCGTGGCTCGTCGTCGCCGGGATCGTGGAGGGGAACCGGGCCAACCTTGCGGAGTCGGGACTCGGTGCAGTCGTCGGCGTGGGCGTCGCGCTCGGAGCCGTCTACTGGGGACTCGTCCTCTGGCGGGGCCGCGCTAGAACCGAGCCGTCCACTTCGCCCGCAGATACGCCCTGACGCAGGCGCCGGCGA
>DATKRA010000054.1:0-11071 GCA_035532455.1 Gaiellaceae bacterium | reverse complement strand
GCGAGCCGCTGCCGAGCATGTTCGAGCTCTCGGGCGGGGCCACGGCGTACTGCTCGTCGTTCTCGAAGACGGTCGCACCCGGATTGCGCGTCGGCTGGTTCGTCCTGCCTGCCGGTCTCGCCGCCGAGCTCGAGGCGCTGGCGACGTCGACCTACATCTCGCCGCCGTACCTCTCGCAGGCGACGGTGCTCGAGTTCCTCACGCGCGGCAGCTTCGAACCGAACCTCGAGCGCGTGAACGGCCTCCTGCGCGAGCGGCGCGACGCGATGCTCGCGGCGCTCGAGCGCGCGATGCCGGACGACGCGACGTGGACGCGGCCCGACGGCGGCTACTTCGTCTGGCTCGATCTTCCCTCCGGCCCTCCGAGCGCCGAGTTGCTCTCGAAGGCGGAGGCGGCGGGCGTCAGCTTCGTCAAGGGGAGCGACTTCTTCCCGGGTGGAAACGGCGGCGAACGGTCGCTGCGACTCGCTTTCAGCTTTGTCTCGCCGAAGGAGATCGCCGACGGCGTCGCGCTGCTCGCGCGGCTCGTAAGGGCCTAGGCTGCTGCCCGGGTGCGCGGCACGAGCCGCGGCTGCGGGGGCGGCACGAGGGTGCCGCGCGAGACGGCCCGGAACGTCGGGCAGATCGCTTCTCCGGCGAGCGCGCAGAGCCCGGCTCGGCCGAAGTAACAGTCGCTGCAGGTCGGTTTGGAACGCTTGCTCATGGGCTGTCGGCGACTAGCGATGATACGACCCCAGACACGGCGCGGACACGTTGTCGCCGACGAAAACTGACGAATTTCCGCGGGGTTTCTACTTCAACTTCGGCAAGGCTGCTAGCGCCCGCAAGGCCTGGCCGATCGACGTGACCGGGATGATCTTGAGGTTCGGGCCGGCGTACTTCTCCGCCGTCTTCGCGTTGCCCCCGTCGACCGGAACGAGGAACACCTGCGCGCCCGCGGCACGGACGCCCCACGTCTTCTGCTCGACGCCGCCGATCGCGGTGACGGCACCGTCGAGGCTGATCGCCCCGGTCGCCGCGACCTTGTAGCCATGCGTCACGTTGGCGCCGAGCTGCTCCATCACCTGGAGCGTGAACGCGAGGCCGGCCGACGGCCCGCCGACCCCGTTCGCGTCGATCTTGACCTTCCTCGGCAGCGTGATCTTGGCTCCCTGCTCGACCAGGACACCGATGAAGGCGCGGCTGGGATGCGCGGGGTCGGCGAAGGTCTTCACCCGCTCGGTGACGGTCTGGGAGCCGCGGCGGATCGTAAGCGTGACGATCTGTCCCGGCTTGACCGGCGTGAGCGCGGCCTGGAGTGCGGCAACGGTGATGGTCGGCTTCCCGTCCGCCGCGACGATCACGTCCGCCGGGTCGACCTTCGCGGCGGCTGGGACGTTGTCGTACACGTTGTCCACGAGCACGCCGAACGGGTGCATGACGACGGGAAGGTGAAGCTGCCTCTCGGCGACCGCGGCTGCGATTTGCTGCGACGTCGCCATCTCCCGCAGGTTCGCCTGATTGACGGCGTTGTCGCTCGAGCCCGGGGGCACGACCACCTTGGCCGGCAGGTACGTCGCATGGGGATGGAGCCACTGGGACACATGAAGCCACCGGGCCAGCCGGTCGAGCTGGCTCGCTTGGCGCACGAAGACGTCGACGAAGTAGAGCGTCCCGGTGTCCTTCGGCTTCCGCGCTCCCTGGACCTCGACGAGGGGCGCCACCGGATGCGCGCCGTCGGGCAAGACGATGTACTTGTTCCACGGGATGCGGTTGAGCACGACGATCGTCACGACGAGCGCGACGACGAGCCCGATGATGAGCCGGAGTGCGGTGAACCTCGCCCTCATGCCAGCGCCCGTTGCAAGCCGCCGTCGACGACGATCGTCTGCCCCGTGACGTAGCGGGCGCGCTCGGAGGCGAGGAAGCACACGACGTCGCCGAATTCCCGCGGCGTCCCCAAGCGGCGCAGCGCGATCTCCTCGAGCTGCTCGGGCGTCGGGCCGCCGGGATAGAGATGATCGAGGCGGGCCGTTGCGATCCGGCCCGGCGCGACGCAGTTGACCGTGATGCCCTGCGGCCCGACTTCGCGACTCAGCGTCTTGAGCCAACCGATGAGCGCGGGCCGGAAGGTGTTCGAGAGCGCGAGGTGGCTCGTCGGCTCGAGAGCGGCGAGGGAGCTGACCGCGACGATCCGTCCGCCGGAGCTGCGCTCCAGATGCGGCAGCGCGTGCCGGACGAGCGTGACGGCCGGGCGGAGGAGGAGGCGGTACGCGGCGTCGAGCGACTCCGGATCGGCGTCGAGGGCGGCTCCGGGCGGCGGGCCGCCGCTGTTCCAGACGAGGACGTCGAGGCCGCCGAAGCGCTCGACCGCGGTCGCGACGGCGGACTCGAGCGCAGCATCGTCGGTCACGTCCCCGACTACGGCGACGCCGCCCAAGCGGGTTGCGTGCTCCTCGAGCTCCTCGGCCCGCCGTGCGAACAGGACGACGTTGGCGCCCTCTTCCGCGAGCGCCTCGGCAGACGCCAGCCCGAGCCCGGACGAGGCGCCGCAGACGAGCGCGGTGCGCCCGTTTAGCCCAAGTTCCACGGCGGCACGTTAACGGCGCCGCCGTCTCCTCCGTTCATGACCGGCACGCCGCTCTGGCAACGTCGCCGGTCAACAGCCCGTGTCACTTTCGGACACGTCCGGTACCTGCTACCGGACGTGTCCGAGCTGGACATGGCCGTAGTCACCGGACGGCTGTCGTCGAGAGGGAATCGTGCGGCGGCAGCGCTCTCCAGTGTGGGTCGTTTTCGGACACGTCCGGTAGCAGGTACGGGACGTGTCCGAGATGGACGACTCGGGCCGCGCCGAATCGCCGGCCGCGCCGCGCCGCGCCGACGGGCGTTTCCCACACTCCTGGCTAGGTGGCGAGGACGCTACGTCGTGAGGACGCCGACGACCTCGCGCACCGCGTCCGAGCTCGCCTTGAGCGCAGCCTGCTCGTCGTCGGAGAGGTCGAGCTCGACGATCTCCTCGATCCCGCCGGAGCCGAGCTTCACCGGCACGCCCATGTACAGGCCGTCGATCCCGTACTCGCCTTCGAGCAGCGCCGTGCACGGGAGGACGCGCTTCTGGTCGAGAAGGATCGCGTCGACCATCTCTGCGATCGCGGCGCCGGGCGCGTACCACGCCGAAGTGCCGAGGAGCTGCACGACCTCGCCGCCGCCCTTCGCCGTCCGCTCGACCATCGACTGGATCCTCTCCTCGGAGACGAGCTCGCGCAGCGGCACGCCGCCGACCGTCGTTGCGGAGACGACGGGAACCATCTGGTCGCCGTGGCCACCGAGCACGAGCGCATGCACGTCGCGCACCGACGCGCCGGTCTCCCAGGCGATGAACGTGCGGAAGCGGGCTGTGTCGAGGATTCCGGCCTGGCCGAAGACGCGCTCCTTCGGGAAGCCGGATACGCTCTTCGCGACGTGGCACATCGCGTCGAGCGGGTTCGAGAGGATGACGATGATGCAGTCGGGGCTCTGGGCGACGACTTGCTCCGTCACCGATCCGACGATCTTCTCGTTCGTCTGGACGAGGTCGTCGCGGGACATCCCCGGCTGGCGGGGGAGGCCGGCGGTGATGACGACGACGTCCGAGCCGGCTGTCTCCTCGTAGCCGTTCGCGCCGGTGACGTTCGGCTCGAAGCCGAGGATCGGGCCCATCTGGTTCAGGTCGAGCGCCTTGCCCTGCGGCAGGCCCTCCTTGATGTCCGTGAGGACGACGTCCGCGTAGTCGCGGGCGGCGAGGATGTGCGCCGCGGTGGCGCCGGTCGCGCCCGCGCCGACAATCGTGATTTTTCTTCTGCTGCTCATACCGCTACCTCAGCCTCCAGTTTCTCGATGATCGCGTCCGCGACCTCGCTCGTCCCGACAGCGGTCGGGTCGTCGCGGCTCGGCTTCATGTCGTAGGTGACGCTCTTCCCTTCGGCGATGACGGCGGCGATCGCGCTCTCCATGCGGTCGGCCGCGTCGCGCTCGTCGAGGTGGCGGAGCATGAGGACGCCCGACAGCATCTGCGCGATCGGGTTGACCTTGTTCTGGCCGGCGTACTTCGGGGCGGAGCCGTGCGTGGGCTCGAAGACGGCGCATGTCTCGCCGTAGTTCGCGCCCGGCGCGACCCCGAGGCCGCCGATCATCCCGGCGCACAGGTCGGAGAGGACATCGCCGTAGAGGTTCGGGAGGACGAGCATGTCGTACTCCTCCGGCCGCTGCACCAGCTGCATGCACATGTTGTCCACGATCCGGTCGTCGAAGTCGATGTCGGAGTTCTCCTCGGCGACCTCGCGCGCGACGCGCAGCCAGAGGCCGTCGGTGAACTTCATGATGTTCGCCTTGTGGACGCAGGTGACCTTCCTGCGGCCGTTCTTGCGCGCGTAGTCGAACGCGAACTCGAAGATGCGGCGCGTGCCGGTGACCGAGATCGGCTTGATCGAGATGCCGACGTCGCGGTGGCGGAACGTACCGCCGTGTGCCTCGATCCACTCGATCAGTTCGGCGGCGTCGGGCGTGCCTTGCTCGTACTCGATCCCGACGTAGAGGTCCTCGGTGTTCTCGCGGACGATGATGAGGTCGACGTCGTCGAAGCGCGTGCGCACGCCGGGATAGCTCTTGCACGGGCGGATCTGGCCGTAGAGGTCGAGCTCCTTGCGAAGCGCGACGTTGACCGAGCGGAAGCCGCCGCCGATCGGCGTCGTGATCGGCCCCTTGAGCGCGGTGCCCGCCGCACGGATCGCGTCGAGGACTTCGGGAGGCAGCGGATTGCCGCCGTGCTTGTCCATCACGTCGGCGCCGGCCTCCTGCACGTCCCACTGGAACTCGACGCCCGTCGCCTCGAGAACACGCCGCGTGGCCTCGGTCAGCTCGGGTCCCGTCCCGTCGCCGGGGATGAGAACTACCTTGTGACTCACGCGGGCGAGCGTAGCCGAGCGGCCGTTACGCTCGGGACGTGAACCTCGGCGAGGCAGCGGCGCACGCGGAAGAGCTCTGGGCCGCCGGCTCGGCGCAGGACCTCGCCCAGCTCCGCGCCGAGTGGGAGGAAGAGCTCGAATCGCAGGCGCGCAGCCAGGACTTCCGCGAGCGGGCGATGGCGTTTCGCGCGATCGGGATGTTCCGTTGGCGCGCGAAGGAGGAGCTGCTGCGGCGCGGCCTCGACGACTCGAGCCCCGCGGCGCGCGGCTCGGCGCTCCTTTCCATCGAGCTCCTGTCCCGCGACCATCCGAGCACCGTCAACTCGGTGCGGCCGCTCCTCCACAAGATGCTCTCCGATCCCGACGAGAATGCGGCCGTGCGCCGTCTCGCGGTGATGGCCCTGAAGAACGGCTCCGCGCAACGAGAGACGATCGTCCTGCTCGAGGGCACCGCCGCGGACGACGAGGCGGACGCGGATCTGAGCCGCACCGCGGCGTCGGTCGCCCAGGAACTCAAGCGCAAGGCGATCGCGAAGCGTTAGCGCGCGCAGGTCGCGCAGACGCGCGCGGCGATCTCACGTCCGCACGACGGGCAGATCCGCCGGCGC
Organism: Gaiellaceae bacterium; assembly: GCA_035532455.1. Taxonomy (GTDB): domain Bacteria; phylum Actinomycetota; class Thermoleophilia; order Gaiellales; family Gaiellaceae; genus Palsa-739. The sequence goes on along the minus strand of DATKRA010000054.1, from coordinate 5,538 downwards.
CGGCGCCGCTCGAGGGCGCTCTTTTCGACTCCCGCGGCCATCATCAGCCAGCCCGCGCCGAGCGTGGTCACGACGGCGATGGCGATTTGTGGATCGAGGTGCATGGCCTACTTCCTCGTTGCGGCTTGCCGACGCGCGTGCGGGTGCGCTTGGAAGTACAACTCGCGGCGCCTGCGATCGGATACGTGCGTGTAGAGCTCGGTCGTCGCGAGGTCGGCGTGCCCGAGCATCTCCTGCACGGCGCGGAGGTCGGCGCCGCCTTCGAGCAGGTGCGTCGCGAACGAGTGGCGGAGGAGGTGGGGGTGGACGCGGCCCGGCTCGAGTCCCGCCTTATCGGCGAGCTTGCGCAGGATGAGGAAGGCGCCGGCGCGGGTGAGCGGCCCGCCGCGCGCGTTGAGGAAGAGCTCCTGCCGCGGCTGGCGTTCGAGATGCGCGCGGCCGTGCGCGAGGTAGCGCCGCAGCGCGGTGACCGCCTCGCGGCCGATCGGGACGACCCGCTCCTTGTTCCCCTTGCCGATGCAGCGGACGAAGCGGCTCTCGAGGTCGACCGCGTTCTTGTCCAGTCCGACCGCCTCGCTCACGCGCAGCCCGCCGCCGTAGAGGAGCTCCGCGAGTGCGCGGTCGCGCATCGCGAGCGGCGTCGTTCCCATGGCGGCGTCGAGGAGGCGCTCCACCTCGCCGGGCGAGAGCGTACGCGGGAGCACGCGGTGTCGTTTCGGCAGCTCGACCTGGGCGGCGGGATTGTCGTCCCGTGCTCCGACGAGCACTTCGTGGCGGAAGAAGGAGCGGATCGCGGCGACGCGGCGCGCGATCGTCGTCGCGGCCAGTCCGTCGGCGCGGAGCTGCGCGACGTACGCGGCGAGATCGTCGGCGCTTGCCGTCGCCGGCGAGCGCTCGAGCCACGCCGCGAGGTGCGCGAGATCGCGCCGGTACGCCTCGACGGTGCGCGGCGCGAGCCGGGCAGCGGAGAGAGCGAGGAAGGAGTCGACGGTCCTGTCCACGACCCTCGTACTTCGGGATCTACGGGCTGGCGCCTGCCGACGACGAGGCTACGGAGCCAAGACGCAGCGGGACTGCTCGGGCGTCGCCCAGACGATCTCGCCGGGCGTCAGCTCGAGATCCTCGACGTCGTCGCGGCGCAGCCGGGCCGTCATCCGCTCTCCGCTTCCGTCCACGAGCTCGATCCGCATGTCGGCGCCGACGACGACGAGGCGCTCGATCCTGACCTCGACAGCGTCGTCGCTCGGGAGCCGCCGGAGGGTGATCTCGTGCGGCCGGACGAAACCGTCGCCGAGCTTGAAGGCGTCGCCGAGGAACCGGAGGACGAACTCCGACGCCGGCCGGTCGTAAAGCTCGGCCGGGCCGCCGACCTGCTCGAGCCGGCCCTGATTGAGGACGGCCACGCGGTCCGCCACCTCCATCGCCTCCTCCTGGTCGTGCGTCACGAACACCGTCGTCACGTGCACCTCCGCGTGCAGCCGCCGGAGCCAGTCACGCAGCTCGGCTCGCACGCGGGCGTCGAGCGCGCCGAACGGCTCGTCGAGGAGCAGGACGCGCGGCTTCGCGGCGAGCGCGCGGGCGAGCGCCATCCGCTGCCGCTGGCCGCCCGAGAGCTTCGACGGATAGCGGTCCGCGTAGCCCTGCAGCTGGACGAGCTCGAGGAGCTCGTCGACACGCGCGCGGATCTCGTGCTTCGGCCGCTTCCGGACCGTCAGCGCGAAGGCGATGTTGTCCCGCACGGTCATGTGCTTGAACGCCGCGTAGTGCTGGAAGACGAAGCCGACGTCACGCCGCTGTGGCGCCAGGTCGGTTGCGTCCTTCCCCGAGAGCAGCACCTCGCCGGAGTCGGGCCGCTCGAGGCCGGCGATGATCCGCAGGAGGGTGGACTTGCCGGAGCCGCTCGGGCCGAGCACCGCGGTAAGCGATCCGTCCGGAATCTCGAGTGAGACGTCGTCGACGGCGACGAAGTCACCGAACCGTTTGCTGATGTTGCGGACTTCGATGGACATCAGGTGCTCTCCCGGGGTTTGACGAGGGTCATCGCCACGAGCACGACCACGGCGATCAGAGCGAGGACGAGGGACGCGGCATACGCGCCCGTCGTGTTGAAGTTGTTCATGTAGTTGTCGACGAGGAGCGGGGCCGTTTGCGTTTTCCCGAGGACGCCGCCGGAGACCATCGCAACCGCGCCGTACTCGCCGAGGCAGCGCGCCGTCGTGAGGACGACGCCGTAGATCACGGCCCAGCGGATCGACGGGAGCGTGATCCGCCAGAACCGCTGCCACCCGGTCGCGCCGAGCGTCGCGGCAGCCTGCTCCTGCTCGGTGCCGAGCTCCCGCAGCGTCGGGATCACCTCGCGCGCGACGAACGGGACGGAGACGAACACCGTCGCGAGCACGATCGAGGGCAACGCGAACAGGATCTGGATCCCATGGCCCAGGAACCAGCTCCCGAACCAGCCGTCGCGGCCGTAGAGGAGGTAGAGACAGAGCCCGATCACGACCGGCGAGACGGCGAGCGGCAGGTCGATGAAGGCGTTGAGGAGCCCCTTCCCGGGGAAACGCCGCCGGACGATCGCGAGCCCGCAGAGGACGCCGAAGAGCGTGTTGAGCGGCACCGCGATCGCGGCCGCGATGAGCGTCACCTTGAACGCGTGCACCGTGTTCGGGTCGGAGAGCGCCGCCCAGATCGGGTGCAGCCCGGCCTGGAACGTGCGGTAGAAGACCATCACGAGGGGCGCGAGCAGGACGACGACGAGGTAGCCGAGGGCGATCCCGCGAAGGCCGAGCTTCCTAGGCACGCTCGTGCCTCGTGGCGTAGAAGCGGAGGATGCCGAACGCAAGCAGGAGGACGAACGCGGCGGCAAGCAGGACGACCGCGACGGCTGACGCCTGAGTAGTTTGGCCGCCCTGAACGAGGTTGAAGATGAGGATCGACGCGACCTGGGTGTGGAGCGTGCTGCCGGCGATGAGGACGATCGAGCCGATCTCGCCGAGCGCGCGCGCGAGCGCGAGCACGCAGCCGGACAGGATCCCCGGCAAGAGGTTCGGGAGTACGATCCTGCGGAAGACGGCGAACTGACCGGCGCCGAGCGAGCGCGCCGCTTGCTCCATCTCCGTGTCGAGCTCGAGCAGGACGGGCTGCACCGTCCGGACGACGAACGGCAGCGTCTCGAAGCAGAGCGCGAGCACGATCGCGCCGCGCGTGAACGCGAGGTGGATGCCGACCGGCGAGTAAGGCCCATAGAGCGTGAGCAGCGTCAGGCCGGCAACGATCGTCGGCAGAGCGAAGGGCAGGTCGATGACGGCATTGACGAGCGCCTTGCCGCGGAAGTCGTCCCGCACGAGCACCCAGGCGGTGATCGTCCCGAGCACGGCGTTGATGGCGACGACCATGAACGCCACCGCGAAGGTGAGCTTCAGCGCACCGGAGGCCTCGGATCCCGAGACGGCCTGCCAGAAGCCGTGTGCTCCGAGCCGGTGCGCGTGCCAGACGAGCGCCGCGATCGGCAGCAGGACGACGATCAGCAGGAACGTCGAGATGGCGCCGAGCGAGAGGCCGGTGGAAGCCCTCCCGCTCGCGCCGGTCCTTCTTGCCTCTCGCGAGGCCGCAGCAGCGAAGGCGCTAACTGGTGGGACCTCCCACCGCTCGCTCGATCTTCACCATGCGGCCGTTCGGGGAGAACCAGACCGTGGACGCGTGCAACCACCCGCCGAAGTACGACCCGGTGACGCGGAAGATCGTGTGGCCCGCGGTCGAGAACTTCTTCTTCCAACTCGCGAGCGACGGGCTCTTGAGCGCCGAGCTGACGACCGGCCGGTAACCGGCCTGGACGAACAGCTTCTGGGCCGCCGTCGAGTGGCTGTACTTGATGAACGTCGTCGCCTGTGCGGGGGTTTTCCTGAGCGGCACCATCGGCAACTGGATGAGGATCGTCTGCTTCGGAACGACGATGGACACCGGCTTGTGCGCGAGCTTCGCGGTGTACGCCTCGCTCTCGTACGTGAGGAGGACGTCGCCCTGGCCCGAGAGGAACGCGGCCATCGATGCCGACGCGGCCGTGGGCTGGGCGATGACGTTCTTGAACATCGCCTTGACGAACGCCGTCGCCTTCGCGTCGCTCTTGCTCTGCGCCCGCATGGCGCCGTAGGCGGCCAGAACGTTCCACTTCGCTCCGCCGGACGGGAAGGGGTCGGGCGTGATGATCTGGACGCCCGGCTTGGTCAGATCCGCCCATGAGTGGATGTGCTTCGGATTGCCGGGCCGGACGGCAAATGCGACGACCGAGTTCGCAACCATGCCGCCCTGGGAGAGCTTGTGCGTCCAGTTGTTCACCACGAGGCCGGCGTCGACGAGCGTGTAGACGTCGAGCGCGTTCGAGAGAAACGCGATGTCGGCCGGCTGCCCGGCGACGATCGCCTTGGCCTGCGAGCCCGACGGGCCGTACGACTGCGTGAAGCGCACGTTCTTGCCCGCAGACGTGTGCTGCCACTTCGCGATGACGGTCTGCGTGACGGCCTGCGGCGTCGAGAACGCGACGAGGTCGAGTGTCGTTCCGCCTGCCGAAGCGATACCCGTGAACGTGAAAGCCGGGATGAAGAGCGTGAGAAGGGCGAGTCTCCGCATGCCGAGCTCCTGCCTTTCCTGGTCTTACCTACCGATTTAGTGGGTATTGGCAGATCAGATTATTGCCATAAGCAAGCGTGCGCTGCAAGGGGAACTTGTCAGCTTTTCGTAACGAGGTCCGCGAGCGTGGTCTGCTCGAGGACTCCGCGCATCTCGGAGCGAAGCTCGAGCCAGATGTCGCGCAGTCCCGCCGCCGCGCCGGCGTACTCGAGCTCGTCCGGCCGGGCGCCGCGCACCGTCGCGATCGGCCCCTCGAGCTCGCGGATGACGTCGGCGATCGAGATCTCCTCCGGCGGCTTCGCGAGCCGGTAGCCGCCTTCGGCGCCGCGCTGGCTGGCCACGAGGCCGCCGTTCCGCAGCTGGGCGAGGATGCTCTCGAGGAACTTCGGCGGGATCTTCTGCGCCGTCGCGAGCTGCTCGGCCGTCATGAGGGACGGCGCGGTGGCCGCGAGCTCCGTCATCGCGCGGAGCGCATAGTCCACCTTGGCCGAGACGCGCATGCGCGCATTGTGGCTGGCCTGGGAGGGATTGGCGGAACGGTGCTCGTCGCGCTGGCGTGCTGGGCGCTGCGAGGGAAGGCAGGGAGGTTCGATAGTCGTTGACTATCGGGCCGACTGAGGACGCCGCCTCGCCATGCGCAGCGCGTCAGGGCGACACAGCTGCTGTGTCGCCTAGGAGCGCGGGTGCGCGCTGTCGTACGCGCGCCGCAGGTGGCGCGGGTCGACGTGGCTGTAGATCTGCGTCGTCGACAGGGAGCTGTGGCCGAGCAGCTCCTGGATCGTCCGCAGGTCGGCGCCGCCCTCGAGCAGGTGCGTCGCGAACGCGTGCCGCAGCCGGTGCGGGTGCGGGGCGACGCGGCGCAGCGTGCTCGTGTCGAGCCGCCGCCCGCGCACCGAGAGGAAAAACGCGTCG
>DATKRA010000053.1:0-78410 GCA_035532455.1 Gaiellaceae bacterium | reverse complement strand
AGCTTGCACGCACGCTCGAGCAGCCGCGAGTGCAGGTAGAAGACGTCGCCGGGGAACGCCTCGCGGCCCGGCGGGCGGCGCAGCAACAACGACAGCTGCCGGTACGCGTCCGCGTGCTTCGAGAGGTCGTCGAACATCACGAGCGCGTGCTTGCCCTCGAACAGGAAGTACTCGCCCATCGCGGTGCCGGCGAAGGGCGCCATCCACTTGATCGGCGCGGCCTGGTTGGCGGCGGCGGCGACGATGGTCGTGTACTCCATCGCGCCCGCGTCGCGGAGCCGCTCGTACACCTGCACGACGGTCGACTGCTTCTGCCCGATCGCCACGTAGATGCAGTGGACGTCCGTGTCCTTCTGATTGAGGATCGTGTCGATCAGGATCGCCGTCTTGCCGGTCGAGCGGTCGCCGATGATCAGCTCGCGCTGACCGCGGCCGACGTTCGTCATCGAGTCGATCGACTTGATGCCGGTCGAGAGCGGTTCCTTCACGGGCTGGCGCGCGATCACACCCGGCGCCTTGAACTCGAGCGGGCGTGACTCGGTCGACTCGATCGGGCCGCGCCCGTCGATCGGGTTGCCGAGCGGGTCGACGACGCGGCCGAGCAGCCCTTCGCCGACGGGGACGCTCGCGACCCTGCCGGTGCGGCGCACCGGACCTCCTTCCTTGACGAGCTCCCAGTTGCCGAAGAGCGCGGCGCCGACCTCGTCCTCCTCGAGGTTGAACGCGAGCCCGACGACGCCGTGCTCGAGCTCGAGCATCTCCATCGCGACCGCGTTCTCGAGCCCGTAGATGCGAGCGATGCCGTCGCCGACCTGCAGCACGCTGCCGACCTCGGCGAGGTCGGTCTCGACGTCGTAGTGCTCGATCCGCGAACGCAGGATCGAGGTGATCTCTTCGGGGCGCAGCTTCAAGGTGTCTCCTTAGCTCCTCACGAGTTCTTGTCTGAGTCGTTCCAATCGTCCGCGCACGCTCGCGTCCGCACGGTGCGAGCCGGCCGTCAGCACGATGCCGCCGACGAGATCCGGATCGACGCTCCGCGTGGCTTCGACCTTGCGTCCCGCGGCCTTCTCGATCTGCTCGACGATCGCCTGCGCCTCACCGTCGGTCAGCTCGCGCGCGGTCGTCAGCTCGACGGTGAGCCGCCGCTCGTCGCGCGCGACCAGCCGCTCGAACTCGCGCGCGATCTCCTCGAGCTCGCCGGCGCGTCCCTTCTCCGCCACGAGGCGCAGGAAGTTCGTGAACAGCGGTTCGTCGTCGCCCGCGATGTCGGCGAGAATCTCGGCCTTCGCGGTCGGGTCGAGCTGCGGGTTGCGCAGCACCGAGCGCAGCTCGGGCGACTGCTCGATCGCGGCGGCGAAGTCGGCAAGCGCCTCGTGCACCTGGGCGAGACGGCCTCCCTGCTTCGCGGCTCCGAAGAGCGCGTCGGCGTAGATGCGGGACGCGACCGCTATGTCCGGCCCTCCAGACGCGAGAAGTCGAGCGAGCCGATCGCCTCGGAGATGAGCTCTCGGTCGCGCTCGGTGTCGAGCACGCGTCCGACGACGACCGACGCGGCCTCGAGGGTGAGGTCGGCGACCTCGCTGCGGATCTGCTCGAGCGCACGCGCCGTCTCGGCCGCGATCTCCTTTCGCGTCTCCTCGAGCCGGCGTTGCCGCTCTGACTCGGTCTCCTCGCGCATGCGCTGCTCCATCCCTTCGCGCGTCTTCCGTGCCTCGGCGACGATCGCTTCGGCCTGCCCGCGCGCCTCGTGCATGAGCGCCTTGTGCTCCTCGAGCAGCGTGCGCGCCTCGTCACGGGCGTTGTCCGCCTCCTCGATCGACCGCCTGATCTGCTCTCGCCGTGCGTCGATCATCGCCTGGATCGGGCCGAACGCAAAGCGCTTCAGCACGTAGAGCGCGATCAGGAAGCAGACGATCGTCCAGATCATCAGCCCCGGCGTGACCGAGATGAGCGGGTTGGCTCCGAGCATCATCAGTGGTTCTCCTCGAGGCATAGGTGGATGCCGTATGTCGCCGGGGGGGCCACGTATGTCGCCGGGGGGGCCACTAGACGAGGACGTACGCCAGGATCGAGCCGAGCAAGCCGTAGAAGACGACGGCCTCCGTGAGGGCGAAGCCGAGCCACTGGATGCCCTGGAGCTCACCGCGGAGCTCCGGCTGGCGGGCGACCGATTGGATCATCGAGGCGAAGATGTTGCCGATGCCGACGCCCGCGCCGAGCGCGCCGAGGCCGACGCCGAGTGCGAGGCCGATCGCCTTGCCGGCCTTCGTCACATCGCCCGTGGTGGCGGCGAGTAGGGAATGCATGTCGTTCCTCCTAGTGTTCCGGCTCGATCGCCGAGCCGATGTAGATGGCGGACAGAGCAGCGAAGATGAACGCCTGGATCGAGACGACGATCGCGACCTCGAAGATGTAGAACACGGCCGCAATCGGAACGACGAACACGGCCAGGATCACGGACTGCAGGATGAACATCAGCCCGATGAACGTGAGGATAAGGATATGGCCGGCGAGCATGTTCGCAAAGAGCCTGACGCTGAGCGAGATGAGGCGCATGAACTGGCCGAGGATCTCGAGCGGCACGATCAACGCGAGCAGCGGCTTCGGCGCGTCGGGGATCCAGCTCTTGAAATAGCGCACGGGCCCGTTCCAGCGGATCCCCTCGACATGCGTGAAGACGAACGTCAGGAGGGCAAGCGCGAGCGTCACCGAGAGCGACGAGGTGGCCGCGTAGATGCCCCACGTCGGGATGCCGTGCCAGCGCTCGCCGGTGAGCGGAAGCGGGATGAAGCCGAGCATGTTCACGACCCAGATGAAGAGCATGATCGTCGCGACGTACGGGAACCAGCGGCCGATCGCCTTCGACGGCAGACCCTGTTCGGCCACCTGCGTCTGGGCCAGCTCGTAGATCTGCTCTCCGAGCGCCTGGCGGCGCCCCGGACGCTTGACGCGCATGAGCACGACGCCGAGCAGGATCGTCAGCAACGTCCCGAGCATCAGGTATGCGACGGCCTTCGTGATCGAGAGGTTGAGCGGGCCGAGGTGGATCGGGACCCACTCGTGCTGCTCGAACTCCGTCGTGGGGTCGAACTTCCCGCGCGCAAGCGCCGCCGGCGGCGTCGCGAGCGCGAGCAGCGCCACGATCATCAGCCGCTTCATCGAGCGGCTCCGAAGTACGTGACGATCGAGAGGCCGAGCTCGAACGTGTAGGCGAGCGCGTACGTGACGGCCGCCGCCACCGCGAGGTGCGGATTGGCCACTGCGGCCACGAGCAGGACCACGAGGAGCCCGATCGACTTGAAGAAGAGTCCGAATGCCTGCACGCCCGAGGCGGCGAGGTTACCGGTGCGCGTGCGGGCCTGCTTCAGGAGCAGGTCGATCGCGTGCACCGCGCACCAGAGCACCGCGGCGAGCGCCCAGCCGCCGAGGCCCAGATGAGCGAGCACGAACACCGGCAGCGCGAGCGCGATCGTGAGCGCTCCGCCGAGCGCGGGCAGCACGTGTCCCGGCTCGGGGCGCGGCCTCGAGAAGAGCGTGCCGAGCATCGTCAGATGACGCCCCGGTACCGCCGGTAGACGGCGAAGATCCCCCCGAGGATGCCGACGACGGCTCCGATCAGCGCGCCGATCCCGGTCGACCCGGCGGCCCAGCCGCAGAGGATGCCTGCGCCGACGCCGGCGACGAGAACGCCGAGAAGCAGGCCACCGGCGCCTGCTGGCTCGAACGACGACGGGGAAGCTGCCTGCATCGGCGCGGCGAGAATAGCAGAGTCCGCGCGCAGTTTGTAACACGCTGTGACGGCCTTATTCGGCGCAAACTCGGCAACTTCGTGCACGCCGTCTACGATGCACCGGTGGCTCGCCCGCGCGTGCTTTTCGTCCACGGCAGCGTCGTCAACGGCGACACGACCTGGTCCTCCCAGCGGCCGCTCGCCGGGCGCTTCGAGCTCGTCGTGCCGAACCGGCGCGGCTTTCCGCCCGGGCCGGACGTCGAAGCCGTGGACTACGAAGAGGAGGCGGTCTGGCTCGACCGGTTCCTCGAGCCGGGAACGCATCTCGTCGGCCACTCGTACGGCGGCGTGATCGCGCTGTATGCCGCCGCGCGGCGACCGGGGCTCGTGCGCTCGCTCACCGTGGTCGAGCCGCCGGCGCTCGCGGTCGCCCGCGGGAACCCGGCCGCGGACGCGTTCACGGCCGGCGCCGAGGAGCTGTGGGAGCACGGCTCGGACGAGCCGGCGGCGTTCCTGCGCGGGTTCCTGACTGCGGTGAACGCGCGGATCCCGCCCGGCGAGCTCTCCCCCGCCCTGCTCCAGGGCGCGCGGACGCTGATGGTCGAGCGTTATCCGTGGCGGGCGGACATCCCGCTCGCCGAGCTCGCGGCGACCCCGTTCCCGAAGCTCGTCGTGTCGGGCGGCCACAGCGAGGCCTTCGACGCCGTCTGCGACGTGCTCGAGCAGCGGCTCGGCGCGCAGCGGCTCGTCCTTCCAGGCGCAGGCCACTCGGTCCAGCGCCTCGGCGAGCCGTTCAACAACGCACTCGCCGCATTCGTCGAGCGGGCCGAGGCGAGCGCCCTGACCTGAGGGAGCGATGTGAACCGAGCGACTGGTGTCAGGCGCTCTTGCGCAGCTGTTCCTCGCGCCGGCGGCGATACGGATTCGCCACCTTCACGATCTCGAGCACGTAGACGACGTAGATCGAGATCCCGAGCGCGACGACCGCGATCGCCGCGGCCCCGAGCGTCGGCCACGTGTGCCAGACGCCGTGCGCGCGGAACGGGATGAACCGCGTGGCGAGCGCGGCGGCGGCGAGCGAGAGGCACCAGGCCCAGATCGTGAGCGCCGCGCGCGGCTGCGAGAACCCGCGACGCAGGAAGCGGTGGTGCAGGTGCGCCTGGTCGCCCTCGAACACCTTCTCGCCGTGCCGAAGGCGCCGCGCGACGACGAAGGTCGTGTCCACGATCGGCACCGCGAGCACGAGCAACGGGAAGAACAGGGCGACGGTCGCCGCCGTCTTCAGCAACCCCTGGACGGAAAGCGCCGCGAGCACGAAGCCGAGCAAGAGCGCGCCCGAGTCGCCCATGAAGATCCGCGCCGGATAGAAGTTGTGGCGAAGGAAGCCAAGGCACGCCCCGAACACGATCGCGGACATGATTGCCGCGTCCGGCTTGCCGAGCGAGAGGGCGATCACGGCGAACGTGAGCCCGGCGATGCCGGCGACGCCGGCGGCGAGACCGTCGAGGCCGTCGAGGAAGTTGACCATGTTCATGATCGCGACGATCCAGAGGATCGTCAGCGGCACGCCCGCCCAGGCCGGGAGCGCGTGGATCCCGATGAACGGGAACGTGAAGCGGTCGACCCAGACGCCGAACCACGTCGGCACGGCCGCAGCGAGCGTCTGGCCGGCGAGCTTCTCCCACCAGCGCAGACCCCGGAAGTCGTCGATCGCGCCGACGGTGACGGCGATCGCGGCGCCGAGCAGCAGCCCCCGCGTCTCGCGCCCGAGCGGGAGGAACGCGAGCGACGGCACGAAGATCCCGAGGAAGAGCGCGAGGCCCCCGAGCCGCGGGATCGGCCGCAGGTTCAACCGTCTTCCTCCGGGCGCATCGACGGCGCCGATCATGCGCGCCATCCCGCCGACCGCCGGCGTCAACAGCACGACGATGACGAACGCAACGAGCGCGCCCCAGACGACCTGGAGGTTGGAGCTGAGGACGTGGAGGACGTCGTGCCGCGTCGGGCCGAGGTCTCGCGCGAGGGCGACGACGCTCATCTGCGGCTACTTCGTGCCGTAGAGACGGTCTCCCGCGTCGCCGAGGCCGGGCACGATGAAGCCGCGCTCGTTCAGCCCGCGGTCGACGGCGGCGCACACGATGTGGACGTCCGGATGCCGCTCGTGGATGAACTCGATGCCGCGCGGCGCCGCGACGATGCACACGAGCGTGACGCTCAGCGCGCCGGCCTCCTTGACGGCGACGACGGCCGCGGCACTCGAGTGGCCGGTGGCGAGCATCGGGTCGAGCACGATCGCGTCGCGCTCGTCCAGATCGACCGGCAGCTTCGAGTAGTACTGCACCGGCTCGAGCGTCTCCTCGTCGCGGTACATGCCGATGAAGCCGACCCTGGCGCTCGAGACGAGCGAGAGCACGCCGTCGAGCATCCCGACGCCGGCACGCAGCACCGGGCAGACGGCGACCTTCTTCCCGGAGATGCGCTGCGCCGTCATCTTCTCGAGCGGCGTCTCGATCTCCCACTCCTCCGTCTCCATGTCCTTCGTCGCTTCGTAGGTGAGCAGCAGTGTCACTTCGTTGACGAGCTTGCGGAAATGAACGGTCGGCGTCTCGATGTCGCGCAGGTACGCGAGCTTGTGCTGGACGAGCGGGTGCTCGACCACGGTGAGACGCTTCGTGCCGGTCCTCATACTGCGTATGTCGTGTAGCCGCGGAAGCCCGGATACAACGGCCGCTTCGCGCAGAGCGCCGTCACGCGCGCGCGTAGGCTGTCGAGGTCGGGCGATTCCGTGAGCGCGTCCACGATGATCAGTCCGACCTCGTGGAAGTCGTCCTCGTCGAAGCCGCGCATCGTCATCGCGGGCGTGCCGACGCGTACGCCCGAGGCGACCGTCGGCGGCCGCTCGTCGAACGGCACGGTGTTGCGGTTGACGGTGATGTCGACGTCGTGCAGGCGCTGCTCTGCGTCCTTGCCCGTCCAATCCGAGTTGCGCAGATCGATCTGCATGAGGTGCGTGTCTGTGCCGCCGGTGAGGATCTCGAGCCCGCCTTCCTGCAGCGTCTCGGCGAGAACGTCGGCGTTCGCGCGCACCTGCGTCTGGTACTCGCGGAACGCGTCCGACATCGCGATCTTGAAGCAGGTCGCCTTCGCCGCGATCGTGTGCTCGAGCGGCCCGCCCTGCATGCCGGGGAAGACGGCGCGATCGACAGCCTGCGCGTGCTCCTCGCGACAGAGGATGAAGCCGGCACGCGGCCCGGCCAGCGTCTTGTGCGTCGTCGAGGTGACGAAGTCGCAGTGCTCGACCGGATTCGGCTGCAACCCGGCGGCGACGAGTCCGGCGAAGTGGGCCATGTCGCAGAGGAGCAGGGCGCCGACCTCGTCGGCGATCGCGCGGAAGCGATCCGTCTCGACCGTGCGCGGATACGCCGAGCCACCGCAGACGATCACCTTCGGCCGCGCCTCCTTCGCCTGCGCCAGCACGTCGTCGTAGTCCACGGTCAGCGTGTCGGGCGAGACGCCGTAGTGGACGACGTTGTAGAAGCGGCCCGAGAAGTTGACCTTGTGGCCGTGCGTGAGGTGCCCGCCGTGGTCGAGTCGGAGCGCCATGAGCGTGTCGCCCGGCTCCATCGCGGCGGCGTAGACGGCCATGTTCGTCGGCGCGCCCGCGTGCGGCTGGACGTTCGCGTGCTCGGCGCCGAAGAGCTCCTTCGCGCGGTCGATCGCGAGCTGCTCGATCTCGTCGACGACCTCGCAGCCGCCGTAGTAGCGGCGGCCGGGATAGCCCTCCGCGTACTTGTTCGTCGCCACCGAGCCGACCGCCTCGAGCACCGACGGCCACGTGAAGTTCTCCGACGCGATGAGCTCGATCTGGCCGCGCTGGCGCTCGAGCTCCTTCGTGAGGAGGGCGGCTATGTCGGGATCGATCTCGTCGAGCCCGGCGTGCCGCAGCTGCTCGAACGTCGCCTGGGTTGCGGCCATATTCGGATGCTACGGCACGCCGCGCGAGCAAGACTTCGGTCATGTACGCGCTTCGGGTCGCTGTTCTCGCGGCGGTCGGAGTCGTCGCCCTGACCGCGACCGGTGTCCGGATCGGCGATCACCCCGCGTACGTCCGCGTCGTCGTCGACTTCAACGGGAAGGTGCCGGCGAGCCAGGTCGAGTTCGACCGGCTCACGGGGACGACGGCCACCGTTCACGTCGCACATCCGGGAATCAAGACACACACCGGCGGGCGCGCCGGCGAGGGCGTCCGCGTCGCGCTTCAGCCCGGCACCCAGGCGCTGCACATCGCCATGAGCTTCGCGTCGCGCCGCTTCAAGTACCTCTCCTACGCCGTCGTCACGGGGAACCACCTGGCCGTCGACCTTTGGAAGAGCGCGCCGCCCTCGAAGGCCGCCGAGGTCAAGAGCGGCGGATGTCTCTCGCTGCAGAGCTGGCACGTGACGAAGGGATCGGTGCTCGTCCACGGCACGGAGCACGGCGTGTTCGAGAACACGTTCCGGGTCGTCGTCCGCGGCGCGAACGGAACGGTGCGCGGCCGGCGGACAGTCGTCCACGGTGGATCGTGGAGCACGAGAGTGCGGTACACGGCGTCCCACCGGCGGGCCGGGACGCTCGAGGCTGTCGCCTTCTCGCAGAAGGACGGCTCGCTCGCCTGCCTCGCGCAGATGCGCGTGACCCTTCCCGCTAGCTGAGCAGCGGGCCTGCGCCCTGGCGGAGAACGACCGGCTCGTCGCCGCGCAGGTCGATGACCGTCGACGGGGTTCCCGGCAACTCGCCGGCGTCGACGATCGCGCCGCACGCCGCGCGGATCGCCTCCGGGATGTCCTCGACGCGGCGCGGATCCGGGCCACCGGTGAGGTTCGCGCTCGTCGCGGCGACGACGCCGACCGCGCGCACGACCGCGGCGGCTTCCGGCGGCAGGTTCGGGACACGCACGCCGGCGCTCTCGAAGACGAGCGTGTACGGCCCCGGGAAGTAGCGCTCGAGCACGCCGCGGTCGAGGCCCGGTACCGCTGCGATAAGCGCCTCGACGTCGGCGGCGATGAGTGCGACCGGCTTCGAACGGTCGCGGCCCTTCAGCTCGAAGAGGAGGTCCTCGTGCCCAGGCAGCACGCAGAGGCCGTAGACCGTGTCGGTCGGAAGGATCACCGCCTGGCCGGCGCGGAGAGCCGCGACTGCCTCGTTCATCTGCTCCCCTCCACCACTCGCTCCGTTCCGGTCAGGTCGGGAGTGATGCGCACGTCGCGCCAGCCGGCTGCCGCGAGGATCTCCGCGACGACGAGCGCCTGGCCATCTCCGACCTCGAACGCGAGGAACCGCGCTGCGGTGGCGCGCGCGAGCTGTTCGTGCACGCCCGCGCCGATGAGCGCGACCTCCGGCTCCCAGCGGAGCTCCGCATGCAGGCCGTCGAGACTCGCGACATACGGCGGGTTCGCGACGACGAGATCCCACCCCTCGCGCGCCGCCTCGACGCCGTCCTGCTCGCGCAGCTCGACCTCGAGGCCGATCCGCTCGGCGTTCTCGCGCGCGAGCGAGAGTGCGTCCCGGGAGATGTCGACGCCGACGACGACCGCGTCGGGCCGCTCGTCCTTGAGCGCGAGCGAGATCGCGCCCGAGCCGACGCCGACGTCGAGGATCCGCGGCCGCTCGGTCGCCGCGACGAGCGCGAGCGCGCGCTCGACGAGCGTCTCCGTCTCAGGGCGCGGCACGAGAGCGCGCGCGTCGATCTTCAGCGTCAGGCGCCGGAAGCCCCACTCGCCGAGAATGTAGGCCAGCGGCTCCCGCGCCTCGCGCCGCGCGAGCAACGGCTCGAGCCCGTCCACCTCGTCGCCGCCGCGCGTTGCGAGACCCGACCGCGTCGTGCCGAGCACGTGCGCGACAAGCCACTCGGCGTCGACCCGTGGGGTTTCGACCCCCGCCGCGGCGAGCCGGCGCTCCGCCTCGGCGAGCGCCTCGCACACCCTCACGCCCCTGGCCGCCTTCCGCTCCCGCCCGGCGGAGCCGGGCTCCGCAGAAGGCTGACGACGCTGGCTGTAGGATCCGGCGCGCGCGCCGCTTGGTCGTACGTCATGTACTGCCCTTCGCGGCGCGCGCTTGGCTCCTTTGCCAGCGCCGCCCCAGGAACGTGAGGAAGTTCACTCCCCGAGCGCACGCCGCCGGTCGTCGGTGACGAGCGCCTCGGTGAACTCGTCGAGCTCGCCCTGGAGGATCCGATCGAGCTGGTGGACGGTGAGCTTCACGCGATGGTCGGTAAGGCGGTTCTCGGGGAAGTTGTACGTGCGGATCTTCTCCGCCCGCTCTCCGCCGCCGATCTGCGCGTTACGCGTCGCGTCGAGCTCGGCGCGCTGCAGCGCGAGCTCACGCTCGTACAGGCGCGCGCGGAGGACGCGCATCGCCTTGTCCTTGTTCTGGAGCTGCGATTTCTCGTCCTGCATCGCGACGACGACGCCGGTCGGGACGTGGGTGATGCGCACGGCCGAGTCGGTCGTGTTCACGGACTGGCCACCGGGGCCCGTCGAGCGGTAGACGTCGATCTTGAGGTCGTTCGGGTCGATCTCGATCTCGACCTCCTCGGCCTCCGGCATCACCGCGACGGTCGCGGTGGACGTGTGGATCCGTCCGGCGCTCTCCGTCTCGGGAACCCGTTGCACGCGGTGCGTGCCGCCTTCCCACTTGAAGACGGAGTACGCGCCGTCGCCCTTGACTGCGAACGTGACCTCCTTGTAGCCGCCCCCGTCCGATGGGCTCGCCCCGAGCTCCTCGACCTTGTAGCCGCGCCGCTCGGCGTAGCGCGCGAGCATCCGGTAGACGTCGCCGGCCCAGAGCGCGGCCTCGTCGCCGCCGACGCCCTGCCGCACCTCGACGATGACGTCCTTGCGGTCCGCGGGGTCGGTCGGGACGAGCGCGAGGCGAAGCTCCTCCTCGATCATGGCGGTGCGCGCCTCGAGGTCGGGGACGAGCTCGCGGAGGTCGGCGTCCTCGCGCGCCGCGGTGAGGTCCTCGCTCAGCGCCTTCCACTCCTGCGCGAGCTTGTACGGGTGCTCGAGCTCCTTCATGCGGCGGCCGACGTCCGCCGCCTCGCGGTGGTCGTTGTAGACGGCCGGATCTGACAGGCGGCTCTGCAACTCCTCGTACGAGCGCTCGAGATCCGCGACGAGGTTGTGGAAGTCCGTCGCCATCGCGACGGTCAGCCTAGCTTTGCCTCCAGGCTGATCTCCGGGACGGCGGCGAGCGCCTTCGAGACGGGGCAGTTCTCCTTCGCCGTCTGCGCCGCTTCGCGGAAGCCGTCGGCGTCGAGGCCGGGAACGTCTCCCTCGACCGTGAGCGCGATCTTCGTGATGCCCTCGCCCGGCTGGAACGTGACCGTCGCCGAGGTGCGAAGCTCGGTCGGGGGCGTCCCGGCGCGGGCAAGGCCTGCCGAGAGCGCCATGGAGAAGCATGCCGCGTGCGCGGCCGCGATGAGCTCCTCCGGGCTCGTCGACGTGGGCGCATCCTCGGCGCGGTTCGGCCAGCTGACCGGCTGCTCGCCGATCGCGCCACTCGTCGTCGAGACGATCGTTCCGGAGCCTTCCATCAGGCTCCCCTGCCACACAACCTCCGCACGGCGATCCGTTGCCATCTCGTCCTCCTCTTTCGGTTCGTTCGACCAGGCTGAGCGTAGTCACGACGCATCCCTGTCCCCGCAGGACACGTCCTGGCGTCTGACGCCAGGACGTGTCCGAAGGAGACACGTCAAGAAGAGCGTCTTGCGCGGAAGAGCTCAAACCGCCAGGGTTCTCGCATGTCCACTCAGCTCCGAGACTTCGCACCTGGTCTTCAGCATCTGTGGATCGGGGCGACGGGCAAGGAGGCGTACTTCCGAGACGAGATCGATCGGATGAACTGGATTCGCGACCTCGTCCGAACAACCGCACTGCAGGGCTGGACATGCGTGGCCTTTTGCCAGATGACGACCCACGTGCATCTGATCGTCGACGTCCCGGACCGCTCACTGCCGACGGGAATGCAGCGCCTGAATTCCGATTACGGCCGGCGTTTCAACGCCCGCCATGACCGCGTCGGGCTACTCGTTCGCAGGCGCTACGGCAGTCGACGGATCGAGAGCGCTGCCGACTTGCTCGGCGTGTTCGCGTATGTAGTCCTCAACCCGGTCCGAGCCGGCTTCTGTCCGCGCGCGGAGGTGTGGCACTGGAGCAGCGCGGCCACGACCCTCGGGGACGCCGATGACTTCCCGTTCGTCGACGCCTCCCTCGTCCTCGCAGAGTTCGACGGCTCGACAGGACGGCTGCGGTCTTTCATCGAGGCCCGCTGGCGTGCGTACCTGGCCGAACGAGCCGTGTCCCGGCGTCTGACGCCCGGACGTGGCCGTGGGGACACGCACTAGGCCATGACCTCGACGAGCGACTCGCCCGACTTGCTCTCCAGCAAGAGCACCTCGCGCAGCGCGCGGATCGAGACCTCGAGCTGCTCGAGCGTCGGTTCGCGCGTCGTGAGCCTCTGTAGCCATAGACCGGGGGCGAGCAGCGTCATGAGGACGCGGTTGTCGGAGTGTTTGCCGGCGAAGCGGATCAGCTCGTATGCGATCCCGGCGATGAGCGGCAGGAACGCGATCCGCTCGAGCACGAGCCAGTAGATCGCGGGCCGCCCGAAGAACGCATACACGAACACGGCGATCACCATCACCCAGAGCAGGAACGCCGTGCCGCAGCGCGGGTGGATGAGCGAATAGCGCTGCACGATCTCCGGCTCGAGCTCCTCCCCCGCCTCGTACGCGTTGATCACCTTGTGCTCGGCGGCGTGGTACTGAAAGACGCGCTTGAGGTCGGGAAGCAGGGAGATCAACCCGAGGTAGGCGACGAGCAGCGCGATCCGGATTCCGCCCTCGACAACCGCGAACCACGTCCCCTTGACCGGGAGCGCCTCGGTGATGAATCCCGGCGTCAGCTTGAACAGCGCGAGTGCGAAGCCGATCGCGATCACGAAGGCGAAGATGAGCGCCCCACGCGAGATCTCCGTATCCACCTCGCCGTCCGCTCCCTCCTCCTGCGCCGCGTACTGCGCCGAGATCGAGAGTGCCCGGAAACCGATCGCGAGCGACTCGCCGAGCGCGATCACGCCCCGCACGATCGGGAGCCGCCAGACGAAGTGCCGCGCCATCGGCGACGAGATCGGCCGCGAGACCTGCGCGATGTCGCCCTTCGGAGTGCGGACGGCGACGGCCCAGTTGCCGGGGCCACGCATCATCACGCCCTCGAGGACGGCCTGGCCTCCGACGTTCGCCATCGGTACGGGTTAGCGCTTCGCGCGGTCTGCGCGCTCGAGCCGGCGCTGGAACCGCTCGACGCGGCCGCCCGTGTCCATGAGCTTCTGCTTGCCGGTGTAGAACGGGTGGCACTGCGAGCAGATCTCGACGTGAAGCTCGGGCTTCGTCGAGCGAGTCTGGAACGTGTTCCCGCACGAACACGTCACCGTGGCGACGACGTACTCGGGATGAATGCCGACCTTCATTGCCCCTCCAAGATAGCAGCGGCCTTGTGGGCTTCCACGTTGCCCCCGGAGACGATCACGGCCACATTCGGCCCGCCTTCGACCTTGCCCGCGAGCACCGCTCCGAGCGCCGCCGCGCCCGCCGGCTCGCACGCGAGCTTGGTGCGCGCGTAGAGGAACCGCATCCCGGAGGCGATTTCGTCTTCGGTGACGAGGACGGTCTCGACGCGTCCGCGGCAGAGCTCGAGCGGCAGCTCTCCGGCAAACGGAGGAGCGAGCCCGTCGGCGATCGTGTCGGTGCCGACGCGAACCGAGCGGCCGGCCGCGAGCCCGGCGCTGAAGGCCGGCGAGCGCTCCGGCTCGACAGCGACGACGCGGGCGCGGCCGTCGACCGCCGCGACGAGACCGGAGACGAGCCCGCCGCCGCCGACGCCGACGACGACCGTTTCGAGATCCGGCACGTCCTCGAGCAGCTCGAGGGCGAGCGTGCCGTGGCCTGCGACCACGAGCCGGTCGCTGTGCGGATGGACGAAGAAACGGCCTTCGCGCTCGACGATCTCGAGCGTCCGATCGAACGCCGCGGCCGGGTCGGGAGAGGACGTATCGACCGTCGCGCCGTAGCCGCGCGTCCGCTCGATCTTGAACGCGCTCGCTGTCTCCCACATCTCGACGAGACAGTCGACGCCCTCCTGCGCCGCTGCCCACGCCACCGCCTGCGCGTGGTTTCCGGCCGACCAGGTGACGACGCCGCGCCGTCGCTCCTCGTCGGTGAGCGCTGTGAGCCGGTTCAGCGCGCCGCGCGCCTTGAAGGAGCCGGTCTTCTGGAAGAGCTCGGCCTTGAGCCACACGCCGCCGGCCGCCGTCGAGCGCAGCGTCGGCGTACGCAGCACGCGACCCGCGAGCGTCTCGCGTGCGCGCTCCACGTCCTCGCGATTCACGGCCACGGAGCCTTGTACCACGCGCCGCGACGTGCTACGACCTGCACATGCGACGGTGGGTTGCGCTCATGGCGATGCTCGTCGCGCTGGTGGCGCTCGCCGCAGGCCCCGGCGCGGCGAGTTCGTCGATTGCGCCCGCCGACTACTTCGGGGAATGGACGGCGGACATGTCCTCTCAGGGGCCAGCGGCAGCGCAGGTCTTCAGAATCGCCGAGTCGGACGAGATAACGGCGCGCTCGGACTCGGGCACGAACTCGACCAACTTCGACGGCTACTGCAACTCGACGTTCTTCGGCGTCCCGCCCGTGACCTACTTCATCGTCACGACGACGGGATCCGCCGTGTTCGGCGGCTGCATCTCGGGCAAGACGGGCGGCCACATCTACACCTGGAACACGGGCCAGGTCTGGTACGCGCACTACACGACGGTGCAGGGCGAGCCCGTGCTGAAGGGCGACCTCGTGACCGGCGCCGGTGCCACCCATTACTCGTTCACGGCGCACCACCCCGCCGTCGACTTCCTGACGCACATCAAGTTCACGCAGGTCCTCGGCAAGGCGAGCCGCCACCTTGCCGAGCTCACGACGGTCACCGGCGGCGGCGAGTTCCGGCTCGTGCAGACCTCGGAGAGCTGCCTCGCGGCCGACCTCGTGAGCGGCTACGGCGCGCTGAAGGTCAAGAGCGTGAGGATCGACGCGCCGAACACCGTCGAGCTCGACAACCTCACCGTGAAGCCGGCCGCCGCGCAGAACGATGCGACGTCGGACTACGAATGCGTGGACGGCCAGACGATCCGGCACGCCGCAGTCCGGGTCTCGAAGTCGGACCCGCACGAGAAGGACGCGTGCCCCGTCGGCGCGACCGGCCGGCTCTGGCTGATCGACGGCGACACGACCCACACGAAGGACAAGTTCAAGCTCGACGTCCCGAAGTGCAACGTCGACCTCGTGTTCGCGAAGTCGAAGGTGAAGAAGGGGAGCAAGAACACGGTCGCGGTCGCCATGAACCTGAACGAAAAGGGCTACTGAGCCACGAGCGCCGCGACAGGCACGCGCAGGCGCACCGTAAAGACGGTCAGCTCCCCCGCGCGGCTCTCGACGTCGACGCTACCCCCCATCGCGAGCGTCAGCTCCTTGACGATCGCGAGCCCGAGGCCCGTCCCGACCGGCCGCTCGCGCCCGTACCGCTCGTGGAGGTAGAAGCGCTCGAAGGCGTGCTCCCGGTCGCCGGCGTCGAGGCCCGGGCCCGTGTCCTCCACGCGGAGGACGCCGGGCTCCGCGACGACCCGGACCTCTCCGCCTGCGGGAGTAAGGCGCAACGCGTTCTCGACGAGGTTCGAGACGACCTGGAGGACGCGGTCGGCGTCCGCGACGGCCGGCGCCGGGCCGTTCGTGACCGCGTGGAGCGTCACGCCGAACTCCGCCGCGGCAGGCTGGTAGCGGCGCGACGCGTCCTCAGCGACATCGGCGAGATCGATGTCGGCGTTGTGGACGCTGAAGTCGGTGCGGTTCATCCGCGCGAGGTCGAGCAGGTCCTTCACGAGACGCTCGAGCCGGCGCGCTTCCGCCGTCACGGTCGCGGCCGCCTCACGCGGGTCGATCGCGCCGTCCTCGACGGCCTCGGCGTAGCCGCGAATCGCGGTGAGCGGCGTCTTCAGCTCGTGGCTGACCGAGAGGAGGAAGTTCCGCTCCGCCTCCTGAGCTCGTTGGAGCTGCGCGACGAGCGCGTTGAACGAGACGGCAAGCGAGGCGATCTCGGTCGCGCCCTCGACCGGCACGGGCGCGGGATGCGTGCCGCCGGCGAGCGTACGCGCGGCCCTCGCGATCCGGTCGACCGGCCCCGAGATCCGGCGCGCGACGAGGAACGCGGCCAGCGCGGCGAGCAAACCGCCGGCGCCCGCCGCGATGAGGAGCCCCCAGACGTACGACGACAGCAGTGCGGTGGCCGCGCTCTGCGGCCGGAGGAGGACGAAGAAACCGGGGTTGAAGTTGTACGGGCGGGCTGCGAAGTAATAGCCGCGACCGTTATAGGCAAGCGTCCCATCAACCGGCTTCTTGTGCGCGAGCACAATCAATGCTCGTGCGGGCACGATCCCGGACGGATTCGACCGCGCAAACTCGCCTTGCGTGTTGAAGAACTGCTTCAGGTTGTTGAGGCTGGTCTGCGGCGAGATCGTGTTGCTGACCGACGGCGCGATCAAGTCGGCCTGGTGAGAGAGATCCTTCAGCGTCGCGTTCTCCACCGCGCGGCGCGTGAGGACGAGGCCGAGCCCGATCGTCAGCGCGACGCAGATGATGACGACGACTCCGATCGCCTGGAAGAGCCGACGACGGAGACTCCCGCCGCGCATCAGCTGTCGGCGATGAGCTTGTAGCCGGCGCCACGCACGGTGCGGATTCCTTCCGCGTCGCCGAGCTTGCGGCGCAGTTGCGCTACGTGCATGTCGACCGTGCGCGTGCC
Source organism: Gaiellaceae bacterium (assembly GCA_035532455.1). Classification (GTDB taxonomy): domain Bacteria; phylum Actinomycetota; class Thermoleophilia; order Gaiellales; family Gaiellaceae; genus Palsa-739. Next base: position 61,796 of record DATKRA010000053.1, on the reverse strand, counting down.
GCCGGGATACGTCATCCCCCAGACGAGATCGAGCAGCCGCTCCCGCGAGAGCACGATCCCGGGATGCTCGAGGAAGCACGCGAGGAGGTCGAACTCCTTGCCCGTGAGCTCGATCGAAGCGCCGCCGACGGTCACCTCGCGCGACTCGCGCCGCAGGACGATCTCGCGGGCCGACAGCACTTCGTTCTCGTTGCGCTGCTCGGAGCGGCGGAGGATCGCCTTGATCCTCGCGGAGAGCTCCCGCGGCGAGAACGGCTTCGCGACGTAGTCGTCGGCGCCGAGCTCGAGCCCCGCGACGCGATCGGGCTCCTCGTCGCGGGCCGTGAGCATGATGATCGGCACCTTCGAGCCGGCGCGGATCCGGCGGCAGACCTCGAAGCCGTCGATCCCCGGCAGCCCGATGTCGAGCACGACGAGACGGACCGGGTGCTGGCGGAGCTCGGTGACCGCCTCCTCACCGGATCGGAGCCAGACGACCCGCCAGCCGTCCTGCTGCTCGAGGTACTGCTTGACGAGACGACCGATCGCATCGTCGTCCTCTACGAGCAGGAGAACTCCCCCGGTCGCGCGAGCGTTCACACCAAGAGGATAGGCGGTGGGTCAGCTGTGCTGGGCGGCGGGGCGGAGACCGCTCTTCGGCTTGCCGCGCTTCTCGATCCACACCGTCTTGGCGGGACCGCCATTCGCCGGCCACTGAACCAGGACACGCCAGCCTGTGCCGAGCCGGCGAACGGGAAGGAGCTTGCCGGCGTATCCGGCGTTGACGACCGTCGACGACGACACCGGGATCGGCTGAACACGCCCGTCAGACTCGTTGATCGTCAGCAGCACCGACGTGGCCGAGGCGACCGTGCCTCTGTCCAGGTTCCACTGCACGCCGTTGTGCTCCAGGACCGTGGCGCGCACCATGTTCATCCCGAACAGCTTCGCGATGACCGTCTGACTCACTCCAAGAGCCCCCGGCGCGAGCCAGAGCCCGACGTTGAGCGTCACGAGGACGGCTGCGAGGATGAGGAAACGCCTGTTCCGCATGACCTCATTGTGAGGCATACCTCGGTCGAGCGAGGTAAAGCGCCCGTAAAACGCGAATCGGCCGCTCAGGTGCTCGTGTATTCGGGCCCGGAGCCGCCCTCGGGCGGCGTCAGGCGGCCGCCCTTCGCAGTGATCGCGCCGCACTGGACGCAGTTCGACGGCGCGACCTCGACCGTGACGGTGCCGTCGTCGGACTCGGCGCCGACCTCGTAGACGTGCGCCGGGCACATCGCGGCCCACATCCGCGCGACGTCGGCCGGCACCTTCCGCTCGATGCGGATGTGGTTCGGCTGGTCGTCGCGCGTCTTGTTCCCGGACGCGAAGACGGAGGAGAGCTTGTCGAACGTGAGCTTCCCGTCGGGCGCGGGGTAGCTCGCGGCGCGATTCGTCGTGAGGAGCGGCGCGTCGGCGTCCGGCTCCGCCCGCTTCTTCCCCACCTCGATCCGACCCTTCGAGACGGTCATCGCGCTCGCGAACGCGCCACCGACGACGACGCCGCGCTGGAAGACCTGGCGCATGTCCCGCACCTCGCGTAGGTCCTTCCAGATGAAGCTCTCGCGCACCGCCTCGTCGTACGACGAGAGCGCGCTTGCCGGCGTCTCACCGCGCTGGAGCGCGCGGAACGCCGCCTCCGCCGCCAGCCGTCCCGACTCGATCGCGTAGTGCACTCCCTTGAGCCGCGGGATGTTGACCATCCCCGCGCCGTCGCCGCACAGCAGCAGGCCGGGCGCGTGGAGCCTGCTCGGGAGCGAGTGGAACCCGCCGCTCGGGATCGTCTTCGCGCCCCACTCCACGCGCTCGCCTCCCTCGAGGATCTTGCGGATCTTCGGGTGGGTCTTGAGCTCTTGCAGGAGGTCGTGGACGGAGAGCTCGGAGTCGCGATAGTCGAGGCCGACGACGAGGCCGATCGTGACCAAGTCGTCGCCGAGCGGATAGATGAAGGAGCCGCCGAACTCGCGGTAGCGGGCGCCCGCACGCAGCGGCCAGCCCATCGTGTGGACGATCGTCTTCAGCGGCTTCGCGACCTTCCAGACCTCTTTCACGCCGAGCTCCCAGACCTGCGGCTCGTCGCCGCGCAGGCCGAAGCGGTCGAGGGCGACGCCGGTGAGGTGGCCCTGCGTCCCCTCCGCGAGCACCGTGACCTTGGCGACGAGGTCGGAGCCGGGCTCGAAGTTCGGCAGCTCCTGTCCTTCGCGGCCGCGTCCCTTGTCGCCGGTGCGGACGCCGACGACGCGGCCGTGGTCGACGAGGAGCTTCTGCGCCGCGGTCTCGGGGAGGATCATCGTCCCGCCCTCCTCCGCCTTCTCCGCGAGATAGCGGCCGAGTTGGGACAGGGAGAAGATCCAGTTGCCGTGGTTCCGCATCGGCGGCGGCGGCGGGATGCGGAGGGCGGCGCGCTTCGTCAGGACGTAGACCGCCTCGCCGGGAACCTCGCCGTACGACGGCAACTCCTCCATCCGGAAACCCTCGCCGAAGAGGCGGCGCAGAGCCCGCGGATTGACGACCGCGCCCGAGAGGAGATGCGAGCCCGGCTGCTTGCCCTTTTCGAGCAGCGCGACGGGAACCTCGCCGAGACGCTCCGCGGTCTCCGGGTCACCTTCGAGCAGCTGGCCGAGGCGGATCGCGCACGCGAGCCCGGCCGGGCCGGCGCCGACGATGAGCACGCCGACCTCGATCCGCTCGTCGGCCGGGTCGGTCGGCGGCGCGACGAAATCTGCGGCGTTGAACGGCGGCGGGAAGTTGGACGGACGGCTCATCCGCGTAAACGGATGAGCTCAACCAGCTTCGGCACGATCTCGTGGACGTCGCCGACGACGCCGAGGTCGCTGAAGTCGAAGATCGGCGCGTTCGCGTCCTTGTTGATCGCGACGATCGTGCCGGAGCTCTGCATGCCGACCTTGTGCTGGATCGCGCCGGAGATGCCGAGCGCGACGTAGAGCTTCGGGGAGACGGTCTTCCCGGTCTGGCCGATCTGAGCGGAGTACGGGTACCAGCCCGCGTCGACGACCGCCCGTGTCGCGCCGACCGCGCCGCCGAGCGCCTGCGCGAGCTCCTCCGCGAGCGTGAAGCTCTCGGGCGCGCCGAGGCCGCGACCGCCCGCAACGATGACGTCGGCGTCCTCGATGTTCACGCCGCCCGACTCGGCGGAGTCCTGAGCGACGAGCTTCAGCGTCGTCGAGTGCGCGGCGTACGCGGGCGAGACGTCGACTACCTCCGGCTCGCCGCCGCCCGTCTCGGTCGCGTCGAACGAGCCGGCGCGGAAGAGCGCGAGCCGCGGCGTGCTCGTCCACCCGACGTCGACGTAGACCGAATCCTGCAGCGCGGGGCGCTTGCCGATCAGCTCGCCGCCCTGCAGCTCGATGTCCGCGAGATCCCAGTTGAGCCCGGCGTCGAGCCGCGCGGCGAGACCGGCCGCGACGTCGGCGGCGAGGACGGAGTTCGCGAACAGGACGGTGTCGTAGCCGCCGTCGGAGACGACCTGCGCGATGACGTCGACGCGCGGCTGCGGAAGCGGCTGCGCGACCTCGGAGTCCTCGCACGCCCAGACCTTCGCGGCGCCGTACCGGCCCGCCTGCGCAGCGAGTGACTTCGCGCCTTCACCGGCGATGACGGCGTCGGCGCCGCCGAGCGACGCCGCCTTAGCGAGCACGCCGAGCGACCCCTTCTGGAGCGCGTCGCCGTGGTGCTCGAGGAACACAAGCGTTGGCATCAGACGCTCCTCCGGCCGGTGGCAGCCACCATCACGAGACCCTCGCAAAAGCGTCACCAATCGCGAACGACGCGCACAGCCATGCGGCGCATCCCGTCACAGAGACGTAACGGTGGCTGCCACCGGCCTTTAGGAGCGGCGCCATCAGATCAGCCTCTTTTCCGCGAGGAAGTCGACGATCGCCTGCGCGGCGTTGCCGTCGTCTTCGATCTTGCGGGCGTCGCCGCGTGACGGCGGACTGCCCAGCGCAAGCACTGTCGTCCGCGAGCCGGCCTCCCCCACGTCGCCCGCGTCGATGCCGAGGTCGGCGAGCGAGAGGACGTCCTGCTGCTTCTTCTTCGCGCCCATGATCCCCTTGAGCGAGGGGTAGCGCGGCTCGTTGATCGCGTCGCTGACTGCGACGACGGCGGGGAGCGGCGCCTCGATCGTGTCGTAGCCGAACTCCGTCTGGCGCTTCGCGCGGAGCGAGCCGCCGTCGACCGTCAGCTCCATCGCCTGCGAGACGACCGGACGGCCGAGCCGCTCGGCGACCGCCGCCCAGAGCACGGCGCCGTCGGCGTCGGAGGCCTGCTGGCCGAAGAGGACGATGTCCGGCTCTTCCCTCGCGAGCGCGGCGGCGAGCAGGCGGCTCGTCGCGACGAGGTCGGATCCGGCGGCCGCTTCGTCGGAGACGAGCACCGCGCGGTCGGCTCCCATCGCGAGCGCCTTGCGCAGCGAATCGAGCGCCTTGTGCGGGCCGAGCGAGACGACGACGACCTCCGTCTCGGAGTCGCCCTTCAGCCGCAGCGCCTCCTCGACGGCGTTCGCATCGAAATGGTTGAGCGCGCCCTCGCCGGAGCGGTCGAGGCGCTTCGTTCCGGGATCGATGCGACTCGTCCCCTCCGGGACGTGCTTTACGCAGACGGCGATCTTCATCGGGCGGGACTCTAGTTGCCTCGACCCGGCTGCGTGAGTCACATGCGCGCGGCGAGCGCGAGCACGTCCGCGACGAACCGTCGCGTCTGCCTGTACACGCCGTGCTCGCGTACCGCGCGCTCGCCCTGGTACCAGCCCGCGAGGGCGAGCCGCTCGTTGCCGTGGAAGTCGCTCAGCAGGTGGTGGAGATAGGCGACGCCGACGTGGACGTTCCCGCTGGGGCCGTGCCGGACGTGGCGGCCGACCAACACGGTTTCGACGAATCGCCAGGTGTACGGCTCGATCTGCATGATCCCTCGCGCCCCGGTCGAGGAGACGAGCCGGTTGTTGTAGCCCGACTCCATCCACGCGAGCCCGCGGACGAGGTGCACGTTCACCCCGTAATGCGCGGCCCAGTGGCCGAGCAAAGCCCCGACAGAGCTGATGCTGCCGACGCGGCGCGCACGCGGTGCGCGATCCGAGAGTGCGGCCCGTGTCCTCGGCCCCACCATGCCGTCGACGACGAGGTGTGCGTGCCGCTGGAAACGGCGGACGCCGCGCACCGTCGCCCCGTCGAAGTAGCCGTTGACGGGAACGGCACATCCGTGGCGGGCGAGGAGGTACTGGAGAACGGCGACGTCCCAGCCGACCTCGCCGCGCGTGAGCAGCCGCTTCCCGTAGAGCGGACGGCCGAGCGCACCGAGGGCTCTGCGCGTGCGGGGCCCGGCGTGGCCAGTGACCGGGAGGTGGTGCGCGCGCTGGAAGTCGCCGACGGCCCGGATCGTGAGCGGCCCGGGGATTGCGTCGATCGCACCGTAGTAGAGCCCTTTCGCGCGCAGCGCAACCTGTAGCCCGGCGACCTGCGGATTATGGCCGGCGAACGCGACGGGGGCCGGGACGGCGGCGACGGTCGCCACGCCGGCGCAGACGAGAAGGCGCATGCGCATCGGACCAGCCGAGTACGCGGCGGCGACGCCGAATCCTGCCGAACTATCTGCCGGTGAAGCGCGGCTGGCGCTTCTCGGCGAAGGCAGCGAGGCCCTCCCTCGCGTCCTCGCTCGCAAAGAGATCGCCGAACTCCTCCGCCTCGCGCTCGAGCGCGCCGGGCGAGAGGTTGAGCAGGCGCTTGGCGACACGGAGCGCGACCGGGCTCTTCTCCGCGAGCTTCCGCGCCATGCCGAGGGCATGGTCGAGGACCGGATCGGCGATCGCGCTCACGAGGCCGATGCGCAGGGCCTCCTCGGCGTCGATCATGCGGCCGGTGAGGATCAGCTCCTTCGCGACGCCGAGCCCGCAGACGCGCGCGAGCCGCTGCGTGCCGCCCCAGCCGGGGACGATGCCGAGATCGATCTCCGGCTGCCCGAGCCGCGCCTTGCTCGAGGCGTAGCGGATGTCGCAGCCGAGCGCGAGCTCGCAGCCGCCGCCGAGCGCGAAGCCGTTGATCGCGGCGATCGTCGGCTTCGGCATCTCCTCGAGCAGCCGTGCGGCCTCGTGACCGAGCGCGCCCCAGCCCTTCGCTCCCTCCGGCGCGAGGCTCCCCATGTACTTGATGTCGGCGCCCGCGACGAAGGCTTTCTCACCCGCGCCCGTGAGGACGACGACGCGCGCGGCGTCGTCCTCGGCGAGCTCGCGGAGGCGGTCGCGCAGCTCGGTCAACGTCTCGACGTTCAGAGCGTTGAGCGCGTCCTGGCGGTCGATCGTGACGAGCGCGACGCCGCCGGTGTTCTCGACGAGAACGCTCAAACCGCGGTGCCGACCGCGCCGCGGATGAAGTCGACGATCTCGCCCGTCGGCGCGCCCGGCCCGAACACGCCGGCGACGCCGAGCTTCTTCAACTCCGCTGCGTCGTCGTCGGGGATCGTCCCGCCGACGGTGACGACGACGTCGTCCGCTCCCTCGGCGCGGAGGAGCTCGATGATGCGCGGCACGAGCGTCATGTGCGCGCCGGAGAGGATCGAGATGCCGACGGCGTCGGCGTCTTCCTGGATCGCGGTCTCGACGATCTGCTCGGGCGTCTGGTGGAGGCCGGTGTAGATGACCTCCATGCCGGCGTCGCGGAGCGCGCGGGCGATGATTTTGGCGCCGCGATCGTGCCCGTCGAGGCCCGGCTTCGCAACGACGACGCGGATCTTCCCAGCCATAGCGTTGAGCCTAACGGAGGGCGGGCGTCGTTATGGCGCGTTCGACGAGCCGACGGCCCAGACGTCGTCGTCGGCAACGGCCGCAACGCCGCGCAACACGCCGGGAATCTGGGGATTCGGGGTCTTCTTGACCGTCCACGCCCCGTCCCAGTGCTCGGCGAGTGTCTGTGGCGCGTCTCCGCTGCTCCCAACCGCCCAGACGTCGTCCGCGGAGAGTGCGCTGACCGCGTAAAGATCGAGAAAGTCGTTGGCACCAGGCACCTCCGAGTAGTGCCAGCTGCAGATGTGCCAATACTCGGTGAGCGACCGCTCGCCGCCCGCTCCACGCGACGAGCCGACGGCCCACGCGTCGCTCCGGCCGGTCACGGTCAGGCCCCGCAGCGCGCTCTGCCGTGCCGCCGCGCTCGGGCTCCAGCGGTTGCGCCAGCGGGTCCCGTTCCAGTGGAGGGTGAGCGCGCGGGTGTGCCCTCTGAACCGGTAGTCGCCGACCGCATAGATGTTGCGCGCAGACCACGCCGAGATCGCCGACAGCTCATCCTTGGGGCCGCTCGGGTTAGGGCTCGGCACGCTCCGCCAGGCCGATCCGTCCCAGCGCTCGATCAGGGTGCGGGTCTTCCCCGTCTTCGTGACGGTGGCACCGACGGCCCACACGTCCGAGGGCGAAACGGCGGCCACTCCCGCCAGCTCCGAGCCGGCCGTGCGCAGGCTCGGGACGACCTTCCAGGACGTGCCGTCGTAGTGCTCGACGAGCGACCGGTCGCCGACCGATCCGACCGCCCAGACGTCCGTCGCCGAGCTGCCGGACACGGCGACGAGCCCGGATTGCTCCGTCTCTTTGGGGGTTGGCAGCACGACCGGCGACCAGGAGACGCCGTCGTAGTGCTCCGCGAGCGGGTGCCACGTCGGTGTCGTCCCGGTTGTCTCGACGAGCGAGCCGACGGCCCAGATGTCCGTCGGGGAAATGGCGGTGACTGCCGAGAGCTCGCTACCGCCGGCGGGCGGGACGGGCGCCGGCGTGACGGTCCACTTCTTGCCGTCCCAGTGCTCGATGAGCAACGCATCCCCGGGCAGTGCCTGCGCCGCGACCGAGCCGGACAGGATCGCCGCGCCGAGAACCGCCGCGAACGCGGCGGCTAGAAGACGCGCGTTTCCCGCCAAACGCGGGATCTTCCCGGCCATCGCCGTGAGCCTAGACGATGACGAGGAATTTCTACTCATGACTTCTCGGCCTGCGATTCGTACCGTTTGCCGAGAGCTCAACATCGCCGCGCCGGGCGGCGCGGCATCGGAGGTGACCCTGAAATGAGAGCCGTGTCGATGGTGGCAACGGCGGGTGCCGCGGCGTTGTTGCTGGGGATGGTGGTGTCGATCCCGCGCGCGACGTCCGCGTCCGCGAGCACACACCGCACGTCGTCCACACAGTTCGGGACGATCAGCAATTTTGACGTATTCAACGACACCGGGCAGGGGACGGAGGGATTCGAGATCGAGCTCGACGGCATCACGAGCTCCGACATCACGTACACGTTCGGCGCGCCGTACGAGCGCTACGGCAACCCGACGATCACGCCGTTCGCCGGGGGCGTCTACGTCATCTACGCGAGCCCCTGGGACCCCGTGGCGAAGAAGTTCACACAGAGCACACCGGTCGCCCCCACGCCGATCCAGCCGACGGCCGGGCATCAGTGCTGGACGGGCGGATCGGCGACCTACGCGACCGCGGGGTGCGAGCACTTCGGCCTCGGCCTCGCTGCCAACCCGACGAACGTCGTCTATCAATGGCTGGTCGCGGACCCCGCCCACCCGGGGAAGCTCATGCCGTTCGGCGGGGGCGTGCCGATCCCCGCGCCGCAGTGGAGCACCAGCCCACCCCTCCACCCAGTCCTTAACCCGAAGCCGGTCGTCAACGTCGTCGCCCCTGCACCGGAGCCCGACGTGGGCCAGCAGCTAGGCGACGCGGTCTGGGTCAAGGTGTACATGACCGAGTCGACCGCGCCGTCGGACCTCAACCACCTCGTCTCGGGCGACATTCATGTCCCAGACGCGGCGGCTGAAGTCGAGACTGACTGGCTGCTCATCCAGGGCGGCGCCGGTGGCGGCCTCCAGACGGAACTCGCCAACAGCGACCAGCTCGCCGCGCACAGCAAGTCGGTCGTTCGCAAGTACCAATTCTTCAAGTACACCGGGCCGTACAGCTCTGAGAACCATGAGGCCACGCCGGTGAACGACTCGCGGCCCTCGGCCGGCGAGCGCGGGAACCTCATTGGCAACCAGATGGCCGGACTGAACCTCGCCGCCGCCGGGAAGATCCCGGGCGATCGCGTGCGGCCCATTGCGTACTTCGTCAAGAAGCCGCCGCTGACGACCACGCTGCACTCCGCGACCTTCCGGTTCCGGGCCACCGACAACGTGAGCGCGATGTTCACCTACTTCTGCTCGCTCGACAAGAAGATCCCGGCGCGGTGCACGAACCCGAAGACCTACAGCGCCCTCAAGAAGGGCGTCCACTCGCTCTCGGTCTACGCCATCGACAAGGCAGCCAACCCGTCGAAGGCGCTGCTCTACCGCTGGACCGTCAAGTAGCGAACGTGGTGCTGCGGGCGCGTCACGCATCTCGCCCATCGGCACTAACCGACACGTCCGGAACCAGGTTCCGGACGTATCCGTCCCGGACGTGCGCGAGCGATTGACTCGACCACACGGCGCAGTTGCTCTCGACCACCGGCTTCGGCGATCGCCGGGCCCGCATCGACGAACGGGAAGTCGGTCGCCAGGCCGATCGTCGTGCGATAGCTGCTCCAACGCCACTCCTCCGGGGAGAGGCAAAGACCACCGGCGACTGGGTTAAGAACGACGTACGCGTACGTCCCGAGGAGGTCAGCGCCATCCTCGATGCGCCGGCTACCGAACCGCCCGCGGACGAACACTCCGACGCGGCCGTGCCGGAGATTGAAGTCGCATGAGTACTCGCGATTGAGGTCCCTCATCCCCACGGAGAGCGACCTGTCACTTACCCGTAGGAGGAGGTGGACGTGGGTCGACATCTGGCAGAACGCCACGCAGCTCCAACCTCTGCGATCCACGGTCGCTACAAGTCGCCGCACCCAGACGACCCGATCAATGTCGTCAAGGAAGTAGTCCCAGGATCCAGTCGCGTTCACCCAGACGTGGTGAAAGCCGGGTACGACGTCACGTGGGGGGCTGGGCATGAGAAGCAGAGTTGCTCAGCGGGGTTCACCGCGCAAGACGCTCTTTCGGACGAGTCGGTTTCAGACACGTCCGGAACCCGGTTCCGGACGTGGCCCTTGGAGACGTGTCGCTAGAAGACGGGGGTCTCGCGCCACGTGCCCCAGACTTCGCGCAGCGCGTCGCACATCTCGCCCATCGTCACGTACGCGCGCGAGGCGTCCATGATCGGCTCCATGAGGTTGCGACCCTCGACCGCGGCGTCCTCCTTGAGCCGGACGAGCGCAGCTTCCGCCGCGGCGGTGTCGCGTGACGCGCGTACCGCCTGCACCCGCGCGATCTGCTTCGTCTCGAGCGCGGGATCTATGCGAAGCAGGTCGATCTGCTGCTCCTCCTCGAGCTCGTAGCGGTTGACGCCGACGATGACGCGCTCGCCGCGCTCGACCTCCGCCTGGTAGCGATAGCTCGCCTCGGCGATCTCGCGCTGCTGGAAGTTCTGCTCGATCGCCGGGATGACGCCGCCGAGCTCCTCGATCTGCTCGAAGTAGTCGTACGCCTGCCGCTCGAGCTCGCTCGTGAGCTGCTCAAGATAGTAGGAGCCGCCGAGCGGATCGATCGTGTTGACGACGCCGGTCTCGTGCGCAATCACCTGCTGCGTTCGCAGCGCGAGCCGAACGGCGTGCTCGGTCGGTAGCGCCAGCGCCTCGTCGAACGAGTTCGTGTGCAGCGACTGCGTCCCGCCGAGCACCGCCGCCAGCGCCTCGATGGCGGTGCGGATGAGGTTGACCTCCGGCTGCTGCGCCGTGAGCGAGACGCCGGCGGTCTGCGTGTGGAAGCGCATGAGCCACGAGCGCGGATCCTTCGCGCCGTAGCGGTCCCGCATCTGCGTCGCCCAGATCCGGCGCGCTGCCCGGTACTTCGCAATCTCCTCGAAGAAGTCGAGGTGCGCGTTGAAGAAGAACGAGAGCCGCGGCGCGAACGCATCGACATCCAAGCCGCGCTCGAGACACGCCTCGACGAGCGCGAACCCGTTGGACAGCGTGAACGCGAGCTCCTGCGCCGCGTTCGAGCCGGCCTCGCGGATGTGGTACCCGGAGATCGAGACCGGGTGCATGAGCGGCATGTGCTCGGCGCACCACTCGACCATGTCGACGACGAGCCGCATCGACGGGTGCGGCGGGAAGATCCACTCCTTCTGCGCGATGTACTCCTTGAGGATGTCCGTCTGGACGGTCCCGCGGAGGCCGTCAAGGGGGACTCCCTGCTCCTCGCCGACGCACGCGTAGAACGCGAGCAGCATCGCCGCCGGGCCGTTGATCGTCATCGACGTCGAGACCTCGCCGAGCGGGATCCCGTCGAAGAGCGTCTCCATGTCGGCAAGCGAGTCGATCGCGACGCCCTCGCGGCCGACCTCGCCGAGCGAGCGCGGGTGGTCCGAGTCGTAGCCCATCAACGTCGGCATGTCGAACGCCGTCGACAGGCCCGTCTGGCCGTGCTCGGTCAGGTAGCGGAACCGCGCGTTCGTCTCCTCCGCGGTGCCGAAGCCGGCGAACTGGCGCATCGTCCAGAGCCGTCCGCGGTACATCGACGGATAGACGCCGCGCGTGAAGGGGAACGCGCCGGGCCAGCCGAGGTCGCGCTCGTAGTCGATCTCGACCCTGTCGGGTGCGTAGAGCGGCTCGTTCTCGACCCCGGAGATCGTGGAGAAGAGCTCGCCCTGCCGCTCCGGCGTCGCGTCGTAGCGCTCGCGCCAGTTCGCCTCGTCGGACGTCTGCGCGTCCCTGCCGGTCGTCGCCATGCGCCCATTCTACGAATGCCCTCACGGCCGGCCCGACGAGGCGCCGGCCGTGCTGGCGTTAGGTCACTTTCGTGGACGCAGCCGACGTGACGCTGAGGTTGTTGTAGCCGGGCGCGGAAACCGTCTCGACCACGCGCAGCCTCTTCCCGATGTCGGCGGTTCCAGGCTTGTACGTCTTCGCCGTCGCGCCGGAGATGGCCGTGCAACTCGCGAGCGTCGTGCTCGTGCACCGCAGCCACTTATAGGTACGCGCGACCGGCGTCGGCGTGTACGAGCCCGGCGTGATCTTCGAGACCACCCCGTGCTTCGGGAAGCCGACGACCGCGACTGCCGTGTTCCTCACGAAGGTGCCCTTTGCGACCAGAGCCGATGCCGCGGAGGTGGACCCGCCGCTGGCGTAGTGCGACTTCGTCACCGTCTCGACCACGCGCAACGTCTTCCCTACGTCAGCCGCGACCGGCGTATACGAGGCGTACGTCGCGCCCGAGATCGCCACGCAGCTGTTGCCGCTGCTGTCGCACCGCTTCCACTGGTAGGAGCGCCCGGACGGCGACGGCGTGTACGTCCCGCCGGTGGTCGTGGACTTGACGCCGACCTTCGGCGTCCCGTTGATCGCCACCGCGGTGTTCGTGGCGAAGATCCCGTCGACGGCGACCGCGTCCGAGGTCGAGCTGCCGTTGTTGTACCCCGACCGTACAGCCGTCTCCACGACCCGCAGCGTCGAGCCGACATCGCCGGAGACCGGCGTGTACGAGCTCGAGTTCGCGCCGCCGATGTTCGAGCAGCTGGCAAGGGCACCCGAGCTGTCACACAGCTTCCACTGATACGAGAGCGTCGTAGCCGCCGGCGAGTAGACGCCGGTAGTGACCATCGCCGGCGTACCGACCGTCGTCTGGCCGCTGATCGCGACGGCGGACGTCACCGCGAAGTCGCCGTTCACGACGACCGGGGTCGCGCTCGACGTCGAGCCGCCGTTGTTGTAGCCCGTCTTCGTCGCGGTCTCCACGACGCGGAGAGTCGAGCCGACATCGCCGGCGAGCGGCGTGTACGAGCTCGAGTTGGCACCGGTGATGTTCCCGCAGCTGTTGCCCGAGCTGTCGCACAGCTCCCACTGATACGACCTGGACGAGGGCCCCGGCGAGTAGCTCCCCGTGGTGACCGTCGACGCGGTGCCGACGGTCGGCGTCCCGGACACCGACACCGACGTGTTCGTCGAGAAGCTGCCGTTCGCGACGATCGCGCTCGCCGCAGACGGCGAGCCGCCGTCGGCGTAGCCGTCTTTCGTCACCGTCTCCACCACAACCAGCGTCGAGCCCGCGTCGGCACCGACCGGCGTGTACTTGTTGCTCGTCGCGCCGCTGATGGGCGAGCAGTTCGCGCCGGTGTTGTCGCAGCGCTCCCACTGATACGAGCTGCCGGTCGGCGACGGCGTGTACGTCCCCGCGGTGATGTTGGACGTAACCCCGACCTTCGGCGTCCCATTGATGGCCACCGCGGTGTTCGTCGCGATGGCGCCCTTGAGCACGAGCGCCCTCGCAGACGTCGAGACCAGGTCGTTGTAGCCCGGCGTCGACACCGTCTCGACGACGCGCAACGTCGATCCGGCGTCGCTCGCGCCCGGCGTGTAGGAGCTCGAGTTCGCGCCACCGATGTCGTTGCAGTTGTTGCCCGCGGCGTCGCACAACCGCCACTGATACGTGCGAGACGTGGGCGCCGGCGAGTAGCTCCCGGCGGTGATCGTCGACGGCGTGTCAACCGTCGGCGTCCCGCTGATCGCGACCGCCGTGCTCGTCGTGAAGCTGCCCTTGACTACAGACTTGGCATCCGAGGTGGAGTGGCCGTCGTAGTAGCCGGCCCGCGACACGGTCTCGATGACCCGCAGCGTCGAGCCCTCCTGGCCGGCAACCGGGGTGTACTGGTTGCTCGTCGCGCCACCGATGGGCGAACAGCTGGCGAGGGCACCCGTGCCGTCACACAGCTCCCACTGATACGAACGCGACGTCGTCGTCGGCGAGTAGACCCCGTTCGTGATCGTCACGGTCGTGCCCACCGTCGGCTGGCCGTTGATCATCACGTCCGAGGACTTCGTGAACGTGCCCATGAAATCGACCGAGTCGGTCGTCGTGATCGTCTCGCTGTTGACGGTGCCGGTGATGTGCGCCGTGCCGACCGTCGCACTCGAGGTCAGGCTCGTCGTATAGGTGCCGTCACCGTTGTCGGTGACCGAGCCGAGCGAACCAAGGTCGGTATGCAGCACGACCGTGTCCCCACCCGAGGTCAGGTTGCCGTAGGCGTCATAAACAGTGACAGTGATCGTCGAGGTGGAGCTGCCATCGGCGTTGATCGTATGCGGGTTGGCACTGATCGACGACTGCGCCCCAGCACCCGGGCCGGGGGTGTAGGTGACAGTCGCCTGGGTCTGGCTGCCGGTGCCGGACTTGACCGGGTTGGTGTTGAGGGTCGCGACGAAGACACCGGAGCCGGTCGCGGTCGGGGCGGTCACGGTCGCCGTATAGGTGCCGTCACCGTTGTCGCTGACCACGCTGATCGAGCCGCTGCCCGACAGCTTCGTGATCGTCACCGTCGAGCCGCCACTCGTCAGGTTGTTGCCGTTGGCGTCCTTCGCCTGCACCGTCAACACCTGCGTCGCCGTCCCGTTCGCAGTGATCGAAGAACTCGTCGGCGTCAACGTCGACTGCGACGCATCCGCGGCGCCCGGCGTGTAGGTGACAGTCGCCTGGGTCTGGCTGCCGGTGCCGGACTTGACCGCGCTGCCGCCAAGAGTCGCGACGAAAACACCCGAGCCGGTCGCAGTCGGCGCGGTCACGGTCGCCGTATAGGTGCCGTCACCGTTGTCGCTGACCACGCCGATCGAGCCCGTCCCGGACTGCTTGGTGATCGTGACCGTCGCGCCGCCACTGGTCAGGTTGTCGCCGCTGGAGTCCTTCGCCTGCACCGTCAACACCTGCGTCGCGGTGCCGTTCGCGGTAATCGACGACGACGTCGGAGTCAACGTCGACTGCGTCGCATCCGCGACGACTGCCGGCTTGAGCGCGATCAGGATCGCCGCCCAGTCTTTGGCGCTACTCAGCGTTGCCGTACCCGTTCCGGTGGAGCCGGCGGTTGCCTTCGTGGCCCATGCGGCACCGACCGTTCCATTGCCGCTTTTGTCGGCAAGGGTCCCGTACATCTGGGTAAGGGCGCCGGGCGACGTTGTCGAGTAGGAACTCGTGGTCAGGTTCTCGAAGCTCGCAGCGAACATGACCACGGCAGCGTTGGGGTCGTTCGTCGTGATCGCGCTGGCGGAGACGGCGGTAGTGCAGCCGGTGCTGCAAGTTGTGTAGCTGCCTGGAGTCACGTCGAAGGGGGTCGCGCCCGAGGTGTCCACGCCTGAGAACGCGACGATTGCGCCGGCTGCGTTGGCGTTCGTGGCGCCGAGGCTGAAGGTGTAGCTCGACGGTTCGGACGAGCCGGCGATCTTGTAGAGCAGGGCCACGCGGTGGTGCGCGCCGCCGCCCTCGAAGTCCACCGGCGTGGTGACGTTCGTCCAACCGCTCAGCGAGGGGAACGTCGTCGTCGTTCCGCCCCTGTCCGTAATCTCCGCGATCATCACGTCGCCCGCTGCGACGCCCGTCGGCACGTTGATGGTGAGCGTCGTCGCGTTGGCGTTGGCGGTCGTCGCAGTGCCGCGCTGGGCGATAGCCGAGGAGGCGAGCCCGGGGGTGATGAGAACGAGGAGACTCGTGGCGAACGCGAGAGCGACCATGAACTGCGTCCGCCCGCGCCAACTCATGGACCTAGCCTTTTCCTTGCTCAGCCGCAGTGCAACCAATGTCTCCGCCTCCCTCGTGACCACGTAAGAACCGGACGAATTGTAGGGGGTAAACGGGCAAACGTGTATCCCTCGTTCGATTAGTTATGGAAATCTCGATAGCCCCCATTCGAGGGAACTCTCGGGACGGCGCGCGCCCGTAGAGCTCGACCGCTTCCGCCGGCTCGTCGTGGCCGGCGGAAGCGGTTGGAGCGGTCAAAGGATCAGCTGTAGACGGCTTTGCCGTAGAGCGTGCAGCCCACGAACGTGTTGTGATACGTCGCGTTCCCGACCGTCCCCCAGTCAAATCCGTAATCGAGCGTCAAGACGTGCCCGTCGGCCGTCGCGTAGACGAGCTGGCCCGAACCCTCGCTGTGGCCACCGTCGGCGCTGACCGGCGACACGATGCTCGCGGAGTTGAAGCCTGCGTAGTTCTTGAAGAAGGGGCCGCCGGTAGCGGTATCGCCCTGAATTCTCAGCTCGCCGTTGTCGGCGACGGGACCCGTCGCATCGACGGTGATGTTGCTGCTGCTGTCGCAGCTTCCGACGACCGTCAATCCGTTCGCGCTGAAGATCGTCTGCATCGTCGTGCTTGGGGAGGCTTTCCACTGGATCTTTCGCACGGTTTGACCGCCCGCCCTTGTGGCGTTGTCAGCCGCCTTTGCGTGCTTGACGCTCAGCTTCGGCGCAAGCTGCTTGACGAGCTTCGTGACCCCGCTCTTCGTCAACGGTGCGCTCTACCTCCGAGGCTTGCGGGAGTGCACTCCCGCCGACCCTACAAAGGCGGGTGCTAGTCGCGCGAGTCGCCGGGCCGCCAGAGCGGCTCGTCGCCGCCGTTCGCGGCGCGGGCGAGCACGAACAGGAGATCCGACAGCCGGTTGAGATAGACCGCGGCGAGCGGGTTCGCCCCGTCGACGGCGAGAACGGCCAGCTCCGCGCGCCGGCAGACCGCTCGCGCGACGTAGAGACGCGCCGCGGTCTCGGCACCGCCGGGAAGGACGAAGCTCTTGAGCGGCTCGAGCTTGGCGTTCGCGTCGTCGATCTCCGCTTCGAGCCGGTCGATGTACGGCTGCTCGATGCGGAGGCGGTCGCCGCCGGGAACGGAGAGATCCGCGCCGAGGTCGAAGAGCTCGTTCTGGATGCGATCGAGGCCGGCGCGGGTCCACCCGACGAAGGAGTTGAGCTCGTCCACCTCGCCGAGCGCGACGATACGCGGATCGAGCTTCGACACGCGCGAGCCGTCGCCGAGGCTCGTCTCCCCCCTGTCGCCGCCGCCGGTGTAGATGCTCGTCAGCCGGACGGGCTCGTTTCTGTCGCGTGGCACGGTCGTACAGTACGCCCGATGATCCGGCGCGCGACCGAGGCGGAGGTCGAGGAGGTCGTCGCGACCTTCGAGCCGTCGTTTGCACTCTTCGACTTCCTGCCGGAGGTGCACACGCACGAGGAGAACCTCGCGTGGTTCGCTAACGCTCTGCGTGAGGGTGAGGGTTACATCCTCGGCCGCGGTTTCGCACTGCTCTCCGGCGACGAGCTCAGCCATCTCTTCGTCCACCCCGACGCGATCGGGACCGGCATCGGCCATGCTCTGTTCGAGCACGTCAAGGCGCGCCGGCCCGGCGGCTTCGACTTCTGGGTGTTCCAGCAGAACGACCTGGCGCGGCGCTTCTACGAAGCGCACGGCGCGATCGCCGTCGAGTTCACCGACGGCTCGACGAACGAGGAGAAGACGCCCGACGTGCGCTATCGCTGGACGCCGTCGTAGCCGTCGCAGAATCGCCGCTCGCTCGCAGGACAACACCCAAGGCCGGTGGCAGCCACCGTGCCGGAACCGAAACGGAAGTCTCACGTGCGCGTCAACGACCGCTTGATCAAGCCCCCGATCTCGTCACAAAGACGTAACGGTGGCTGCCACCGGCCGTCAGCGGCGTCGTCGTCGCGCGGAGTGCCTAGCGATCGAAGAGGCGCCGCTCGGCGTTGTCCGGACGCTCGAAGCTCGCCGCCCACGCCGACAGCTGCTCGGGGCTGATCTCCGCCGTCGTGTGCGGCGCTTCCTCGTAGCGCTCGGCGATGCGCCGCAGCAGCTCGTCCGGCTCGACCTCGAGAACGTGCAGCTCCACGCGGACTCCCTGCGCACGCGCGCGCAGACGCAGCGCGTCGCGTTCCTCCCGGCTCCAGAGCCCGAAGTCGAGGATGCAGCTGCGGCCGCCGGCGAGCAGCTCGAAGGCCAGCTCGATCAACTTCGCTTCGACGCGGTCGCGCAGCTCGTCGTCGTACAGGTCGCCGCCGAGCGCCAGCACCAGCTCATCCTTCGTGAAGCGCAACGCATCGCGCTCGACCGCGAGGCGGCGCGCGAGCGTGGTCTTGCCCGAACCGGGAAGCCCACAGGTGAGGTACAGCGTCGGTTCCAACCAGCCCGCGGCTAGCTGCCGCGTTCCTGCATCCCGAGGACCGAGCGGGCGATGACGAGGCGCTGGATCTCGCTCGTCCCCTCGTAGATCTCGGTGACCTTCGCGTCGCGGTAGTACCGCTCGACGGGGAACTCCTTCGTGTAGCCGTAGCCGCCGAGGATCTGGATCGCCTCGCCGGTCTGGCGGCGCGCCATCTCCGACGCGAAGAGCTTCGCCTTCGCGCCGGCCTCGGTGTGCGGCAGGTCGTTCTGCTTGAGCCACGCCGCGCGCAGGACGAGCAGGCGCGCGGCCTCGATCTCGGTCGCCATGTTCGCGAGCTTGTGCTGGATTGCCTGGAACTTCGATATCGGCCGCCCGAATGCGTGGCGCTCCTTCGCGTACTCGCGCGCGACGTCGTACGCGGCCTGCGCGATGCCGACCGCCTGCGCGGCGATGCCGATCCGGCCGCCGTCGAGTGTCGCCATCGCGATGTGGAAGCCCTTGCCCTCCTCGTGGAGGAGGCGGTCGGCGTCGACGAGCGTGTCGACCGCGATCGAGTTCGTCGTCGACGAGTTGAGCCCGAGCTTCTCCTCGCGACCGGTGACGCGGACGTGCTCGGCGTCGAGGACGAACGCCGAGACGCCGCGCGCGTCGGGCGTGTCGGGCGACGTGCGCGCGAAAAAGAGGAACGTCCCGGCGAACTCGGCGCTCGAGATGAACTGCTTCGCGCCGGAGATGCGCCAGCCGCCGTCCTCCCGCGTCGCCGACGTCCGCAGCGCGCCGGCGTCGCTGCCGGACTCCGCCTCGGTGAGCGCGAACGCGCCGAGCAGCTCGCCGCTCGCGAGTGGCGGCACGAACCGTGCGCGCTGCTCCTCCGTCCCGAACCGCAGGATCGGCAGCGTCACCGCGCTCGTGTGGACGGCGACGGCCACGCCAACGCCGGCGTCGCCGCGCGAGAGCTCCTCGAGCACGAGCATGTACGCGACGAAGTCGGAGCCGGCGCCGCCGTACTCCTCCGGGACGCAGACGCCCATGAGGCCGAGCTCGGCGAGCTTCTCGAAGACGTCGCTCGGGAAGCGATGCTCGCGATCCCACTCGGCCGCGTGCGGCTCGATCTCGGCGGCGACGAAGTCGCGCGTGAGCGCCCGGATCTCCTTCTGCTCCGGCGTGAGGTCGAAGTCCACGCCCGGATCGTAGATGGGTCAGGCGGCAGCGAGAGGCTCTTCGCGCGTCGCGCGCAGCCGCTCCTCGCACTCGAGGAACGCCGCGACGACATCCGGATCGAACTGGCGCCCCGACTGCCCGAGTATCTCGTCGTGCGCCGCCTCCCACGGCAGCGCGCGCCGGTAGGGACGGTGGCTCGTCATCGCATCGAGCGAGTCCGCGACGGCGAAGATGCGCGCCGGTAGCGGAATGGCGTGGTCGGCCAAGCCGTCCGGGTAGCCGCCGCCGTCCCACCGCTCGTGGTGCGAGCGCACGACGCGAAGCCCTTCTCCCTCGAGGAAGGGGATCCCCGCGAGCATCCGCTCGCCGATCAGGGTGTGCTCCTGCATCCGCCGCCGCTCGGCGCTCGTCAGCAGCCCGCGCTTGCGGAGGATCGCGTCCGGGATGCCGATCTTGCCGACGTCGTGGAGGAGAAAGCCGTGCTCGACCCCGGGGTCGCGGTCAAGCGCCCCGGCGTCGACTTCCGCCAGCAGGCAGACCGCGTACGCGCGCACCCGGTGAGAGTGGCGCGCGCTGTCGAGATCCTTCGACTCGAGCGCGCCCGCGAGCGCGGAGACGGTCGCCCGGAAGGCCTGCGTGATCAGGAGCCGCTGCGCGCGCTCGACGTCGATCAGATGGCGGAGGTCCTGCGCGTAGAGCAAGAGCTGCTCCTCGTGCTCCACCACCACGCGCGGACGCGTCCTGGTCCGCCCTTCGCGACCGGTCAGCCTCTCGACGACGGCGAGCAGCTCGCGCGGGCTGAACGGCTTCCCGATCACCTCGTCCGCACCCGCAGTGCAGGCGCGCTCGAGCTCGACGCTGTCACCGCCGCTGAGGACGACGACCGGGATGTCGCGGGTCTCGGGGTCGCGGCGCAGGCGCCGGCAGAGGTCGGCTCCGCTGATGCCCGGCAGGCGGAGGTCGAGGACGACCGCGTCGGGCAGGTCGCCGCCGAGTAGCGCGAGCGCCTCTTCGCCGGACGCGGCCTCCGTCACGGTGAACGCGGCTCCCTCGAACGTCACGCGCAACAACTCGCGGAGCGCCGGCTCGTCATCGACGAGCAGAATCCGCAGATCGTTGGCCGTTCGCACGTGGTTCCCCCTTTTCCTGCTCGGTCCAATCGGCCGATCGGCCCACTGACTTGACCCAGTCGGCCTAACTCTTTCGGGGGACTCGCTAGTAGCGGTAGAAGCCCTCGCCGGACTTGCGGCCGAGGCGTCCCGCGGCGACGTGCTCGCGGAGGAGCGGGCAAGGCGCGTACTTGTCGTCGCCGAGCCCCTCGTGGAGGACTTCCATGATCGCGACGCACGTGTCGAGGCCGATGAGGTCGGCAAGCGCGAGCGGCCCCATCGGGTGCGCGAAGCCGAGCTTCGCGATCGTGTCGATCGCCTCCGGCTCGGCGACACCGTCGTGGAGCGCCCACACGGCTTCGTTCAGATAGGGCATGAGGATCCGGTTCGAGACGAAGCCCGGGAAGTCGTTCGCGACCGCCGGCGTCTTGCCGAGTGCCTCGGCGAGCGCGACGATCGCTGTTGCCGTGTAGTCGGACGTCTCCCGCCCGCGCACGACCTCGACGAGCTTGAGGACCGGCACCGGGTTGAAGAAGTGCATGCCGATCACGCGGTCGGGCCGTTGCGTCGCTGCAGCGAGCGACGTGATCGGGATCGACGACGTGTTCGACGCGAGGATCGCGTGCGGCGGCAGCGCGGCGTCGGCGCGCCGGAAGACGTCCTGCTTGATCTCCGCGTCCTCGATCACGGCCTCGACCATCAGGTCCGCGGGCGTGATCTCGTCGGCGGCGGTGACGCGCGCGAGCACCTCGTCGGGGTCGGCGCCGCCCTTCTCCGCGAGCTTCTCGAGGCTCGTGCGCATGGTGGCGAGGCCGCGCTCGGTCGCTCCCGGCGCGGCGTCGTAGAGCGAGACGCTGCGGCCCGACGCGGCGACGACCTGCGCGATGCCGCCGCCCATCTGTCCGGCGCCGACGACGAGTACGTGCTCGAAGCTCATGCCGGGACGTTAACGTCGCGCCGTGCCGACGGTTGAGGTGAACGGAGCGAGGCTCTGGTACGACGAGGCGGGGAGCGGGCCGGCGCTTCTCCTGCTCCACGGCGGGCTCGGCGACTCGGGCCTGTGGGATCCGGTCGTGCCGTTCCTCGCGGAGCGGTTCCGCGTCATCCGCACCGACCTGCGGTTCTTCGGGCGCTCGACGGGGCCGGCCGCGCCGTGGTCGTGGCACGACGACGTGATCGCCGCGCTCGACGAGCTCGGATGTGAGCGGACGGCGCTTGCCGGGCTCTCGCTCGGAGGACGCATCGCGACCGAGATCGCACTCGCCCATCCCGAGCGGGTCTCTGCGCTCCTCCTTGTCGCGCCGGGCCTCGCCGGCCACGACGGCCGCGCGTACACCGAGGACATGGAGCGCCGCTACGAAGCGGCCGAGGCGGAAGGCGACCGCGAGGCGATGCTCGAGATCGACCTCGAGCCCTGGGCGCCGCTCGGGATCGACGAGCGGATCTGGAGGCTCGCGCATGCCACGCCGGACGCAAATCCGCTTCCCGCCGGCGTCGAGCCGGTCGAACCTGCCGGGCCGCCGGCGAAGGACCGCCTCGGCGAGCTGGCCGTTCCGACTCTCGTCGTCACGGTGTCCCACGACCCCGAGGGCTTCCGCGAGATCGGCCCGCTGATCGCCGCGGCGGCGCCGAACGCGAGCCACGTCGAGCTCGAGTCGGACCACTACGTCACGCTGCGCGAGCCGGAGCTCGTCGCGGCGACCCTCCTCGAGTTCCTCGCCTCCGCCGCCGAACAACTGTCCCTTTAGGACACGTCCTGGCGTCTGACGCCTGGACGTGGCTCGAATGGACGGTGTCAGGGCGCCCGTGAGGCCAGGCGAACCGGCTCCGGCTCGCTCAGACTTCGACCAAGAGCGCGTCGCCCTGACCGCCGCCCGAGCAGATCGCGGCGAGGCCGAGGCCGCCGCCGTTGCGGCGCAGGTCATGGATCATCGTGCCGAGGATGCGACCCCCGCTCGCCCCGACCGGATGGCCGAGCGCGACAGCGCCACCGTTCACATTCGCGATCTCCGGGTCGGCGCCCAGCATCGAAAGCGAGTTGAGCGCGACCGAGCAGAACGCCTCGTTCACCTCGATGCGCTTCACGTCGCCGATCGTCTTGCCCGCCTTCTCGAGCGCCTGCGCGCCCGCGTTCGCGGGAGTGCGCGCGAGCCACGCAAACTCGTCGGCGACGTAGCCCTGCGCGACGACCGTCGCGAGCGGCTCGAGCCCGCGGCGCGCGGCGAACTCCTCCGAGCACACGACGACGCACGACGCGCCGTCGTTGACGCCCGGCGCGTTGCCCGCGGTCACCGTCCCCTCGGGATCCATCACCGGCCGCAACGAAGCGAGCTTCTCGAGCGTCGTGTCGCGCCGCACGGACTCGTCGGCGGTCACGTCGCCGACGGGAACGATCTCGTCGTCGAAGCGCCCCGCGTCCTGCGCAGCAGCAGCGCGCTCGTGTGAGCGGAACGCCCACGCGTCCTGATCCTCCCGCGACACTCCGAGCTCGCGGGCCACACCGGCCGCCTGCTGCACCATGTGCATCCCGTCGAACGTCGAGCGCAGCGCGTCCCAGATCATCAAATCGACCAGCGCGCCGTCCCCCATCCGGTACCCCTGGCGCGCCTTCGGCAGCGCGTACGGCGCGTTCGTCATCGACTCCATGCCGCCCGTGACGACGACCTCGACGTCGCCGGCGCGGATCATCGAGTCGGCGATCTCGACGGCGCGGATGGACGAGGCGCACACCTTGTTGATCGTGTCGGAGGGGACGTCAATCGGAATCCCCGCCCCGACCGCCGCCTGCCGCCCCGGCGCCTGCCCCGCGCCGGCCTGCAGCACCTGGCCCATGATCACGTAGTCGACCTCGCTCCCCTCGAGGCCGATGCGCTCGAGCGCGGCGCGAATCGCGATCGCCCCGAGCTCGGTCGCGGGATACCCGGCGAGGCCGCCGCTGAGCTTCCCGAACGGCGTCCGGACAGCGGAGACGATGACCGAACGGCTCATAGAGCCAAATTAGCTGGCGAGCCTCAGGCCGGGCTCGAGACCCGACGCGAATGCGACGAGCAGCTGCACGGCCTGCTCGATGTCCGCGAGATCGACGGTCTCGATCGGCGAGTGCATGTAGCGCAGCGGGACGGAGACGAGCGTCGTCGCGACCCCCTGGCGGCTCACGTAGACGGCGTCGGCGTCCGTGTTCGTATGACCGCGCGACACCTCTACCTGCACCGGGATCTCCGCCTTCTCGGCTGCGCCGTACATGAGATCGAAGAGGACGGGATGGAGCAACGGGCCGCGCTGGATCGTCGGACCGCCGCCGAGCACGACCTTGCCCTCGTTCTCGTGGTCGCCGCCGCGGACGTCGGTCGCATGCGTGACGTCGACCGCGACGGCGATGTCCGGCTCGGTCGCGAACGCGCTCGTGCGGGAGCCGGCGAAATCGCCGACCTCCTCCTGCACCGCCGCGACCGCGATCACGTCTCCCGGCGCTCCGCCCTGAGCGGCGACGCGGCGAGCGGTCTCGAGCGCGACGTAGCAGCCGATTCTGTTGTCCATCGAGCGGGAGACGACACGGTTGCCGTGGAGGCGCAGCGGCGCGCCGTGCCAGACGGCGGCGTCGCCGGGGCGCACGAGCTCGCGCAGCTCGTCGCCGTCCTTCACGCCGATGTCGAGGACGAGATCCTCGTACTCGAGCGGCTTCCGGTCGGTGATTCGCTTCAGCCGCTGCGAGCGCGAGTGGACAACGCCCGGGATCTCCCCGTCGCGCGTGAGCACCGTGACGCGCTGGCCGAGGAAGACGTGCGGGTCGAAGCCGCCGATCGGCCGCACCGCGGCGAAGCCGTCGTCCCCGAGATGCGTGATGACGAGGCCGATCTCGTCGATGTGGCCGACGATCGCGACCGACGGAGCGCCTGCTGTGCCCGGAACGCGCACCCACGAGCTGCCGAGCACGTCGGAGGAGACCTCGCCGACGGCCGCGGCGGCCTTCCGCCAGACAGCGGCGACCGTGCGCTCCTGCCCCGACGGGCCGGGCGTCGTGATCAGCTGCTCGAGAAGTTCCGGAATCTCCACCACGAGCGAATCTAGCTGCGTCAGGCCCCGGCAACTCCGCGGTAGCGTCCCGGCGTGCAACTTCGGACGCTTCCCGACAGCTACGCCGTCGTCCGCCTCGAGCCGGGCTCGGAGCTGCCCGACTGGGTGGACAAGGGCCCGTTCCGGTCGGTGACGCGCACGGAGCACGAGGTGTCGGTCGTCTGCCGCGACCCTGACGTGCCGGAGGGCGAGAGCGTCGACCGCGGCTGGACGGTGCTCGAGGTGAGGGGGCCGCTCGACTTCTCGCTCACCGGCGTCATCGCGTCGCTCGTCGAGCCGCTCGCGCAGGCCGAGGTGCCGATCTTCCTCATCTCGACCTTCGAGACGGACTACGTCCTCGTTCGCTCGTCCGACCTCGCCCGCGCCGTCGATGCGCTCGAAGACGCCGGCCACGTGTTCGCGGCCTGATGCTCTACGACCCGGAGTACTTCGAGCCGCTGACGGACGTGCCGTGGAACGAGGGTCGCGTCCGCAACGCGATCGCCGCGATCGTGGCGGACACCGACGCCGCGTTCGACGCCGACACGCTCTGGCCGGCCCATTTCTGGGACGCGTACCGCGACGGCGAGCCGCTGAGCGCGCTCTACTCCGGGGCGGCGGGCGTCGTCTGGGCGCTCGACATCTTGCGCCGCAGCGGTTACGCGGAGACGACGCTCGATCTCGGGGCGGCCGCTCTGCGCGCCCTCGAGCGCGAACGCGCCGCGCCGGCTGCGCGGGAGGACGAGCATCACACTCCGGCGTCGCTCCTCGACGGGGAGACGGGCCCGCTACTCGTCGCCTTTCGCCTCACCGGCGACGCGGCGCTCGCCGACGACCTCCACGCGCTCGTCCTCGGCAACGCCGACAACCCGACCGACGACATCAGCTGGGGTGCGCCGGGAACGCTCCTCGCGGCGCTCGCGATGCACGAGTGGACGGGCGAAGAGCGCTGGCTGAGCGCGGCGCGCGCCTCCGCCGCGGCGTTCCGGGCGCGTCGCCGCGAGGACGGTGTCTGGCGCCAGGACGACGACTACCACGGCCTGACCACGCTCCATGGTGCGGCGGGGAACACGCTCGCTCTCCTCCGGGTCGAGCCGGACGACGAGCTTGCGGCCGAGACGGCCGTCGTGCTGGCCCGGAGTGCAGTCCGCGAGGATGGCCTCGCCAACTGGCCCGGAGCGGTCGATCGGCCGCTCGTTCGGCCGCGCGACGGTCGCATCTGCGTCCAGTGGTGCACGGGCGCGCCGGGAGTGATCAGCGGCGCCTGGAGTTATCTCGACGAGGAACTCGTTCTCGCGGGGGCGGAGCTGGTCTGGCAGGCCGGGGCGCACGGCGACGAGAAGGGCGCCGGGCTCTGCCACGGGACTGCCGGGAACGGCTACACGCTCCTCAAGGCCTTCGCGCGAACAGGCGACGAGCGCTGGCTCGAGCGCGCCCGCCGGTTCGCCCTCCACGCGCTCCTCCAGGCGGACCGGCTCGCCGAGGCGAACAGCGCCCGCCGCCACTCTCTCTTCACCGGCGACCTCGGCGCGGCGCTCTTCGCGGCGGCCTGTCTCGACGCCGACACGCGCTTCCCCGTCGTCGACCTCATCTGAGCCAAACGCGCGGTACTCTCCGGCCATGACTTCCGTCCGGACTTGGTGGCTGTGGCGCGCCGAGCGCGGCGGGAGCCTGCGCGTGCGCTGAGCACGCCGAACACCCCGTCCGCTCGATCCGGCTCCGCGAGGAGCCTTTTCCATGTCCGAAATCGAAATCGCAACCGACCTCCTGACCCCGCTCGGGGCGTACCTCCGCCTGCGGGACGGCGCGCGCGGCGCGTTCCTCCTCGAGTCGGTCGAGCGCGGCCGGCTCGGGCGCCACAGCTTCGTCGGCGCAGGCGCGCGGATCGTCGACTTCGAGGCGGCGCGACGCCTCACGGAACCGGTCTTCGGCTACCTCGGCTACGACGCCGTCGCGCGGATCGAGCCGACCGTACGGCTCCCCACCGACGGTCCGGAGACGCCGGAAAGCCGCTGGCTCGTGCCCGACGTCCTCGTCCGCTTCGACCACGCGCGCGGCGTCGCCGAGCTCCTGCGGGGGGACGCGAGCGCGCTCGCAGGACCGGAGCCGGAGGTTCCACGGGGAGTCGGCCCGCGCGGCCCGCTCGTGCGCGAGCCGTCGCGCGAGGAACACCTTCGGCGCGTCGAGCGGGCGCAGGAGCACATCCGCGAGGGCGACGTGTTCCAGGTCGTCGTCTCGCAACGCGCCGAGCGGCCGACGTCCGCCTCGGCGGTCGAGCTCTACCGCGCCCTGCGCCGCGTCAACCCGTCGCCGTACCTCTTCCTCCTGGAGCTCGACGACCTCGCCCTCGTGGGCAGCTCGCCGGAGACGGTCGTCAAGTGCAGCGGTCCCAGGGTCGCCGAAGGCGACCCGACCTCCCCGCCGGGCGCCGGTGGCTTCGCCGCCGGCGCTTCCAGCGTACGGGCAGAGCTGAACCCGATCGCGGGGACGGTGTGGCCGGGCGGTGGCGACGCGACCGCGCTGCTCACGTCAGAGAAGGACCGCGCCGAGCACACGATGCTCGTCGACCTCGGCCGCAACGACCTCTCCCGCGTGTGCCTGCCGGGATCGGTGCGCGTCGACCGGTTCATGGAGCCCGAGCGCTACTCCCATGTCACCCATCTCGTCTCCGAGGTCTCGGGCGATCTGCGGGAGGGCGTGACCCCGTTCGATCTGCTGCGGGCCTGCTTCCCCGCGGGCACGGTCTCGGGCGCGCCGAAGGTGCGGGCGATGCAGATCATCAGTGAGCTCGAGGGCTTCCGGCGCGGGATCTACGCGGGCGCCGTCGGCTACTGCCTGCCGGCCGAGCGGGAGCTCGACACGTGCATCGCGATCCGGACGCTCTGGCTGCGCGACGGCGTCGCGCACCTGCAGGCGGGCGGCGGGATCGTCGCCGACTCCGACCCACCCGCCGAGCACGAGGAGTGCCTCGCCAAGCTGCGCGCTCTGGAGGCGGCGATCGACCTGGCAGAGTCGGAGCAGGTGTGATCCTCCTCATCGACAACTACGACTCCTTTTCGTGGAACCTCGCCCACCTGTTCGGGGCGCTCGGCGAGGAGGTCGTGGTGCGGCGTAACGACGAAATCGACGCAGACGAGGCGGAGCGGCTGGCGCCGTCGCACCTCGTCGTCTCTCCCGGCCCCGGCCGGCCGCGCGACGCGGGCGCGACCGGCGCGATCCTCGAGCGTCTCCTCCCCACCACTCCGACGCTCGGCGTCTGCCTCGGCCACCAGGCGCTCGTCGAGGTGTGCGGCGGCGAGGTCGGCTACGCGCGCGAGCTCGTGCACGGGAAGGCGAGCCCGGTGCGGCACGGCGGACGCGGCCTGTTCGCGGGGCTACCCGACCCGTTCGACGCCGGCCGCTATCACTCGCTCGCGGCGACGAGACTCCCCGAGTCCCTCGAGCCGACGGCGTTCGCGGACGACGGCGAAGTGATGGCGGTGCGGCACCGCGAGCTCCCGGCGGTCGGCGTCCAGTTCCATCCCGAGTCGGTGCTCACACCCGACGGCCCGGCGCTCGCGCGCAACTTCCTCGCGGGGCGCCTGTGATCCAGGCCGTCATCACGCGCCTGCTCGACGGTCACGATCTCTCGCGCGACGAGGCCCGCGCGACGATGGGCGAGATCATGGGCGGCGAGGCGACGCAGGCCCAGATCGCCGGCTTCCTCGTCGCTTTGCGCGCCAAGGGCGAGACGGCGGAGGAGATCGCGGGGTGCGCCGAGGCGATGCGCGAGCACGTCCTCCACGTCCACCCCACGCGCACCGACATCGTCGACGTCGTCGGCACGGGCGGCGACGGCGCGAACACGTACAACATCTCCACCGCGGCGGCCCTCGTCGCTGCTGCGGCAGGCGCGGGGGTCGCGAAGCACGGCAACCGCGCGGCGTCGTCGGAGACCGGCTCCGCGGACGTGCTCGAGGCACTCGGCTTCCAGCTCGAGCTGCCGCCGGAGAAGATCGAGCGGTCGATCGACGAGCTCGGCTTCGGGTTCCTCTTCGCTCAGGCGCACCATCCGGCGATGCGGCACGCGGCGCTCGTCCGGCGCGAGCTCGCCACGCGTACCGTGTTCAACGTGCTCGGCCCGCTCACGAACCCCGCCGGCGCGCGGGCGCTCGTCCTCGGCGTCTACTCCGTTGAGCTCACGCGGACGCTCGCCGCGGCGCTCGTCCAGCTCGACGCGACGCGCGCGTACGTCGTGCACGGTGCCGGCGGGATCGACGAGCTCTCGCCGTGCGGCCCGAACCTCGTGTGCGAGGTTCACTCCGGCCGGATCCGCGAGTACGAGCTCGACCCGCTCGACCTCGGGATCGAGCGCTGCTCGCCGGCGGAGCTGCGCGGTGGCGATCCGGCGACGAACGCTGCCGCGCTGCGGGACGTGCTCGCGGGCGCCGGGGGTGGGCACCGCTCCGCCGTGCTTCTCAACGCCGCCGGCGGGATCGCCGCGATCAGCGAGGCGGACGACATCCGCGAGGGACTGGCGCTGGCGCGCGAGGCGCTGGACTCCGGCGCGGCGGCCGTTCGACTCGACGAGCTCATCAGCTTCTCGCAGGAGATGTCCTCGTGAGCCACGTCCGGTACCTGCTACCGGACATGTCCGTTCGGACATGCGCACTGACGGCGTATCGAACCGCTTTCCGCCGCCCGTTCGGGCTCGCGCAACGCGTGCGCTTTTTCGGACGTGTCCCCGCGGGCCATGGCCGGTACCTGCTACCGGACGTGGCTGGAGGGGACAGGTGAGATTCGCGGCCGCGCTCGCGGAGCCGGGGCTCGGCGCGATCGCCGAGTTCAAGCGGCGCTCGCCGTCGGCGGGCGACATCCGTCCCGACGGCCGGGTGGAGGAGATTGTCGCGACCTACAGGACCGCCGGTGCGAGCGCGGTGTCGGTACTCGTCGACGAGCGCTTCGCCGGCTCGCTGGACGACCTGCGCGCCGCCCGAGCGGTGACGGATGTTCCGCTCCTCGCGAAGGGTTTCTTCTCGACGGCGGAGCAGCTTCAGGAGGCACGCGACGCAGGCGCGGACGCTGCCCTTCTCATCCTCCGCGACCTCGACGACGCGACGGTGGCGGCGCTCATGAACGAGGCCGAGCGTCTCGGGATCGACACGCTCGTCGAGGCGCACGACGCCGAGGAGCTCGACCGCGCAGCGGCCCTCGGCGCCGCCGTGATCGGCGTCAACGCGCGCGACCTCGGGACCTTCCAGATCGACCGGCACGCGCAACTCGAGCTCGTCGCCCGCGCGCCGCGCGACCGCGTGATCGTCGCCGAGAGCGCGATCCACTCGCGCGCGCAGGCAGCCGCCGCCGAGCTCGCGGGAGCCGACGCAGTCCTCGTCGGCACGTCACTCATGCGCGCCGCCGATCCCGGTGGAAAGCTCCGCGAGCTCGTCGCCCGCCCGCTCGTGAAGGTCTGCGGGCTGACGCGCCAGGAGGACGTCGACGCCGCGGTCGAGGCGGGCGCGGACCTCGTCGGCTTCGTCTTCGCCGACGGCTCGCCGCGCCGCGCGGCCGCCGTGCTCGACGTCCCCGACACGACGCTCTCGGTCTCGGTTCACGTGGGCACGGCTAAGGACGCCGGAGCGGATCTCGTCCAGCTCTACCCGAACGACAGCGGCACGGTGCGGGGCCGAGACGCCGTCCTTCTCCGCAACGGGGACGAGGTCGCGCGTGTGCTCGACCTGCCGTGGCAGGGCACGGATCCCGACCACTGGAGTAACGCAGCGGCCGCGAACGGGCGCATCATGCTCGCGGGCGGGCTCGGGCCGGAGAACGTCGGTGCAGCGATCGAGGCGGTTCAGCCGTGGGCCGTCGATGCGAGCTCGTCGCTGGAGAGCGAGCCCGGCATCAAGGACCACGCGCGCGTACGCGCGTACGTCGAGGCGGCGCGCGCGTGAGCACGTTCGGCGAGTACGGCGGGCGCTACGTCCCGGAGACGCTCATCCCGGCGCTCGACGAGCTCGAGGCCGGCTGGCGGGAGGCGTGCGCGGACGAAGCGTTCCGCGCGGAGCTGGACGCGCTCCTTGCGACGTACGCCGGCCGGCCGACACCGCTCACGCTCGCGGAACGCTTCGCGCCCGGCAAGCGGATCTATCTCAAGCGCGAGGATCTCCTCCACACCGGCGCGCACAAGCTCAACAACGCGCTCGGCCAGGCGGTGCTCGCGCGGCGGCTCGGCAAGCACCGCATCGTCGCGGAGACCGGCGCGGGCCAGCACGGCGTCGCGACGGCGACCGTGTGCGCGCGGTTCGGGCTCGAGTGCGTCGTGTACATGGGCGAAGAGGACATGCGCCGCCAGCAGCCCAACGTCGAGCGCATGCGGCTGATGGGGGCCGAGGTGCGGCCGGTCGACTTCGGGACGAAGACGCTGAAGGAGGCGACGAGCGAGGCGATCCGCGACTGGATCGCGAACGTCGAGACGACGCACTACCTCATAGGCTCCTGCGTCGGCCCGGCGCCGTACCCCGAGATCGTTCGCGAGCTGCAACGCGTGATCGGCGAGGAGGCGCGCGAGCAGATCCTCGCCGCGGAAGGCCGGCTCCCCGAGGCCGTCGTCGCATGCGTCGGCGGCGGCTCGAACGCGATCGGGATCTTCTACGGCTTTCTCGAGGATGCGGACGTGCGCCTCGTCGGCGTCGAGGCCGCGGGCGCGGCGTCGCTCGGCTCGGGCCGCGCGGCCGTTCTCCACGGCGCGCGCTCGTCGGTGCTCGCGGACGAGGACGGCCAGATCGCCGACGCGCACTCGATCTCGGCCGGCCTCGACTATCCCGGCGTCGGCCCCGAGCACGCCTTCCTCCGTGACACCGGTCGCGCCGGGTACACGGTGGCGACCGACGAGGAGGCGCTCGCAGCGTTCCGCGACCTCGCGCGGACGGAAGGCATCGTCCCCGCCCTCGAGCCGGCGCACGCACTCGCCCGTGCTCGCGACCTCGACGCCGGCCTGATCCTCGTCGGCCTCAGCGGCCGCGGCGACAAGGACCTCGCCGAAGCCCTCCCCCGCGTGCTCTCACTACCGACGCCAGAGTGACCTTGTGACAACTTGTCACTTGCGGTCTTTTGAGACGGAGTCGGTACTCCGCGGTTGCGCTTTCGGAGGAACGATCGTGTCATGCGATTCGCGAGTCACTTCTCACCTCGCTTGCTCGACGAGGTCGATGCTCTCTCCGAACAGTCTCTGCCGATCGCCGAGATCAACCGCCGTGTCGGCGCCAAGGCGCAGAAGCTCGGCGCCACAAAGCCAAGCTACGAGCGCGTTCGGCAGCTCGTCCACGAGGCGCGCGACCTCCGCCGCGGCTACGTGTCGGCTCTCGAGATCCTCGTTGACGTTGCGACTCGCACGCGATCTCCCCGTTACTACGAGAAGCTCGCAACGCTCCCACCGCGACCGCGACTCCGCGACAGACAACGCTTGTGACAAGTTGTCACAAGGAGAGTTTGGAGCGTGAGTGCCTGGGATCCCGAGCGGACGGCGCGGTTCTTCGACGAGTACGGCGAGCAGGAGTGGCTGCGCTTCGAGAACGGCCGCACGCCCGGGCCGAGCCTCGCGACGCACATCGAGATGCTCGAGCGCTATGTCCGTCCCGGCGACCGCGTGCTGGACGCCGGCTCGGGACCCGGCCGCTTCACGATCGAGCTGCTGCGACTCGGCGCCCAGGTGACGGCGCTCGACATCTCTCCGGGTCAGCTCGAGCTCCTCCGCGCGCGAGTTCCGGACGTCGAGGCGGTCGTCGGCGACGTCACCGACCTCTCACGCTTCGGGAATGACTCCTTCGACGTCGCGGTCTGCTTCGGCGGGCCGCTCAGCTACGTCGTCGACGACGCCGGCCGGGCGGTGGCGGAGCTCGCGCGGGTGACGAAGCCCGGCGGGCACGTCCTCGTCAGCGTGATGGGCTTCGCCGGGGCCGTCGTCCACTACGCCTCGATCATCGTCGACCTCGCGCGGCGGGACGGGCCGGAGCGCTCGCTCGAGGTCGCACGCACCGGCTTCCTCCCCGAAGGAGACGGTTACGGCCACCTGGCGATGCGGATGTACCTCTGGGACGAGCTCGAGGAGCTGCTCGCGCCGCACGGCGAGGTGGTCGGCGGCGCGGCGGCCGGCGTCCTCCCGCACCTCGAGGTCGACGAGCCGGAGATCCGCGAGCTCCTCGCGGAGTTCGAGAAGCGGCTCGCGCACGACCCCGGCTCCCGCAGCTGCGGCGAGCACATCATCGGCGTGCTGCGCGTCGCGTGAGCAAGACGCTCGTCATCTACCTCATGGCCGAGCCGGAGACGCCTGAGCTCGCGCGCGCCGCCATCGACGGAGGCGCGGACGTCGTCGAGATCGGGTTCCCGTTCTCGGACCCGCTCGCCGACGGGCCCGTCATCCGCCGCGCTGCCGAGCGCGCGCTCGCGCGCGGGATGCGGACGCGCGCGTGCCTCGACGTCCTCGCCCGCACGCGCGACGCGCTCCCCGAGACGCAGCTCATCCCGATGACGTATGCCTCGCTGCTCGAGGCGTACGGCTGGGAGCGCTTCGCCGAGGCTGCAGCCGCCGCCGGCGCAACGAGCCTGATCATCGCGGACCTCCCCGCGGGCGACCGGCCAGACCTGCGGCGCGTGCAGCTCGTCGCTCCGACGTCGACCGACGCACGGCTCCGGCTCGCGGGCGAACAGACCGACGGCTGGCTCTATCTCGTCACGGTCGCGGGGACGACCGGCGCACGGGCGGAGCTCTCCCCTGCGCTCGCGGGTCTCGTCGAACGCGCGCGCGCCGCGACCCGCGTTCCGCTCTACGCCGGCTTCGGCATCTCGACCCCGGAGCACGCCCGCGCTGCCGCCGAGCTCGCAGACGGGATCGTCGTCGGCTCCCGCGCGCTGCTCGCCGCGGAGGACGGAGCGGACGCCCTCCGCGACTACGTCGCCTCGCTTCGAGCAGCGCTCGACTAGGAGCTCCCAACGCGATGAAGCACGGGCTGCCTGGCCGCGCTGGGCGGCGCGCTGCGGCGTCCTCGGTCGCGCAAATAGCTCTGCTATTCACGCTCCCTGCGTCCTTGCGTCGCACTCGCCCATCACGCCCAGTCAGCGCGTGGTCATCCCGTTAGGAGCTCTTAGCGAACTCTCACGACCCCCTCAGGTGCCTCTTACGCTCACCCGGGAATATGCACCCATGGCAGCAACGCCCAAGACGGTGACTCCTTCCAGTCCGATCCGTCTCCGCCTGCCGGCCGATCAGGTCGAGAAGCTCGCGGAAGCCGCCTGACCTAGACCCCGAACCGCGCCCCGGCGCCGGCCCAACATCCTCTCCCAGGCCGGCGCCGCGGTTCGCGGTTGACTCGCTTCATCGGGTCGTGATACGAAACACCCCGGATGCGCACGGGAGGGAAGCTCGTTCTGGTGGTGCTCGCGGTCGGCGTGCTCGGCACGCTCGTCGGCTTCTACGCCTGGAGGCTCACGTACGAGGCCGGCTCGCCCGCCTACACCGTTCCGGTGAAGTTCGTGGCGGGACGCCCCGTCGTCGACCTGAAGATCATGACGGTCGCCGCCATCGGGCCGAAGCTCAGCCAGAACCCCGACTGGGTCTCGTACCTCGTCGACACGCAGAACGGGTGGAAGCGCGAGACCGTCTGGAATCTGCCGGCGAACGCGACCGTCCACGTGACGTGGTTCAACTTCGACGGCGCGAGCGGACTCCGCAACCCGTACCTCTCGCGGCCGCAGGGCATCGTCGGGAACCGGATCCTCCTCGACGGGAAGCCGGTGAACGTGATCGACCCGAACGACGCGTCGCACACGTTCGCGGTGCCTCAGCTCGGGATCATCGTCGCTGCCCCGGGCGTGGGCGACAACGCGAAGAACCAGTGCGGGTTCGCGCCGTGCTCGATGAACAGCGCACACCGAACGGTGCGGTTCACGTTCCACACGACGACGCCCGGCCACTTCCGCTGGCAGTGCTTCGTGCCGTGCGCGGCGGGATGGATCGACGGTTTCGGCGGGCCGATGCAGACGATCGGCTACATGGACGGCTTCCTCAACGTGAAGGCATAACGCGATGTCAGCCGCCGCTCCCGCCGGGTCAGTCGCCACGCCGAACCACGGCCGCCGCGTCGTCATCGCCTGGCTGCTCCTGAGCGCGGTCGCGACGCCGCTCGTCGCGATCTACGTCGGCCCGCTCTTCCCGCCGGGCAACGCGACCGTCCAGAGCCAGGGGCAGGTGTTCGACAACCAGGTGATGACCGCGCTGATGACCCCGGTCATCTGCCTCCTGGCGGTGTTCTTCGCGTACGGGCTCGTCAAGTTCCGGGCGGAGAAGAACGAGGCGCTGCTCGACGGCCCCCCGCTCCGCAACGACGCGAAGGTGCAGCTGCTCTGGGTCGTCATCACGTCGACCATGGTGCTGTTCCTCGCCGGCTTCGGGACGTACGAGCTGCTGAAAGACGGCTCCGGCGGCGGGCAGGGGCCGAACCCGATCGCGTTCCCGGCGAACCACCAGAGCGCCTTCCAGGTGCAGGTGATCGGCCAGCAGTGGGAGTTCACGTATCGCTACCCGTCGCTCGGTCTCGAGTCGAACCAGCTCGTCCTGCCGGCAAACACCGACGTCGAGTTCCACGTCACGTCGCTCGACGTCATCCACTCCTTCTGGGCGGTCGAGCTCGGCGTCAAGGCCGACGCGAACCCCGGCGTGGACAACGTCACGTACGTCCAGACGAAGTCGCCGACGACGTTCCACGTGCGCTGCGCCGAGCTCTGCGGGCTCTGGCACGGGTACATGTTCAACAACGGGGAGGTCGTCAGCGCCTCGCAGTTCACGGCGTGGGCGGCGAGCGCGGAGAAGATCTACGCGTCGATCAAGCCCTACGTGAACCGTGACGCACCGTACGGACTCACCTATCTCCCCGACCCGCAGAGGAGGGCCGGATGACCCTGGCGCGCCGCCTGCTCGGCTTCAACCTCCTCACCGCGATCGTGCTCGGCGTCGGCGGCTGGTACGCCGGCTGGTTCGGCGCGCACGCGATCGTCGGGCCGAGCATCGACTACTTCGGGAACATCGACTACAACGAGCTGTCGGTCTTCCTCGCCTACCTCGGCGGCGTCGTCGGCTTCCTCGCCGGGCTCGGCTTCCTCAACTACCCGCTCGCGCGGCTCCGCGGCTATCCGCCGTCACTGCGCGAGAAGGAGACACAGGGGATCGGCCGCTACTTCACTCTCTGCACCGATCACAAGGTCGTCGGCATCCAGTACCTCTGGGGGATCGGGCTGTTCTTCTTCATCGGCGGCCTGAACGCGATGCTCATCCGCACCGAGCTGCTGACGCCGCACAACCAGGTGTTCCCCGCCGGCACGTACCTGACGATCGTCGGCATGCACGGCACGATGATGATGGGGATGATGACGAGCGGGATCCTCGGCCCGTTCGCGAACTACCTCGTCCCGATCATGATCGGCGCGCGCCGCATGGCGTTCCCGCGGATCGAGGCGCTGACGTTCTGGCTGCTCATGGCGGCGGGCGGGATCCTCACGACGACGATCTTCTTCGGCGGCTTCCCGACCGGCTGGACGGGCTACGCGCCGCTCTCGAACGAGGCGAGCGCCGGGATGGACAACTACATCCTCTTCTTCGCGCTCGTCGGCATCTCGATGACGCTGCTCGGCGTGAACATGCTCGCGACCATCGTCACGATGCGCGCGCCGGGGCTCACGTGGACACGCCTGCCGATCTTCGTCTGGGGCGTCGTCTCGACGGCGGTGCTCATGGTGCTCGCCGCCCCGGTCCTCATCGCGGTGCTCTCGATGGAGGCGCTCGACCGGACGGCACAGACGACGTTCTTCGTGACGGCCGGCGGCGGCAGCCCCTACCTGTACCAGAACCTCTTCTGGATCTTCGGGCACCCAGAGGTCTACATCCTCGCCCTCCCCGGCTTCGCGATCGTCCTCGAGTTGCTGCCGGTCTTCGCACGGAAGCCGCTCTGGGGCTACCGGCTCGCGGTCGCCGGACTGCTCGGCGTCTCGCTCCTCTCGTGGTTCGTCTGGCAGCACCACCTGTTCGTGAGCGGGATGAACGGCGATCTGCGGCCGTTCTACATGCTCTCGACCGAGCTCATCTCGATCCCGACCGGCTTCACGTTCCTCTGCGGGATGATGACCCTCTGGCGCGGCCGGATCCGGTACACGGTGCCGATGCTCTTCTGTCTCGCGTGGTTCTTCAACTTCCTCATCGGCGGCCTCTCGGGCGTCTTCCTCTCGGACGCGCCGAGCGATACGACGACGCACGGCAGCTTCTTCTCGATGGCGCACTTCCACTACACGATCATGGGCGGGCTCGTCTTCACGTTCTTCGCGGGCATCTACTACTGGGTGCCGAAGATGACCGGCTTCCAGCTCAACGAGCGCCTCGGGAAGATCCACTTCTGGACGATGTTCTTCTTCTTCAACTCGACGTTCTTCCCGCTCTTCATCGCGGGCTTCGAGGGGCAGCCGCGGCGCGTCGTCACGTATCCGAGCGGGCTCCAGTTCCTCAACGACTGGGTCTCGATCTCGGCGTTCTGCCTCGGCATCTCGATGCTCGTCTTCCTCTTCAACCTCGTCTGGTCGCTCGCCTTCGTGAAGAAGCCGGCCGAGGCGAACCCGTGGGGGTCGCGCTCGATCGAGTTCCAGCTGCCGTCCCCGGTGCCCGTGCACAACTTCGACCGCCTCCCCGTCTTCACGAGCGACCCGTACGGCTACGGCGAGGGCGCGCCGCCGCTGGGCGGCCTCGCTCCGGCCGGAGCGCCGGCGGGAAGGGACTGACATGAGCAGCGCGCCACTCGCCCAGGAGAGCACCGGCTACGAGGCCGTCGAGCAGGAGCCGCCGGAGGTCATGGCGCGGAACCTCACGGTCGCGGCCTACCTCCTCGCCGGCGCGACGGCGTTCTTCTTCGTCGCCTTCCTCTTCGGCTACTTCTACCTCCGCTCGCTCGACAACGGCGGGATGTGGAAGCCGAAGGGCGTGGACGGATCGGTCGGCTGGGGCACCGCGGTCGTCGCCTGCTACGTCGTCAGCGTTCTGCTCGTGCGGCTCGCCGCAGTCGACCAGGCGGCCGACCGGCGCCCCCAGTGGCGGCTGAAGGGCCTCCTCGCCCTCCTCGCCGGCCTCGCCGGGCTCGTCGTGCAGGTCTTCGCGTGGACGCACCAGGGCTTCGGTCCCACCGACGGCGGCTACGCGAGCATCTACTTCGGCTGGACGGCGTTCCTCTTCCTCTTCGTCCTCGGGACGATGTTCTGGCTCGAGATAACGCTCGCGACGTCCTGGCGCTACCGCAAGGAGCCGTTCGGCGCCGCCGAGGTGGCGGCAGGGGACGCCTCGGGGGACCCGCACCGGACCGCGCACGACATCGAGAACCCCGTGGACGTGAACCGGGCAGAGCTCACGTCGCTGAGCTTCTACTGGACGTTCCTGGCGGCGATCGCCGTCGTCGCGTGGGTCGTCCTCTACCTCCTCTAGAGACGTGTCTGTCCCGCCGCTCGTAGCGTGCGCGGTCGCCGCGGCGCTGTACGCGCTCGGTGGCCGGGGACGGCACCGCTGGGCGCGGGAGGCGTGCTTCTACGCCGGCGTCGCAATCACGTTCGTCGTGCTCGAGCCGCCGTTCGACGGCTGGGCGGACACGTCGTTCGCGCTCCACATGACGCAGCACGTCCTCCTGATCTCGTTCGCGGCGCCGCTCCTCGTCCTCGGGCGCCCCTGGCCGCGGATGTGGCTGTGGTTCCCGGCCGCCGCGCGCCACCCGGTCGCGCGCGGACTCGCCCGCGGCCGCTGGTCCGCCCCGCTGCGCGCGGCGACGAGGACGCTCACGAAGCCGCCGGTCGCGGTCTGTGTGCTCGGCGCGACGCTCGGCCTCTGGCACGTGCCGTACCTCTACGATGCGGCAACCGGGAACGAGGGAATCCACCTCCTCGAGCACACGTCCTTCATGGCGGCGGCGCTCCTCTACTGGGGGCCGCTGCTCGAGGCGCCGCCCGTGCGGGCGCGGATCGACCATCTGCGCCGCGCGGGCTGGTTCGCCGCGGGTGCAGTCCCCGGCTGGATCCTCGCGATCGTCCTCGCAGAGTCGGCAAACGCCCTCTATCCCTTCTACGCGACGCTGCACCACCGCGCGTTCGGGCTGTCTCCGCTCGGCGACCAGCAGGTCGCCGCCGGCGTGATGTGGGTGCCCGGCTCGCTCGTGAACTTGGCTCTCTTCATCGTCTACATCTACCACTGGCTCGAACCCACGCCCGCCGACACGGCACCGGCCGTCGAGCCGCGACCAACAAAGGAGATCTCATGGACGTGACCGCCTCGTTCCTCGCCGGCAGCATCCTCGGCTTGGTGATGCCCGTCGTCCTCTTGATCGCGATCTCGATCTGGTGGACGATCGTCGTCCGCCGCCGCTCTCGCGACTAGGAGCTCCTAGCTACCCCTGGAGATCGACGACCGATGGTCGCCCGCGGCGGACGATGTTGAGGACGTCCCACATGCGGGCGTCCTCGTGGCCCGAGACGAGGCACGCGAAGCGGTAGACGCCGATGCGGGAGGCACGGAAGGTGAAGCTCGCCTCGTGCCCCGCCTCGATCCCGATCGTCGGTTGCGCGGTCGACGCGTGCCGAAACGCCGGTCTCGTCGTACTCGGCCCACGGACGACGGCGCACGAGTGTCGCAGCGGGCCGCGGTTCTTGCAGATCACGCGGATCTTCCAGTTGCGCGGCACCGTCCACATGAGCTCGCGCGAGTAGCCGTCGAAGTTGAAGCCGTTGTTCTCGCCGTCGTACGACGCGATCAGCGTCACCGTCGCCGTGTGCGTTCGCGCATTCACCCGGAGGAACTGCGCTGGACGAGGCGACGGCGGCTGAGCGATCACTCCCGAAGGATTCCACAACGAGACGTTGCGGCAAAGCCCTTCTTAGACGATGCTCAAGGAACTCTCACCCTCGTCCTAGGTGCCGCGGGCATTCTGAAGCCGACAAAGAGACGTCAAGGAGACCCGATCCGATGAATCACCGTTCGCCTCGCTTCGTTTACGTCGCCGTCGCCGCCGCCCTCGCGATCGGGGTCGGCGCCGGCTTCGCCGCGCACAGTCTGACGAGCAGCACGTCTGCGAGCCCCGCCATCACGTTCGGCACCGCCCCGACGACGCCGGTCTCGTCCAGCTCGACCTCCGACTCGCTCACGCAGATCTACGCGAAGGACGCACCCGGAGTCGTGACGGTCACGGTCTCCGGGAGATCCGCCTCCGCCGGGAGCAACAACCCGTTCGGCCTCCCCGGCCAGCAGCAGTTCGAGGCAATCGGAACCGGCTTCGAGATCGACTCGAAGGGCAACATCCTGACCGCCGAGCACGTCGTCGCGGGCGCATCGACGATCAAGGTGACCTTCCAGAACGGCTCGACCACGAGGGCGACCCTCGTCGGCTCGGACAGCTCGACCGACAGCGCCGTGATCCACGTCGACGTCCCCGCCGCCCAGCTGCATCCGCTCACGCTCGGCAACTCGTCGTCCGTCATCCCCGGCCAAGCGGTCGTGGCGATCGGGACGCCGCTCAGCCCGAGCTACTCCGAGAGCATGTCCGCCGGCATCGTCAGCGCGATCAACCGGACGATCACCGCGCCGAACGGGTTCTCGATCCCCGGCTCGATCCAGACGGACGCCGCGATCAACCATGGCAACTCCGGCGGGCCGCTCATCGACGTCGCGACGAACACCGTGATCGGGATCAACGACCAGATCCCGGCGGGAACGGTGAACGCGAACGTCGGGATCGGGTTCGCCGCCCCGATCGACTCCGCCAAGTCCTCGGCCTTCACCATCATCGCCGGAGGCACCGTGGAACACGCCTACATGGGCGTGAGGATCGGCGACGCGCCGACCGGCGGCGCGGAGATCGGCCAGATCGTCGCTGGCTCGCCCGCCGCGAAAGCCGGCCTCAAGCGCGGCGACGTCATCACCGCGTACAACGGCAAGAGCATCGTCAACGCCGACGCCCTCACCGCCGCCGTCACCCAGTCGCGCGTCAACGAGAAGGTCACGCTCACGATCCGCCGCGCCGGCGCGACGAAGCACCTGACGCTGACGCTCGGCGTCCAGCCGTCAGCCGCGAAGTAGCAGAGTCTCCCTCCGAGAGACAGCGGGCGGCCTCGAGCCGCCCGCTGTCGTTCTACTCGCCGGTGTCCCAGCGGGCGTGATGCCGCCGCGCCCAGTCCTCGCGCACCGTGCCGAGCACCATCCCGCGCAGCGCATGGCGCGTCGTCGGATGGATGAGCGAGAGGTAGAGGTGGCCGAGCAGGAGCGCGAGCGACGCGTACAGCAGCCCGTCGTGGAGGACGACCGTGCTCGCGAAGCGAAAGCGCGTGTCCTGCTCCCCGAACCACAGGAGCAGGCCCGAGACGAGGAACAGCACCATGAACGCCGCATTCAGCGCGGCGTTGATCTTCTGGCCGGCGTTGAACCGCGCCTGCCCGCGCGGGCGGCGGCCGCTGAGCCAGTTGACGTCCTCGCGCTCGAACACGTCGAGCTCGCGCGCCGTCCGCAGCAGGCCGCGCCGGTCGCCGAGCACCGCGACGATGAGGAGAGAGGCCACCCAGCCGACTCCGCCCCAGAAGTGGATCTCCTGGATGAACTGGCGGCGGCCGACGGCCACCGAGAGCCGCGGGAGGTAGAGGATGAGCCCGGTTGCGAGGAGGAAGAAGAACCCGAGCGCGTTGACCCAGTGGACCGCGCGCTCCGACTTCGAGAAGCGGCGGACGTACCCCGGCTTCACAGGCCGTAGCCGTTCGAACGGCCGACCCACGCGTCGTTGTCGTACCCGTACTGCTCCCAGTAGCCGACCTCGGGCCTCCGCACGAGATTGACCTCCGCGACCCACTTGACGTTCTTGTACCCGTACATCTCGGGGATCACGACGCGGACGGGAGCGCCGTGCTCCTGCAAGATCGGCTGGCCCCCCATCTCCCAGGCGAGCATCACGTCCGGCAGCATCGCCTGCTCCAGCGTGAGGTAGTCGACGTACGGCTTCTCGGCGGAGACGAACTCGAGCGCGTGCGCGCCCGGCAACGGCTTCGCCGCGGCGAGCAGGTCCTTGAAGCGGACGCCGCGCCACTCGACGCCGTTCACCGTCCAACCCGTCACGCAATGGAAGACGGAGGTCTGTCGGGCCTGGGGCAGGGCACGAAGCTCGTGGTAGCTCAGCTCCTGCGGACGGGCGACCATCCCGCCGATCTTGAGGCGCCACGTCCTCGGCTCGAAGACGGGCATCGAGGCGGCGACGGTGTAGATCCGCCAGCCCGAGCCGAGACCGAGTACCGACGCCACCGGGCTGACGGCCTTGGAGACGCCGCCCCAGACCGCTTGCCCCCACCAGAGGGACGAGAGACCGCCGACGACCGTGCCGAGGAAGACACCGCGGCCGATCCGGCGCGGTGCCACGGGCTCCCCTGCAGAGCCGGGCGTAAGGTCATCCACCGTTTGCCATCCTGACAGTCGCGGCGGGGGCAGCGCCAGGGCTCCTCTTTAGCATCCTGTAAATGTCGACTGTCGGGCGCTGGACGCTGGTCGCAACCATCCTCGGCTCGTCGATGGCGTTCATCGACGGCTCGGTCGTCAACGTCGCGCTCCACTACATCACCGCGGACACGGGCGGCGGCCTCGCCGCGCAGCAGTGGATCGTCGACGCGTACCTCCTCACGGTCGGCTCGCTGATCCTCGTCGGCGGCTCGCTCGGGGACATCTTCGGCGAGCTGCGCGTGTTCTCGTTCGGGGTCGCCGGCTTCGGCGTGGCGTCGGTGCTGTGCGCGGCGGCGCCCGACGCGACGTCGCTCATCGTCTTCCGCGGCCTGCAGGGAGTGGCTGCGGCGCTCCTCGTTCCGGCGTCGCTCGCGGTGCTCACCGCGACGTTCAGCGGCGCCGAGCGCGGGGCGGCAATCGGGCAGTGGACCGCCTGGAGCGGAATCGCGTTCGTGATCGGCCCGGCGGTCGGAGGCGGGCTCATCGACCAGATCGGCTGGCGCGCGATCTTCCTCATCAACATTCCCATCGCGGCCGCGACGCTCCTGATCGCGCTGCGGCTCGGCGGCATGGGACAGTCGCGACGCGCCGAGCTTCGAGTCGACGTCACCGGAGCGGTCCTGTGCGCCGCCGGTCTCGGGCTCCTCGTCACCGGATTCATCGAGCAGCCGACCCACGGCTGGGGAAGCGCCCTCGTCGCGGGCGGACTCGTGG
Organism: Gaiellaceae bacterium; assembly: GCA_035532455.1. Lineage (GTDB taxonomy): Bacteria > Actinomycetota > Thermoleophilia > Gaiellales > Gaiellaceae > Palsa-739. Next base: position 19,276 of record DATKRA010000053.1, on the reverse strand, counting down.
GCGGCACGCTGCTGCTCGCGGCGTTCGTCGTCTACGAGCTGCGGGCGCCGATGCCGATGCTGCCGCTCCACCTCTTCCGGCTCCGCAACTTCTCGGTCACGAACATCGAGACGTTCTCCGTCTACGCGGCGCTCTCGGGGCTGAGCGTGTTCGTGACGCTGTTTCTCGAGGAGTTCGCGCATTACCGCGCGCTCAACGCCGGGCTCGCGCTCGTGCCGATCACCATCGTCATGTTCTTCCTGTCGCCCCGCACGGGAAGGCTCGCGATGCAGCACGGGCCGCGGTTGTTCATGGCGGCCGGCCCCGTGCTCGCAGGCGCGGCGGTCCTCGTGTACGCGCGGATGCCGGCCCACCTCGACTACTGGGTCGACCTCCTCCCCACGCTCCTCGTCTTCTCCGTCGGGCTGTCGCTGACCGTCGCGCCGCTGACGACGACGGTGCTGGCGGACGCCGGCCCGGGCGATGCCGGGATCGCGTCGGGCGTGAACAACGCCGTCGCACGGATCGCCGGGCTCCTCGCCGTCGCGGTGCTCGGCATCGCCGCCGCGGGTCGCGGCGATCACCTGACGACGAGCGGCTTCCACCGGACGATGCTCGCGGTCGCGGTGCTCCTGATCGCCGGCGGCATCATCGGCGCCGTCGGAATCCGCGACCCGGTTCGCTTGTGACAACTTGTCACAAGCTCGAAGAGCGGAGCTAGGAGCGCGTCGCGCGGTACGCGTGCACGGCGAACGGCAGGCGCAGCGTCTCGCCGTCGCTCACGTCCGGGTCCGCGTCGAGCAGCTCGGCGACGTCCGCGAACACCCGCTCGCGGTCGGCGTCCGGGAGCGAAGCGATCGTCGCGTACGACCAGAGGTGCGCGTCGAGCGCCGCGCGTGGCAGCTCGTGGACGTGCTCGAAGATCGTGTGCTCGACGTCCGAGAACGAGCTGGCCGCGACCACCTCCGCCTCCCAGCCGCGGCCGCGCCAGCGCGTGCGGTCGGGCGCGTGGGAGTAGATCGCCTCGTTCATGGCGGCGATCGTGGGATGACGACCGTCCCTCCCGTTCCAGCCGAAGCCGAGCCGGCCGCCCGGCCGGAGGACGCGATGGAACTCCGGGAGCGCGTGGTCGAGATCGAACCAGTGCATCGCCGAGCCTGCCACGACCGCGTCCGCATCGCCGTCGGCGACCGGAATCGCCTCGGCCGAGCCCTCGACGCCCTCGAGCCCTTGCTCGCGGAGGACGGCGAGCATGCGCGGGTCTGGCTCGACCGCGACGACCTCGACACCGAGCGCCGCAACGGCCCGCGTCAGCTTCCCGGTACCCGCGCCGAGCTCCACGACAAGGCTCGCGTCATCGGGGACGAACCAGCGCGCCACCTCGACCGGCCACTCCGGCCTGGCGAGGGCGTACTCCTCCGCATGCGCGCCGAAGGTCAGGCGACGAGGCGTTTCCTCCATCCCCGAAAACGTACTACGTGCGCTAGATTTTAGGCATGACTCAAATTTCCGGCCTGACCGCTGCGGTCGAGGACTACACGAAGGCGATCTACACGCTCGAGGAGCGGGCGGGGTCGGCGTCGACCAACGACCTGGCCGCGTTGCTCGACGTCAAGCCGGGCTCGGTCTCGGGGATGCTCCGCAAGCTCTCGAGCCTCGGCCTCGTCGAGCACGAGCCCTACCGCGGCGTTCGGCTCACCGAGCGCGGCCGGCTCGTCGCGCTCGAGGTGATCCGCCACCACCGGCTCCTCGAGCTCTTTCTCGTCGAGAACCTCGGCATGACCGAAGACGAGGTGCACGCGGAGGCGGAGGTGCTCGAGCACGCGCTCTCCGAGGAGCTCGAGGAGCTCATCGCGCGCAAGCTCGGCGACCCGACCGTCGACCCCCACGGCGACCCGATCCCGGGCCGCGACCTGTCGTTGCCGCAGGGGGAGAAGAGCTGACGGCCGAGCGGGCGCTCACGCCTCTCGAAGCGGTCCTCGCGCGCGGCCCCGCGCGGGCGACGCTCGCGATGCTGGGGCCGGCCTTCGTCGCCTCGGTCGCATACGTCGACCCGGGCAACTTCGCGACCAACGTCCAGGGCGGTGCGCGCTACGGCTACCTCCTGCTCTGGGTCGTGCTCGCCGCGAACCTCATGGCGATGCTCATCCAGTACCTCTCCGCGAAGCTCGGCGTCGTCACCGACCGCAGCCTGCCCGAGCTCTGTCGCGACCGGTACCCGCGGCCCGTCGCGTGGGGACTCTGGCTCCAGGCCGAGGCGATGGCGATGGCGACCGACGTCGCGGAGTTCCTCGGCGCCGCCCTCGGACTCAACCTCCTCTTCCACGTGCCGCTGCTGCCGGCCGGCTTCATCACCGGCGTGATCGCGTTCGGGCTGCTCGAGCTGCAGCGGCGCGGCTTCCGGCCGTTCGAGCTCGCGATCACCGCCCTGCTCGGGCTCATCCTCCTCGGCTTCCTCTACGAGACGGTGAAGATCGGCCCGTCGGCGGACGGCGTCGCACACGGCCTCGTCCCGCACTTCGGCGGCTCCGGCTCCGTCTACCTCGCCGTTGGGATCATCGGCGCCACGGTCATGCCGCACGTCATCTATCTCCACTCGGCGCTGACCAAGGGAAGGACGGTCTTGCACAGCGACGCCGAGCGGACTCGCATGCTTCGCTTCGTCCGGACCGACGTGCTCATCGCGCTCGGGATCGCGGGCCTCGTGAACATGGCGATGCTCGCCGTCGCGGCCAAGCTCTTCCACGGCACGCCGGGCTTCTCGCACGTCGACACGATTCAAGGGGCCCACGCGGGCTTCTCGCACCTCGTCGGCGGGACGGCGGCACTCGCGTTCGCGGTCGCGCTCCTCGCCTCGGGCGCGTCGTCCTCGAGCGTCGGGACGTACGCGGGCCAGATCGTGATGGCGGGCTTCGTGAACCTGCGAATCTCGATCTTCCTCCGCCGCGCGCTGACGATGGTCCCGGCTCTCGTCGTGCTCGCGGTCGGCGTCGGGCCGACGCAGGCGCTCGTCCTCAGTCAGGTCGTCCTGAGCTTCGGGATCCCCTTCGCGCTCGTCCCGCTCCTTCTCCTGACCCGCCGTCGCGACGTGATGGGCGTCCACGTCAACGGGCCGCTGACGAATGCCGCCGCCGCGTTGGTCGCTGCGCTGATCACGGCCCTCAACGTCTTCCTGCTGCTCAAGGCGACGGGGATTGCCTAGGCTCTCTGCGGGGAAGGATCTCGCCATGAAGACACGCACACTGGGACAGGGACTCGAGGTGTCGGCGATCGGCCTCGGCTGCATGGGGATGAGCCAGAGCTTCCCGCCCTTCCCCACTCGCGACGAGTCGATCTCCCTCCTCCGCGCGGCCGTCGAGCGCGGCCTGACGCTCTTCGACACGGCGCAGGTGTACGGGCCGTACACGAACGAGGATCTCGTCGGGGAGGCGCTCGAGCCGGTGCGCGAGCAGGTCGTGATCGCGACGAAGTTCGGCTTCGACCTCGAAGGCGCCGCCGGCCGCGAGAGCGGCGTCGACAGCCGTCCGGAGACGATCCGGCGCACGGTCGACGACTCGCTGCAGCGGCTGCGCACCGGCTACATCGACCTCCTCTACCAGCACCGCGTCGATCCCGACGTCCCGATCGAGGAGGTCGCTGGGACGGTGAAGGAGCTCGTCGAGGCCGGCAAGGTGCGCCACTTCGGCCTGTCGGAGGCCGGCGCGCAGAACATCCGCCGCGCCCATGCCGTCCAGCCGGTCACCGCGCTCCAGAGCGAGTACTCGCTCTTCTGGCGCGAGCCCGAGGCCGAGATCCTGCCCGTGCTCCAGGAGCTCGGGATCGGCTTCGTCCCGTTCAGCCCGCTCGGCCGCGGCTTCCTCACAGGGACGATCACGGCGGACACCGAGTTCGAGAGCGGCGACTTCCGCACCGGGCTTCCCCGGTTCGATCCGGAGGCACGGCGCGCGAACCTCGCCTTCGTGGAGCTGCTCGGGCGGATCGCCGAGCGCCACCAGGCGACGGCGGCGCAGGTCGCGCTCGCCTGGCTCCTCTCGCGCAAGCCGTGGATCGTCCCGATCCCCGGCACGACGAAGCTCCACCGGCTCGAAGAGAACATCGCGGCGACCGAGCTCGAGCTGACCGCCGACGACCTGAACGAGATCGCGACCTCCGAGCTCCACGCGCAGGGCGACCGCTACAGCGCCGCGCACCAGCGCCTGATCGACCGCTAGAGACTCCTACGGGTCGATGGTCAGCTGCGCCGACGGGAGCGGCTTCGCCGCCTGCTCGATCGCCGCCAGGGGCCCGTCTCCGAGGTAGTGGTCGAGGAACGCGACCGTCACGTGCTCGACGGTGGCGAGGGTCGGGCCCGGCTGCGTGTACGGCGGAAGGTGGCCGGCGCCGTGCAGCAGGAGGAGGAACTTCGGCCGGCCGGCCGCTCGGAAGAGCCGGTGCGTGTAGAACGGCGGGTTGATCTTGTCGGCCGTCCCCTGCACGGCGAGGAGCGGCACGCCGTCGTGCTCGACGTACCGGCTCGGCCCGAGGATCGCGCCGGAGAGGACGAGCGCGGCACGCACCCGGTCGTCGCGAAACGGGGACTCGTACGCGGTCGCGTACGCCGTCTCGGCACCGTCCGACTGCCCGGCGACGGCGACCTTCTCCGGATCGACGAGCCCGTAGAGCGGGCTGTGCGACCACGCGCTTGCGGCGAGGACGCGCGTGATGACGAAGCTCATGTCGCGCGGCTGGTTGACGATGTCCGACTCGTTCGGCCCGCCGGGCGCGTTCTCGTTCCCCAGCGGGAAGATCGGCGCGGCGACGACGTAGCCCGCTGCCGCCCAGTCGCGCAGCAGGCGCCGGTACCACCACGGCGTCGACGCGAAGCCGTGCCCGAAGACGACGAGCGGGAACGGGCCGCTCCCGTCACGCGCGGGCGGGTACCAGAACTCCGTCGTCACGGGCCGCGGCTCGCGCTTCCCGTGCGGCAACTCGATCGTCCGCGACGTGTCGACCCACCGCAGCAGGTGCGGGAGCGCAGCCCGCTTGCTCGGCGTCGCCAGCGCCGTCGAAGCGCCGAACACCGCCATGACGAGGATGACCACCGCGCGCACGCCCGACAGGGTGCCACGAAATCCGCTCGCGCGAAGTCCGCGTAAGGCAGAACGCACGGCGCCTACTACAAGGAGTTGAGAAATGAGGAGCAGGATCGGTAAGAAGGGCACAGCTCTCGCCGTCGTCGCCCTGGCGGCGACCGCGGTCGCCGGCGGCGCGCTCGCGGCGATCGCGGCGCACAGCACGGCGATGACCACTACGACGACGATCAAGGCGACCGAGACGAATTACAAGATCACGCTTTCGCGGGCCACCGCTCCGGTCGGCACCGTCGTTTTCGTCGTCCACAACAGCAGCAAGACCGCCCACAGGTTCGGCGTGAAGGGGGTCAACGGCTTCTCGAGAGGCATCCCCACGCTCATCAAGCCGGGTCAGACGAAGTACCTGACCGTCGTCCTGAAGAAGGGGACGTACACGGTCTTTTGCAAAATCCATGCGTCCCTCGGGATGAAGACGATCCTGAAGGTGGGAACGACCACAGGGACGACGACGTCGCACACGACGACGACCAGCACCTGGGGCTAGCTCCCGCCCACTGCGCTGATCGCCGTGTAGAGCCCGTAGCCGGCGAGAGCCGAAGCGAGCGTGGCAGCCGCGAGCGCCGCAGGAAGGCGCTCCGGCTGCCGGCGGCGGTAGAGCGGGTATACGACGAAGACGACGATCTGGGACACGAAGAGCGCGATGAGCGACGGCTGTGAGAGGTCGTTGTAGAAGCGCTCCGGATTCACGAGACTGATCGCGTCCGCCGCGACGAAGGGGACGGCAAGCGCGACGAGGGTCGGGCGGATCGGCGTCCCGACGAGCCAGTGGACGAGCCGTCCCAGCGCGAGGAGCTCGAGCACGATCAGCGCTGCGACACTCGCCGCCGCGCCGAGCGCGACGGCTACGGCAAGGGGCCGCCCCACGTAGGCTTGGGCGATGTCCACTCCCGGCAGACCGCCGCCGCCGTGGCTCCCAGCACCGATCGCGAACGGAACGAAAGCGAAGAGCAGGAACACCGCGACGATGCCGTAGCCCCACACGAGGCCACGGCGGACCGCCGCCGTCCCGCCTTTCACTTCCGCGGCGAAGAAGAGCGGCAGGCTCGCGCAGACGAAGAGGAGCGCCGCCGATCCGACGCCGCGACCGAGCGGCTCGGCTGCGACGTGCGTCGTAAACGCCGAGCTCGACGCGCCGCCATGGGCGAAGAGAAGGCCGCCGAGGACCGCGACGAGCGCGAGCTCCGCCGCTGCGACGACGCTCAGCACCGCGGCGCTCCCGGCAAGCGGCAGGAACGCGAACACCGAGATCGCGACCGGCAGCAGCAGCTCGAGTGCGCTCCGATAGGGGACGATCCCCGGAAAGACGGGAGCGAGGAGGTCGTAGACGATGTACGTCACCGTGTACGGCAGGTAGAGGAAGTAACTGACGATCCAGATCCCCGCCTGGACGCGCGCCACCGTCTTCCCCGCCGCCGCCTCGACGAATGCCGTCAGCCCGCCGGCCGAGGCGATCTGCTCAGAGAAGCCGAGCCAGATCGCGAGCGGCGCGACGAAGACGAGGAGTGCGAGAACGATCGTCAGGCCCGACGCCGGTAGCGCGCCACCCGCCGCACCCGGCAGGAAGAGCACCACAAGCGCGAGCGGCCCGCCGATCGACGCGACCACCGTTCCTACGAAGAGAGAACTACGCATACCGCCTCAAACCTCCCCCTGACTTGGACATCACCTGATCATCCACGACAACTACTCGACAGAACGCGGACCGGATTGCCACCGGCCGGCGAGTCAGAAGGCGTCGAGTGCAGCTGAGCGGCGGCCGCTGTAGTCGAGCGCGCGGAGCATCACGAGACCGGCGGCGAAGTAGCAGACACCGACGAGCGCCTCGATGAGGAGGAGATGGCTTGCTCCCGCGAGCGAAGCGCCGGCTCCGAGCGCGCGCGAGCCCACCCTCTCACTCGAGTGTCGGGGGCGGCAATAGTTGGGCAAAAGTCCGCAGGCGATCCCAGCGGCGAGAAGAAAAAGGCCCCGTTTCCGGGGCCTTTCGATAGCGGGGGCAGGATTTGAACCTGCGACCTCCGGGTTATGAGCCCGGCGAGCTACCTGGCTGCTCCACCCCGCGTCGCGGCCCTCAGTCTAGCACCGTCGTTACGCTCTTCCCGTGTGGGACTGGGCCGTCTGGGGCGCGCTCGCGGTTGCGATTTGCAGCGGAATCGCCGGCGTCGTCCTTGTCTTCGCGCGCGTCCGCGAAGCGCTGCGCAGGATCAAGAGTCTCCGCTCCGGCGCCGTCGCCTGCCTCGGCACCCTGACGAGGAAGGCGGAGGTCGCGGCGGCGAAAGCCGAATCGGCCGGCGACACGCGGGAGCTGCAGGAGAGCGTCGCCCGGCTCCGCCGTTCCATCGCGCAACTCGCGATCCTGAGAGCGGCGATCGCGGAGGTCGAGGAGCGGCTCGGCTGGGTCCGTGTCATCCTGTGAGAGTCGCCGCGATCGACCAGGGCACGAACACGACGCGGCTCCTCGTCGCCGACGTCGAAGACGGCGAGGCGCAGGAGCTCCACCGCGAGACGCGCATCACGCGGCTCGGCGAGGGCGTGGACACGCGCGGCCGCCTCCTCCCCATCCCGATCGCGCGTGTCCGCAACGCGCTCTCCGACTACCGGCGCATAGCCGCGTCGCTCGGCGCCGAGCGCACCCTGCTCGTCGCGACGAGCGCCGTGCGCGACGCGGAGAACGGCGAGGCGTTCCTCGGCGAGATCGAGTGGAGCTACGGCTTCGCGACGCTACTGCTGTCCGGCGACGAGGAGGCGGCGATGATGCGGCGCGGCCTCGGAGCGGTCGAGGCCGGGACGCTCCTCGTCGACATCGGCGGCGGCTCGACCGAGCTCGTGCTCGACGACTTCCGCATTAGCCTGCCGCTCGGCTCCGTCCGCTTCACGGAGCGGCACGGCGAGAAGGTCTCGGCACTCGAGGCCGCGGCGCACGCGCTGCTCCCGCCGCTCGAGCCGGCGGAGGCGGTCGGAGTCGCCGGGACGATCACGACTCTCGCGGCGCTCGATCTCGGGCTGGAGCGCTACGACCGGGAGCGCGTCCACGGACATTTCCTCACGCGCCACGGCGTGCGTACGCAACTCGAGCGTATCGCGGCGCTACCGCTCGAGGAGCGGCGCACGGTGCCCGCGCTCGACCCGGAACGCGCACCGGTCATCGTCGCCGGCGCCGCGATCCTCGACGCAATCCTCGACGCGTATGGGCTCGCCGGCATCCGCGCGAGCGAGCGGGACATCCTCGACGGCGCCGCACTTGCAGCCGCCGAGCTGCCGGAGCCGGAAGAAGGCGCCGCCCCGCCCGGCGCCTACACCTGCTGCTAGCAGTATTGGCAAACAGTTGCCCGCTTTACGGCGCACATGCCCGCGCATCCTTCGTTCCCCGTGGGTGGGTGGGGGTTTGGGATGGGAGTAGGCGGTAGCGCGCCCCCGGCGATTGCGCTGCGGATTCGGAGCTGAGCTAGTCCTCCAGCACTTCGTCTTCGGCGAGCCGCCGCTGCACGACGGCGCGGGAGAGCACGCCGACGAGGCGGCCGTCCTCGACGACCGGCACGCGCTCGAGATCCTGCTCCTCGAGAAAGCGGAACGCCTCCTCGAGCCCGAGCCCCGCGTCGAGCGTGAAATGCGGCGGCTCGGCAACGTCGCGCAGCGCGACCGTGCGCGGATCGAGGCCCGCGGCGACGACTTCCCGGACGAGCGTCTTCCGCGTCACGACGCCGACGAGCAGGCCGTCTTCCTCGGTGACGAAGATCGCCCGCACCTCGGGGCTGCCGAGACAGCGCCCCGCCTCCTGCGCGGTCGCGCCGGCGCCGAGCGTCGTCGGCTCGGGAACCATCGCGTCGCGGACGGTCTCAGGCGTCACACGTCCCTCGCCGGCGGCGGCTCTCGCCGGGCCAAGCCCGGCTTCGCCGCCGCCTGACGCCGCTGGCGGCAGGGGCCTTCGCTCGCGGCGCTTGGTCGTACTCCATGTACTGCCCTGCGCGCCACTCGCTCGGCCCCTTTGCCAGCGACGCCCGAGGAACGCGTGATCATCTTCCCATTGTCCTCTACGGATAGATCCCGCGGGCTTCGAGCGCGCCCGCGACCTGCCGGATCGCCGCGACCATCGCGGCCTGCCGCAGCGTGATGTCCTTCTCCGCCGCGATGGAGTAGACGCGGTCGAACGCGCTTCCCATCTTGTCGGCGAGCTTGCGGCGGATCTCGTCACGATCCCAGAAGAGCCGGCCGAGGTCCTGCACCCACTCGAAGTACGAGACCGTCACGCCGCCGGCGTTCGCGAGGATGTCGGGGACGACCGGGATGCCGCGCTCGCGGAGGATCGCGTCCGCCTCGAGCGTCGTCGGGCCGTTCGCGCCCTCGACGATCATCGCCGCCTGCAGGCGCCCGGCATTGTCGGCGTGAAGCTGGTCCTCGCGCGCCGCGAGCACGAGCAGGTCGCACGGAAGTTCGAGGAGCTCCTCGTTCGTGATCCGCTCGCACACGTCGTAGCCGGCGAGCGAGCCGTGCTCGGCGGCGTACGCGTGGAGCGCCGGGACGCCGAGGCCGCGCTCGTCGTGCAAGCCGCCGGAGATGTCCGACACCGCGACCACGAGCGCGCCGCGGTCGTGGAGCTCGCTCGCCGCGACGCCGCCGACGTTGCCGAAGCCCTGCACGACGCACGCTTTCCCCGCGAGCTCCCAGCCAAGCCGCCGCCCGGCCTGCTCGGCGACCATGACGACGCCGGCCCCCGTCGCCTCCCGCCGGAAGAGCGAGCCGCCGAGCGAGATCGGCTTGCCCGTGACGATCTCCGGCACGGCGTAGCCCTTGAGCATCGAATACGTGTCCATGATCCAGGCCATCGTCTGCTCGTTCGTCGCCATGTCGGGAGCGGGGATGTCGGTCTGGGGGCCGAGCTCGCGCACGAGCTCGGACGTGAAGCGGCGCGTGAGCTTCTCGAGCTCGCGCTGCGAGAGGGCATGCGGGTCGACGCGGATCCCGCCCTTCGCGCCGCCGTACGGCAGCTGCAGGAGCGCGCACTTCCACGTCATCCACGTCGCGAGCGCCGCGCACTCGCCGAGGTTGACCTCGGGGTCGTAGCGCAGGCCGCCCTTCGTCGGCCCGAGCACGGTCGAGTGCTGGACGCGGTAGCCGGGGAAGATCTGGATCGAGCCGTCGTCGCGGCGGAGCGGGACGCTGACAATCACCGCGCGCTCGGGGTAGCTCAGCCGCTCGGTGACCATCTCCGAGACGTCCGCGTACGGGAGCGCCTGCTGGAACTGGGCGCGCGCCATCCGGAAAAGCGGCGTGTCCCACTCGAGCGTGGGCTCAGCGTGCGACGCGTCCACCTCGGTCACGCGGCGGAGTCTAGGAGGCAGCGGGGGGGCGTTGCTCGCCGAACGGGGTGCGATGAGCGTCGCGACGGCTTAGCCATGTCCCGCCGCTGCCTCCTCAGGGACCTTCGGGGGCGGCGTCGGCCATGGCTGCTGCGAGCGACTCGCCGCGGGAGTCGCGCAACGGCACCTCACGCAGGAGCAGCGAGACGAGGAAGGCGATCACTCCGATCGGCACGGCCCACAAGAACACCGTGTGCAACGAGCTCGAGAACGCGTCGGTCAGCCCTGTGTGGATCGCCGGCGGCAGCTTCGCCATCGTCGTCGGGTCCGAGTGGAGCAGCGCCCCGGCGCTGCCTGCGTTCAGATGGGCGCTCGCCAGGAGCTTGGCAGGGATGTCGCGGGGAAGCCAGTACGCGAGGCGGTTGGCGAAGATCGTCCCGAAGATCGCGACGCCGAACGACCCGCCGATCGAGCGGAAGAAGATCGAGCCGGCGGTCGCGACGCCCATGTCCGGCCTCGGAACCGCGTTCTGCACGGCGAGGACGAGCACCGGCATGACGAGACCGAGCCCGAAGCCGAGCACGGCCATCGCGACCGATAGGAGGAGGTAACCGGTCGAGACCCCGATGCGCGAGAGGAGGAACATCCCGGCACTGACGAGGGCAGTGCCGGCTATCGGAAACGCCCGGTAGCGCCCGATCTTCGAGATCGTCCGCCCGCTGCCGATCGACGCGACGAGCAGTCCGCCCATGAGCGGCAGAAGCTTGAGGCCCGAAACGGTCGGCGTCACCTCGTGCACCACCTGCAGGAAAAGCGAGACGTAGATGATCGTCCCGAACATCGCCACACCGATGAGGAACGACATCGCGGTCGACGTGCGGAAGATTCCGTTGCGGAAGAGACGAAGTGGGATGAGCGGCTCGGCGGCCCGTCGTTCGATCGCGATGAAGGCGATGACGCCGGCGACGCCGATGAGGAATGACGCGATCACTTGCCACGAGCTCCACGGGTATTGCGTCCCGCCCCACGTCAGCCCGAGCGTCAGCATCCCGGCACCGACCGCGAGCGCGAAAGCGCCCTCGTAGTCGATCCGGTGTTCCCTCCGTTCGGACGCGTCGTCGTGGAGCACGACCGCGATGACGGCGAGCGCGATCGCGCCGACCGGGAGATTGACGTAGAAGACCCAGCGCCAGCCGGCAGCGACGCTCGACGACGCGTGCTGCGTGAGGAAACCACCGATGAGCGGGCCGATCACGGAGGCGACCGCGAAGACGGCGCCCATGTACCCCTGGTAGCGGCCGCGCTCGCGGGGCGGGACGACATCTCCGATGATCGCGAGCGCCGTCACCATCAGCCCCCCTGCGCCGAGGCCCTGCAGCGCGCGGAAGCCCGTGAGCTCGAGCATGTTCTGCGAGAGCCCGCAGAGCGCCGAGCCGGCGAGGAAGATCACGATCGCGGTCTGGAAGATCCGCTTGCGCCCGTAGAGATCGCCGAGCTTGCCGTAGATCGGCTGCGTGATCGTCGAGGCGAGGAGGTACGCGGTGACGACCCACGAGTAGTGGTTGAGCCCGCCGAGGTCGCCGACGATCGTCGGGAGCGCCGTGGAGACGATCGTCTGGTCGAGCGCCGCGAGCAGCATTCCCAGCGCCAGCGCTGAGTAGATGACGAGGATCTGGCGGTGGCTGAACCGGCGGTTCAAACCAGGCTCGAGCCTTCCATGTCCGGCAGCACCTGCTCGCCGAGGAGCTCGAGGATGGTCGGGGCGATGTCGCGGATCTCGCGCTCGGAGCCCGGCCCGGGCGCGACGCCGTCGGCGACGAGGATGTACAGCCCCTCGTGCGCGTGGTTCGCGTCGTCCGGCCCGGTGTCGTTCTCGAAGACGTGCACCGTTCCCGTCCCGACCTGGCCGACGCTGCGCCAGTAGAGGTCGCCGAAGTAGACGAGGAGGTCGGGCGTGATCCCCTGCGGATTCGCGTAGAGCTCCTCCGGCTTGTGCGCGATCGTGCCGATCGGACGGCCCTGGTCGTCGCCGAGCGCCTCGAGTTTCTCCTTGATCTCGTCGCGGACGCGCTCGTAGTCGGCGGCAGGGACGACGCCCTCCGGCTCGCGGCCGGCGACGTTGAGGAAGAGCCGGCAGTAGTAGCCGCCCTCTCCCCACGCCGTCGTCTTCGACCAGTCGATCATGTCGGGCGTCAGGCGCGTCGGCTCCGTGGGCTCCTCCTTCAGCACGAGGTAGCCCTCCTGCCGCAGCCACTCGTTGACGCAGATGCCGCCGTCCATCTTCTTCGCGCCGTGGTCGGAGACGACGAGCACGGCCGTGTCGTCGTCGGCGAAGCGCAGGAGCGAGGCGATCTTCGCGTCGAGGCGCTTGTAGTAGTCGAGCATCGCGTGCTCGTACGGGTTGCCCTCGACGTACAGGCGATGCCCCGGATCGGTGAAGCGCCAGAAGCCGTGGTGGATGCGGTCGGTGCCCATCTCGACCATGAAGAAGAGATCCCAGGGGCGCGTGGAGAGCAGGTGCTCGGCGAGCCGGAAGCGCTTCTCGGTCATCTCCTCGATCTCGGCGAGGAGACGGTCCTTGTCGTCGGTGCGGAAGTTCTCGACGTCGACCATGTAGTGGCCGACGAGCTGCTCGATCTCGTCCTTCAGCTCCGGCGGGTACGTGTAGCGGCTCGTCCGCGTGTCGGGCGTGAGGAAGCACGAGACCATCGCGCCGTTGACGCGGCTCGGCGGGTACGTCTGCGGCACGCCGAGCACGATCACGTCGCGGCCGCGCGTCGAGAGGACATCCCACACCCGCGGCACGCGCACCGAGCGCGAGTCGGCGAAGGCGAGCTGGTCGTACGAGTGGTCCTTGCGGTTGCGGAAGCCGTAGAAGCCGAGCGCGCCGGGGCTCCGCGACGACGTCATCACCGACCACGCAGGCACGGTGATCGGCGGGTCGCACGAGCGGAGGACGCCGAACCGGCCGCGCTCGGTCAGCGAGCGGATGGTGGGAAGCTCCGAGAGCCAGCGGTCGAAGACGAGCTGCGGCGCCGCGCAGTCGAGGCCGATGACCATGAGCTTCCGCGCGGGCACTTATCGATCGTAGAGCGAGGCGGCCACCTCACCGGCCGGCAGGCAAACGCCGCCGCGTTGTCTCACTTCGTCGAGCAGATCGAAGTACAGGCGGTCCCAGCCACGGGCGCTCGGCGCGTCGAAGCGGTCGGGATGCCAGAGGATCGAGAAGCCCCCGCCGTGCTCCGCGGCCCAGTCGAGCAGCGCGATGAGCTGCGGCTTCGCGGCCGCGGCGCTCAGGCCCTGATAGCGCGCCTCGGCCAGCGTCGCGTCCATCGCCGCGAGCGGCACCTCGACGATCGACGCCGGCTCCTCCCGCGCGAAGTCCCAGGGCCGGAACGGATGCGCGATGCCGGCGCGGAAGCCGACCGCGTCGGGAAAGCCGAGTGTTGTGTCGTAACGGAAGCCGAGCCCGCCGAGCGGGATGAGGTTCCGGTGCGGGTCGACGCGGAGGTAGTGGTAGCGATGGCCGGCGACCTCCCCCGCGAGGCCCTCGAGCCGCGCCTTCTCGGCGGCGAGCTTGACGGTGTCGTCGGCGGCGAGATAGCTGCCGTGGAGACCGACCTCGGAGCCCGACTCGAGCAGCTCCTCGACGAGCCGCGGACGCAGGCGGTCGTAGGACTCCGGCGCGGCGCCGTCCGCGCGGTGGCCATGCCCCTCCATGACGTAGAACGTCGAGCCGGTCGCGCCGTGGGCGCGCTCCTCCGCCGCGATCTCCTTGAAGCGCCAGTTCGGATCGGTGCCGCGCAGCCGATGGAGAGGGACGCGGGCCAGAGCCCCCGCCTCGCGCCACGCGCCGTGACGCGCGCGAGCCGCCGCGCCACGGATGCCGATCGGCGTCCAGCGCCACGGAACGTCGACGTCGTGCGTGAGCGCCACCGCGAAGCGCGCGCCGCCGTACCGGGGTGGCTCGCAGCCGAACTCGCGCCGCAGCCGCTCGAGCGGCGGATCGAGCGAGTCGAGGCACGACGCGGTAGCAGGGAAGCGGTTCCGCTCGTCGCGCGCGCCGCCCATCTCCTCCACCCGCGCGAGGTGGAAGAACGCCGCCGCGAGCCGGTCGCCCGGCAGCTCGCCGCGCTCCACCGCCTCCCATGCGTCGGCGTCGTACGGCACGTCGTCGCCGAACCGCAGATGGTGCGCGCCCACGGTGTCGAGCACCCAGCGCGCCCGCCGCTCGACCCGCTCGGGAACAGTCATCGCCAGGACTCTAGTGCTCCGCCCGGCCTCTATCTCGTCCGCCTGGCGAGCGAAAAGCGAGCGAGGCAAGGACGCAGGGCGAACCGATAGCCGAAGCTATCGGGAGCCTGAGGACGCCGCAGTCGGCGAAGCCGGCCGACGAGCGAAGCGAGGAGTCGCGACGCTTTGCAGCCGCCAGAGGGCGAGATGGGGGCCGGGTGGAGTGCTCAGTACCCTTGGCGGACATGTCCCTCGCGTCGCAGCTGCGCGGGCTCGGCCGCGATTCGGTGATCTACGGGATCGGCGGCCTCACGTCGCGCTTCCTCGCCGTGCTCATGCTGCCGCTCTACACGAGCTACGTCTCGGTCGGCGACTACGGGCGGATCGAGCTCCTGATGGCGGTGATGGCCGTGGCCGTGGTCCTGATCCGCGGCGGCGCGAACTTCGGATTCATCCGCTGGTACTTCCTCGACAAGGAGCCGGAGTACCGGCAGCGGCTCATTCGCACCGTCTTCTGGGCGCAGATGGGGTACTCGACGCTCGCGCTCGCGCTGTGCGTCATCTTCGCGTCGGAGCTCGCGCAACTGCTCGGCGTGGAATATCGCCACGGAGCAGCCCTCGCAGGCAGCGGCACGAGCCTCGTCATCGCCACCGCCGTCCTGCTCTGGGTGAACGTCAACTACGCGCAGATGACGAATCTGTTCCGTGCCGAGCGGCGGGCCGTCGCCTTCTCGATCGCGACGCTCGTCAACATCGGCATCACCGTCCCGCTGACGGTGATCCTCGTCGTCGTCTACAAGGAAGGCCCGCTCGGGATCATCGTCGGGAACCTCAGCGGCACGCTCGTCGTGTTCATTGCGCTCCTCGCCTATCGCCGCGAGCAGCTCGGCATCCAGTTCGACCGGAAGCTCCTGCACAGCATGAACCGCTTCGGGTTCCCGCTCATGGCGTCGGCGCTCGCCGGATGGGTGCTGAACTTCGGCGACCGGCTGATGCTCGCCAAGCTCCTGCACGGCAGTTACGCGCTAAACCAGCTCGGCCAGTACTCCCTCGGCAACAAGATCGGCTCGGCGATGGTGCTTCTCTTCACCGCCTTCCAGGTCGCCTGGCCGGCGTTCGCGTACTCGATCGAGGACGAGAGCGACGCAAAGCGCACCTACTCCTACGTCCTCACGTACCTCGTGCTCATCGCCAGCTGGGCCGCGGTCGGGCTGAGCCTGCTCGCCCCGTGGATCGTCCGGCTCCTCGCGCGCAAGCCCGGTTACTGGCCGGCCTCGGAGGCCATCCCGGCTCTCGCCTTCAGCAGCGTCTTCTTCGCCGGCTTCATCGTCGTGACGATCGCCACCGGCCGCTCGCGCCGGACGCAGTTCAACTGGATCGCGACGTCGGCCGGCGCAGCTCTCAACTTCTCGCTCAACGTCTGGCTGATCCCCGCCTACGGGATGCTCGGCGCGGCGTACGCCACCCTCGCCGGCTGGGCTCTCATCATGGTCCTGCGGACGTGGAACGCGCAGAAGGTCTATCCGGTCTCCTACCAGTGGCGGCGGGTTGCCGTCCTCCTCCTGGCGGCCGGCGCGCTCACCGCGATCGGCAAGGAGATACCGCACTCGCTGCCGCTCGCCATCGGCCTCACGCTCATCTATCCGCTCCTGCTCGCGGCGTTCGGCTTCTATCTTCCGGCCGAGCGAAAGCGTCTGCGGCAACTCCTCCCGGCACACAACTAGACTCGCCCGGATGTCTGGGAGCAACAAGGCCCTGCTCGGCCGGGTGAAGCAGTACGTGCCGCTGTCCGTCAAGCGGAAGCTGCGCAAATCGCTGCCTGCGCGCTACCGCCGCCTCTGGGATCCCGACTGGCACCGCTCCACGGTGCGCGGGACGGCGGACTTCTGGGAGGAGCTCGGACGCGCGCAGCTCGACTACCTCGTCGAGCAGGGGCTCCAGCCGAGCCACTACGTCCTCGACGTCGGCTGTGGGCCGCTGCGGGCGGGGGTGCATTTCATCCGCTACCTCGAGCCCGGGCATTACGCAGGGATCGACAAGCGCGGCGACAACCTCGAGCACGCGCAGAAGGTCGAGTTGCCGCGGCAGGGGCTCGTCGACAAGCAGCCTCTCCTCCTCGTCAACGGCCTCTTCGAGTTCCGGAAGCTCGGGCAGACGTTCGACTACGCGATTGCCCAATCCGTCTTCACGCACTTGCCCGTCAACACGATCACGCGCTGCCTCGTCGAGATGGCGCACGCGCTGCGGCCGGGCGGCCGGTTCTACGCGACGATCTACGAGAACCCGCAGGGCAAGTCGTACCTCGACGACATCCAGCAGTCGGAGCGTGTCACCTCCCACTACGACCGGGACAGCTACCACTACGACCTCGAGACGCTCCGTGCCGCGTGTGCGGGCACCGGCTTGACGATGTCCTACGTGGGCGACTGGGGACATCCCGACAACCAGAAGATGGTCGTGTTCACGCGGGAGACCGACCACTAGACTCGCCGCGTGGGTGGGACGAAGGGGACCGCGGTCGTCGCGGAAGTCGGCTGGGCGAACGGGCTCGCGGCGATTCGGTCACTCGGACGGCACGGCTTGCGCGTCCTCGCGGTCGACAACAGGACGTACGCGCTCGGCTTCCGCTCGCGCTATGCCGAGCCGCGGCTCGCCCCCGACCCGATCGACGACGAGGACGGCTACATCGCTGCGTTCAAGGCGATCGCCGCCGAGACCGAGGACGTCCTCCCCGTCTTCCCCACGCACGACGAGCATCTCAACGCACTCGCGCGCCACGCCGGTGAGCTCGGCGAGCGCTACCGCTTCCCGTTCCCGGGCTGGGACGTGCTCGAGAGCATCCAGAGCAAGCGCCACCAGCTCGACACCGCCGAGGCGATCGGCTTCCCCGTCCCGCGCACCTTCCATCCGCGCTCGGCGGAGGAGGCGCAGGCGGCGGGCGCGGAGCTCGGCTTCCCGCTCATCGTCAAGCCGGCCGCGAACGTCGGCTTCCGGCGCACCCACAACGTGCAGCTCTTCCGCTGCGAGAACGCCGCGGAGCTCGCACGCGCGTACGAGGACACCGCGCCGTACGAGCCGATGGTGCAGGAGCTCGTGCCGGGCGGCGCCGAGGAGATGTACACGCTCGGCAGCTACCTCTCCGGCGACGGCGAGGCGCTCGGCCTCTTCTCCGGCCGCAAGGTCCGGCAGACCCGCGGCTTCACGGGCGTTGCGCGCGTCAGCGAGGCGGTCTGGGTGGACGAGGTCGTGGAGCAGGGCCTCGCGCTGCTGCGCGCGCTGTCCTTCCACGGCATCTCGCAGGTGGAGATGATCCGCGACCCGCGCGACGGCCGCTACAAGCTCATCGAGGTGAACCCGCGCCTGTGGCAGTGGCACGGGCTTGCCGCGGCCTGCGGCGTCGACCTCCCGTGGATCGCGTACCGCGACCTGATCGGCGACCGCCTCCCACCGGTGCTCAGCCACGCGAGCGGAAGACGCTGGGCCATCACCGTCATGGCCGGCGCGTCGCACGCCGTGCAGCGGAGACCGTACGTCGACGCGGTCTTCGCGCGGGACGACCCGAAGCCGGCGCTCGTCCATTTCGCCCGCTATACGCTGCACGGCGTGCGGAGCCTGAAGGGAGCCCGAAATGGCTGAGTCCCTCCGCATCCTCGGCATCGGCGACGCGAAGTCGCGCCACTTCGTGCGGTGGGCGCAGAGGCTCGCCGAGCAGGGCCACGAGGTGCATATCGCCTCGACCCGCTACAACCCGCGCCAGGGCGAGCACGACGGCCTCGTCGTCCACCAGCTCCAGGAGGTCGACCCGCTTCTGCGCGTGCCGCTCGTCCGCCGCTACCGGATGATCCCCGCTCTGCAACGTGTGGCGAGGGAGGCCAAGCCGGACGTCGTCCACTCGCACTATCTCCTCCCGTACGGCTACTGGACGGCGCGCGCGGGGCTCGAGCCGCTCGTCGTCAGCCCGTGGGGAAAGGACGCGATCGTCGACGCGTGGAGCTCGCCCGAGGCCGAGGAGCGCGCACGGATCGGACTCGCGCCGGACCGCGCGCTCGCGTACGTCGTCAACTCGCAGGCGCTCGAGGACGCCTCGGTGCGGCTCGGCGCCGACCGCGCGAAGTTCCACCGGATCTTCTGGCACGCCCGCATCGACAACTACTCGCCTCAGCTCGCCGACCGCTCGCGCTGGCGTGACCTCGGCTGGCCGGACGACGCGGTCGTCTGCCTCTCGCTCCGCAACTTCCGCCCGTACTCGAACCTCGACATCGTCCTCAAGGCGTTCGCGGCGGCACACGCGGAGGTGCCCGAGCTCCGGCTCTTCTCCACCGCCGGCGGCGGCTGGTCACGCGACGAGTTCGACCGGCTCGCGCAGGAGCTCGGATGTGAGCCGTACATGGCAGTGCGCGACGTTCCCGCCGCGGAGCTTCCCGCCGTGAACGCGTCCGCCGATTTCGCGGTCTCGCTGGCCGACGTCGACTCCTCCCCGGCCTCTCTGCTCGAGACGATGGCGAGCGGCGTCCCCGTCATCGCCGGCCGCGCGCCGTCGATGGACGAGTGGATCCAGAGCGGCCACGGCGGCGAGCTCGTCGAGCGCCACGACGTCGGCACGGTCGCGCAGGCGATGGTCACGCTCGCCCGCGACCC